>JALVPF010000206.1:0-975 GCA_027031935.1 Myxococcales bacterium | reverse complement strand
GCCTATGGGAATAGGTCTGGCAGCCGGCATGTTGCTTTCAGAATCATCTTCTTTTTTTATCCATGGGGGTAACATGTGACGATGAAGGCGAACTATGGGAACGCCGTATTCTTCGAGCTTCGGTTCGTCGGCCAGCGGTCCCATGGCGGTAACGAATTTGAGTTCGCGCCCCGTCTCCTTGGCTACATCAAGTGCCAGCTCGAGCCCACCCGTTATTGTTTCCAGCGTGGTGTCGGTAATCAGGTGCGTGTTGGCAATAAACCCGGTGACCTTGAGTCTCGATGCATATTCGATGGACTGCATCATCTTTACACAGCCCTGCACAGTATCCGTAAAGGGACGACGGGCGTTTATGACTTGCCACAGGTTGTACGGCATGTCCCCCAGACGTTGGTGAAATGAGGAGATGAGCTTTGCCCCAACATCGTCCCCACCCACGTCGAACATCCTGAACCCGTCGGCCTTGGGCGACAACATTCCCTGGATTTCAGGAACGATGATGGGTAGATCGGCCCAAGCCTGGTGTCCAGGTGGGACGACTACCCTGATGCCGTGTTTTTCCAGCAGTGCTCTGGCCTGTCTGCTTCTGAAATAGGGGTTGACGATATCCAGGTCGGCAAGCTGAACGGCAAAGCCCTTTTCTCTAAACTGAATGGCCAGGTTCACCGAGACTTCGGTCTTGCCGGAACCGTAATTGCCTACGATCATGATCAGTCCCGGCTCTGGTGAAAACTCCTTTATATTGTTCGGTTTTGTCGCCATAGTGTCCGTCCGCGCTATTGAATATCACCCATGAATTGCCTTGGCAAGGGTTTTAGAACAGGGACGGAGGCATTTTTTCACCACATTCACCCACTTGCCCATCTGCTTGCCATCAGTTTACATTATTTCGGGTACTTTCCAGGTCAGGGTCATCCATGAGGCCCGTTTTCACGCTTCGTCAGTGCCCATCTCGACGAAACCCGCCCTCTCATT
>JALVPF010000205.1 GCA_027031935.1 Myxococcales bacterium | reverse complement strand
TCTTTAGCCCATATCTTGTCTATCTCTGATTCTGGCGGGTTCAGACTGCGTAACAGCGAATCTACCACCAAGGCTCGTTCTTCCACCGGCAGTGATATTGCTTCATCAATAAGTTCTTTTGTCTTCATGTTTTCACCATTGTTTATAATGTGGCTTATCTAGTCGAACTATTGTTTATCTGGTTTCCAGATAAACCCGAAATTTGTTTTTTCAGACAACTTGCATTCTCTCTCCAATACACGCCGCTTGCACTCTCATAGAATCCGAACGTACTCGTCAACTCTTATCTTCTCCAAAGATTGCGAGATCGAGCGCGCAGTTTGGCGTCCCTATTCACGCCATTATTCTCTGATGTTTCATGCTACTTCAAGACGGAGTTTTTTGCCAAGAGCCTGAGCATAATTAACCAATGTGGAAAAACGGATGTCTTCCTGGACCAAACCATTACCCAACCTTATTCGCTCTCCCCTCTACTACGGCGCCTCTATCTTGGGTTTCACCTTGCTGGGCTTCAATAGCTTGACGTCCTTGGACCGACGGATCTGGAACTTCAGGTTGGCTCTGACCTGCGCTGCTCTTGATAGTGGACAGTTGAACTGAGCCATCTTCAGGACCCGCTCCATGCAAGAGGTTACTGCAGAGGGAAGGACCTCGGGCCAGTGGATAGCTAGGTTCAACACGCGCCCCTGCCCATCCACGCGCCAGGAGACAGGGACTTTTAGCTCTCCCAGGGGATCCATCACTCCGTCGAGACAGGGAGTCAGGGCATCGGAGTCGACGAAGCGGGTGCCCAGGATTGCAGACCGATCATCGGCCTTGAAGTCCACTAGGGAAGCGTAACGCAGCAGGCCGTCGGCACGTACCTTGCGACGGACGGAGGGACGCGAGACGTAGAGTGAGAACCGGGCCCGGCGTTCGGAAGCGCCCTGGCTGAAGCTTAGCCGGGAGAGTACGTCACATTGACATGCGAACCAGGGCGGAGTGAGGCGCTGGGGTAGACCATCCGAACAGCGGGTGACAAGTCCCTCTTGGTTGACCTCGATATAGAAGGGCTGCCCGAACCAGTCGCGCCAGACCATACCTGGCTTCTTGCAGGCCGCAAGATCCCTGACCACAGGGAGGAAGTGCTTCTCGGTGAGCCGATAGGCCCAGTTCCCGCTGGTCGTCAGGCTGTCGACCCAGAAATTGATGCCGTCGACCCGCTTTCCTTGGGTGCCCAATCCGGCAATACCTGTCACCAAAAATGAACCACTTAATCCCTCATCAGGAGGAGGCGGTATGGGTGTCAGACCGTCCCGACGGATTTGAGCAGCCCAGGCAGCTGGCGATTCCGGGGGTAGGGGCACCTCATATCTGGCTATGACCCGCTCGTGGTAGGAGACCTTCGGCTGGTCGTTGCGTCTCACGAGCACTTTGAGGGTACATTTGCCGTCCTTGCAGCGTACATCGCTCTCCACCTGGGACGCCCCACGATATAGGTACGCAGTGAGGCGAGAAGGAGGAGGTGGCGCTGGACAGGTCCCCGAGCGACCGGGAAGCTTTCCCAGCCGGATCTGCTCCCACTCTCGGCGAATGGCTGCCGAGGGCAGCACGGTGAACCTGTAGGCAGGTCGAGCCAGCACCTCGGCAATGGCGTCGTTGAGCAATTCCAGCTCGTCAGGGAACCAGATCCCGCCTCCGTACGCGCCCGTAGGCTCGAGCCAGACGTGCCTGGCGGTGTACTGCCCGGGCCTGACGGAGACCGCGACTCTGTCATAAGAAGAGAAGAGCCGGCATGACTGCGTAAGGAGGACCGTGATAGTGATCATTATGGCCAGGACAAATTGAAGCTTCTTGGCGGGAGTCATTGTGTGACCGAGTGCTTTGTCTAGTTCAGGCATTCCGTTCACCTAAGGGGCGCACTCGACCATCAATGTGACGATTAGGATTGCCAGTGTTGTTTTCATTCATGGGTCCAATGACCAAGCTCAAGGTGTTTCACACCCAAAACCTCTTACAAGCCCCTAATTGAGTTACATTAGGGATAGCAAAATTCTGTAGGTATGTACACCCAAGCAATCGATGTGTGTAACCACTCGGGTGGAACCTGTTCCTGCGGAACCTGTTCCTGCGCCAGCCTGATTTCTAATGTTACTGAATTCCGAAACATTAAAATCGTATTTCGACGCTAAGGAACCTTCACTTTCCCTTATTCTCCCCTTCTCCATCAAAGTCCAAAAAAGACAGGCTAATAAAAACAAAAATAAACGAAATGACAAAGAAGAAGACTAAAGAGCCTATAATCGTAATCCACCATTTGTAAGCATAAACCCAATGTAAAACATAACCTAATCCAATGCTGCATATCAAAAGAATACCCATACCGACCAAGAGAATGATTCCTCCATGGCCGTTCGATTTTTTTTCTATATCGTCAACATTATCGGATTTGTCGTCTTTTTTTTCAGAACCTTCTTTCTCGATTGCATCCCAAGCCTTATTAATTGTGCCGACCATTCCAATAGCAAAGACAATATATATTATAAAAAGTACATTGCCAGACAAGTCAAAAAAAGCACTTACCAAGAAAGCCAACAAAGCACCACCAATTCCGCCTCCCATCAAAGTGAGTATCATTCTTCCGAGAGGCGGAAACATACTTTTTTTCCTCATTCTCTTTGCGTTTTTTTTATTTGGCGCCTTTACAAACTTTGAGTAGACAATGCCACATTTTGGACATACTGACTCAGATTGCATATCTGTCGGTTTTTGCACATAACCACATTTTGGACATATCAATCCTGCATGCTTGGCAGAAGATTTTATAGCAGGAACAGTGCTCGATTGCGTTGACACCGGTGTGATTAGAACTTTACACCCTACTTTTTCTAAAGCAGCCTTGTAAGAATCTGCTTTTTTTCGATCAGCTTTATTGGTTATCGTAATATTATCGCCAGTCATCAATGATTGAAACTTCGATGTATCCGTCTTAAAAAGATGACCAAGATTGGCGGCAACTTGTTGGGGCGAATTGCCTGGTGTAGTTCCAGTGATAACAATGCGATATATTTTCTCATCCATCATGACTTCCTTTCAAGCCGAACGACCAAGCTCACTGGCGCCAATGGCACACAGCGAGATGGCGCTCAGATGCAGATTCTTGTTAGCCACCGTCTTTATCTTCAATGACTTCATGCACTTCCCAATTATTGTCGACCCACAATGCTATTATTTCTATGTTCTTATATAGTTGACGAAGAAAACCTGTTGCCTTTTTTATGTGCATGATCTGATCGTCCTGCGGCGAAGGATTTCCAGCACAATCGTGATGGCCAACAATAGCAACTCCAACAGAATTATGTTTCTCAACCGAGATTTTCAGTCTTTCAAGAATCGACTGAACCAAGGTTGTACTTTTCTGTTCTGCCAGAATCAGATTTGGCCCAGCTTCAGTAATGGAATCTACATATTCCGCATTGAATCGTTTCTGCAGATACCTGATTACAGGAATTTGGGCTCGCCCATCCATGCAATTAATAACTGTACAGAATTTCATGCCGTATCCTTTCGGCAACTAAGGCCTGCATCGCTTATTGTTCCTTGGGACGTGGCTGGTTTATCAATAGTTGACATAAATATTTCATATCCTACGCTCTACCTTCTTTGCGTTTCTCTTCGACAAACACATCCATACCGATTTGACGTATTCTGTTCAGATTTCCGATTCGATTTGTGCGGAAAATAAAACCAAAGAAATTTGCAACCAGATTATTTAGTTTACGGCAGTCTTTTAAATTCGCGAACTCGGTACAATCTGCACAGGTAGTATAGTGACGTGCAGATGCACATGCTTTCATTTTGCAATTCCGATTCATTGGTTTCTCACTATGGCAACCGGCACATTTTCCTTTCACATACATCCCACAATTACTGCAGGCAAGACCGCAATAGGCTATGATAAAACCTTGTTGCTTTGTATCCATGATTGTTTCTCCGTTCTTATCTTATGCATAAGGCCACGAATCACTGATTTTCAAGGAGTGTAGCGAGTTATAAATCCCGTGCATTCTGTTGCCAATGTTTCTGGTCGTTGACAAGCACATCCATATACTTGTCAGCACGTTGACTCAAAATATCTATCAAGCAACTTACTCCATTCACTAATAAATTCTTTATATTGAAAAGATGTAAACCTTTCAATAAATTCATCACCTTTCCTACTTAAACCAATATATTCGTATCGAACTTCTACCTGAGTTTGAGAATCATTGATTTTTGTGCACTGCACAGTGATAATCCCCACTTTATCTTCTGGCTCTACCTTATAAAATTGTACCAGGTAATGTCTTGGCTGATATTTTTTCACCAACCAAATGGCATCTGTCGATGCATGATCATGGTTTTTTGTTATAAAAACATAGTCTTCGTGAAGATCTGTTGAGCCCATGATGTTTTCATAATCCCATCCTGGAACCCATAGTTTTTCCCCTTCTGCACTGAATAATGGAAATAGTATTTCTATTGGTTGGTTGACATTAAATTTTTCTGTATGCTTGATTGTACTCACAACATCTCCTCAAGTGCTAACTATTGTTTATCTGGTTTCCAGACAAAACCGAACTTGGCTTTTTCAGACTACTTGTGCCCACTGTCCCTGCCTGATTCCAAACTTGCTGACCTCCAGAGCGCATTATCGCCCATATTTGAATGTCCACAAAACCGGATCAATGCCAGGGTGAATTGGCTTTGTCATGTGTTTGTTTAGTACATAGTGTTTCCGTTTTTTGTTTCAGTCGGAATCTTCTGTATTGAATCCCAATGTTCAACGATTTTTCCGTTGTCATCAAAACGGAAGAAATCCATTGTCACGTACTCCTCGTCACCCGGCCACGTCTGGTGAGTGTGAACCGCAACCAAATCATCTTCGGCCACGGCTCTTACAAACTCGATACTTTTATCAGGGTAGTCTTTTGCCATTTCTTCGAAGTAGTCAATCAAAGCCAGCTTGCCATCGGCGACCAGGGGATTATGCTGTATGTATTCTTCCCCCACATACTTTTCGACAGCTTTAGCGGGTTCTCCCAGGTAAGCCGTACGGTAAAAGTTGATGGCATTCTGCTTATTAGCTTCCAGATCGTTTTTCATTTCGTCTTGGTCCATTTTGTAGTGTTGTAAAATACATGACAGTGATACCCCCGCTGACCGACAATCCTCCACACGGTCAACACGAATTTTCAACAGGCCCAAGAGTAAAACAGTCCACCACTCACATCAAGGGCTTTTGGATCAATGGTATCAGCACCGGGAGACCTTGCGGTCAATCTTCAATATCCGTTTGATGTGCTATACTTATCTGCTGGCGCAGACTACGGTCCTGCCGTATTCGTTCTCATACACCTTGCAGATTTCATCAGGATAGACAAGGCTGCAGTCTTTGGCCTGAATATAGGAATCATTGCACGATATCAACACGAATTGCCATGGATCACAGCTTGGAGAAAACAACCATACATCTTTGCCCGCAAAGCGCGACATCCGAGTCAGGTCCAAACAAAGGTCCAATGGCCAAGTATAGCGAACCCTCGCACAATGCCGACAGCTTCGAGTTCACAAGTGATCTGAAAAATCTGATTCCAGGGGGTGGGAGATTGGGGTACTATCCCAACACTCATGGAACAGAAATCTTCCCTGTATGGTCTTTTTGTCCTGGATTCATCCGAAGCAGGTCAGAGGCTCGACCATGTTCTTGCCAGTCGATTCGACTTGTCTCGCAAGGAATTTCGCAATTTGGCAAGCCAGGGACGGATTCGTATAAACGGTCGCGCTCTTATCTGTGGAGCACCCAGGCAAAAAGCAGGAGACGAAGTGGAGATCCTCGCACAAGATGCTGAACCTGCAATTTTGCCCGAAAAAATCCCCCTGGAAGTTCTATATGAGACAGAAAAGCTGATGGTAGTGAACAAACCGCCCAAGATGGCCATGTACCCCGGCCCAAAGCGACCGGCCGGCACTGTGGCCAACGCCCTGCGAGGCATGGGCAGGTCTCTTTCTGGCTGCGAGGGACCATTTCGCCCGGGAATAGTTCACCGCCTGGATGCGGGCACGTCCGGCGCGCTGCTGGTGGCCAAGGACGACCAAACACACAGGCAGTTGGTGGCCCTGCTCAGCCAACACGCCATACATAGAGGCTACCTCGCCCTTGTTCATGGTCGACCTGACTGGGAGAAGAAAGAGTCCCGCGCTCCCATTGGCCCGAAGCGCCCCGGAAGAAAGGGAATGCGAGTCTTTGCCCATGGCAAGAGTGCTCACACACGATTTGAGCTCATGGCAAGAGGGCCTGAGCACAGCCTTGTCGAAGCCTGGCCCCAGACAGGGCGCACCCACCAGATAAGAGTTCACCTGTCCCAACTTGGCTTGCCCATAGTCGGCGATACCCTCTATGGTGGGGGATCCTCTGCCGTTTACCCTGCGTCCAGGCTGGGTATCGATCATACTGCTCTGCATTCTTTGAAGCTGCAGCATGAGGCACTGGGCATAGATGTCACGGCCCCCTTGCCACAAGAGCTTACAGAAGCCATCCGCAAGGCAGGCATTGGCTGGAGTATCAATTTTCCATGCATTTCGGGAAAGTGACAAACTCGACCTGCATGTCTTGCACCTTCACCTGACTCTCCAGGGAGAGGTTGATAACAGTTGCAGATTCAGGCTGGTACTTGTTGATAAAGCTTCTCAATCCTCGTCCAATGCCTGGCTTGTTGAGATTCTTTGCCTTTACTTCAAAGGCGTGCAAGCTGCCGCCATCATCCACAACAAAATCCACTTCGGCTTTGGCCTGGGTTCGCCAAAAACGAATCTGCGCGAGAGGAAAACTATCGCGAAGCCAGTGCTCCACTGCTGTCTCCAATAATCCCCCCCGATCTGTACGAGTGTCCCAATCTCCAAAGCCCGCGCCCAAGAGATTGCACCAGCCGAAATCCGTGAAATACACTTTTGGCATCTTGGAAATCTCCTTGCGTGGATTTCTGGCAAAGGGCAACAATCGCCTGACAAGAAAAGTCTCCTCCAGGTATGAAAGGTAACGCCGCAAGGTGTCCCGACTTACCTGCATCGTGGAAGCAAACTCATTTAGATTGACCAGGCTTCCCGATTGAAAGGAAAGAAGCTGCAAAAACTCCCGGAACAGATCCATTCGATCGACTCTCAGAAACGAATCGATGTCACGATCTAGATAACTTTCTAGGTATTCCAGCAAAAGACGGCGCTTTTCTGCAACATTCGGAGCCAGGACCACTGCTGGATAAGCACCGTATGTCAGGTAGTTTTGCCACGTTCTTTCATCTTTGCCAGTGATCGGCGCACGCATGAACTCTGTCCAACTAAGGCCCCCTAACCTGACAACTCTTTTCCGCCCGGAAAGAGATTCACGAACCTTCATTCGTATGCCCAAGGATGATGATCCAGAGACGAAAAGTTTAATTGGCAGTCCAAGATCAAAAACACCTTTAAGAAAAAGCCCAGGGTTTTGCATCCTTTGGATTTCATCGATGAAAACAAAAACTCTTTGATCTGGAACCCCAATAAAGTCGATTAGCGCCGAAGGGGATGCAAGCACGTCCGAGCAATCCAGGGTGTCGAGATCAAACAAGTAGATAGAATCGGGAGTTACAGATTGCCGCCGTATTAGCTCATCGATAATCGACTGAAACAAGGTGCTCTTGCCAACTCTCCTGGGACCGTATATGACCATGACCTCATCATTGGACAACCATTGGGAAAGGTGGTCTAGGATGTCTCTGCGAATCAAAGGGGAAGGAAGTTTGAGCCCGGAGCGCCAGGGATTTTTAATGTCAAAAAATCTTTTATCCACATTTTACCTCGGAATTTACGTATTTATTGCGACCAATGCGCATATTACCCCATAAAAGCCCTTCTGAAAACTTTTTTCTGAAAATTTCGGTTCTGTGCAATTAAGGGGATTACCAAACACCCAAAAAGGAGTATGACCTTTGAACAGACCTTGGCCAGGTGCTGTTGACCAGGTGCCGCATCCTTCTCTATCCTCGGTAGCCTAAAAATAGCCTATTCATTAGGCCGGTAGCCATTCCCTGAACCACGGTTGTTATAAGGGCGCTGCCCCTGGATCCCGTTCCAGAATTCATAAAACAGAATACCAGAACTCAAGAATCGCATTACCTGGACGACCGCCCACACCGGAAACCGTAGTAGCTGCTCCCGGACGCCCGGTCGTGCCAGAGGCGGCTCGACGCGCGCAGGTAACCTAGAACATCAAGGCTCCACGACCCCCCGCGCAAAACGCGGCCGGACGATCCTGGCCTGTACAACGAAGACGTCCACTCCCATACATTACCGCTCATGTCACACAGCCCGCTTACGCTATTGCCCCTCGGCTTCCAACATACTGGCCAGGTTCGGTCCTTACCGCATCCATCTCCACCATCGTCCATAACAGCATACTTGCAGCTTGCATCATCGTCGCCCCAGGGATACGCCCAATTGCCTCTGTTCGACGCCTCCGCATACCACTCGTCCTCCGTTGGGAGCCTCCCTCCGGCCCACTCGCAAAACGCCTTGGCCTGGTACCAGTCCACGCAGTTTATGGGATGGTTATCACGATTAGGGTGACCCCAGTTGCAGTAATTGCTGTCATCCTTTGTAAGCGGCCTGATGCACTTTCCCGCCTCCACGCAGGAGCGGTACTGGGCCACTGTCACCTCGGTCTTGGTGAAGTCGATACCCGCAGGTTGGCTGTGGACCCACTCTACTCCCCCGCCGCCCCGTAGCTTGACCTCGACCGCCGTCACCCGCTTCTTTTCCTTGGAGGTGGAACCTCCGGAACCCCAGGTGCGGATCTCGGAAGCCACCTTGTCGATGGATTCCATCAGGCCAGCCTCCTCACACCCGCCCTTGGCCTTGGCGGACACGTCCGAGGTCTGCGTCTTGAGATCGTACATGTGACAGGTGACTACGCAAGTTTTGTTGAAGCGCAGGATGGCCGTCGAAAGCGACTTGTTGGCGGCGAGTTCCCGCCCGAGTTCGATCTGGCATTTCTGATCGTAGCACTTTTTGTAGCTTTCCTTGGTCTTCTCCATCAGGGCCCGGCGGATGTTGCCGGGTGGTACTATCCGGTAAACCCCTCCCTCCGAAACGGCCGCACCAAGGTACTCGGTCAGGGAACGAATCAAGTCTTTTTCCAGGCCCACCCGTTGTGCCTGAATCTCAAAGACCGCCACGATGGGTCGGCTCCCGCCCGCTTGTACCGCAGGTGGGACCGGCCCGAGTAGAACAATTAGAAGAGCGGCAGCCAAGCCGCCCCGCTCCAGTGCCATAAATACGGATCTCATGCGCCCTCTCCCACGTTGCAAGTAATCTCGTTCGTATTCCGATTATTATCCCGGCCCGGCCCCTTATCAAGGAAAATGACCCAACTCGCCTCCCATAAGTACCCTTTCCATGTCCCAAGCTGACTATGCCCATGGACCCGGTAGCCTAAAAATAGCCCATTCATTGGGCCGGTAGCCATTCCCTGAACTACAGTTGTTATGCATTACGGAATCACTTTCCATCGAGCGCCACGGCCCCTGCCGACAAGGCTGACCTTGCCTTGTTTTTTCAGCTCCGCAAGAATCTTTTTTATCAGTTGCCTGCTGGCTGACGGCAACTGGGCTGCAAGATCCCCCAGCGTGAACTGCAGCACCAGCGACGGCCGCTTTTAGAGTCGGCTGAATGTCCTCGTTCGCTGTTCTATATTTTACTAACAAACCTTTTTAGCAGGGTGTCTTCAACATTCTGACGTGAATCGATAAGGGAAAACACATATACTTTCCGCTCAAAAATTCAGCAAATAAGTCTCCAGGGTGAAATGATTCATCTCGGCAAACTCCGGTTTATATATGATACCAATAAAGACCGATTATCAAAAATTATTATACACAAGCACCATCGAGCAAATCGATGAGCTGAGGTAGTAACAACTACATTCTCAAAATGGAGTCCAGGATTACATCCGACAGCTCGTGGGCGATCCATGGAGCCAGGATGCTCCCGGTACGCAGGTACACAAGAGAAAAAACCACACCGGCCACACCTACCCCTGCTTGCAGAAACAAGGGATAACTTGAATGGGTGCAGGCAAACACAAGACCTGACAACACAACAGCAAGCCATCGCCAACGCAAGGAAAACAACAGGCCGGAAAACACGAGTCCTCTGTATGCAAGCTCTTCATAAAAATTTGAAAACATGTTGCCAGCCGCAGAGTATGGATCCATGTGCAATTTGAATCCCTTTCCCATAGCAACCCACAAGAGCACGAACAAGCCTATGACCATCAGGCCACCTGCCACGCCCTCATTGAGAGATTTTACAAAATTGGCCTTCAGCCTCAGAGGCGTCAAAATGTCCATCTCCACCAGAAGCTGACGAAGAAGAAAACACACAAGTCCAAAAGGCAGGCTGTAAAAAAAGACGTGGTTGAGCAACAAGGACAAACCCTTGTGATCGGTTTTCAGCAAGGGTCTTACGTGATGTACGACAACAGGCTGAAGCCAATATAGCGCAGCATAAGCACCTGCCAGCGAAACCACCAGCACAAAAGCCCGCAGCAACAAGCCGGGTTTTTCACGCTCTACCATAATCTCAAATTTTACACTCATTTCCTTGGCGTCCGTTGAATAAAGCAGGAGATCAGGAAAGAAAAGTCCCCTGGGGCTTTCATTCCCCAGGGGACAAGCGTAACTGCTTATGACCTTCTTCTGCGGATTACAAAGAGAGCGACAAGACCCAGCCAGAGCAATCCCGGGTTGGAGCTTGGGCTTGACGAAGCACACCCGCACCCGCCGCCCTCGGTATTTCCTGTGTCAGGCTCCTCGCATCCCTCATCGGTGTTTCCATCACAGTCATTGTCCACCTGATCGTCACAGGTCTCTTCTGCTCCTGGATAGATGTCAGCGTTGGAGTCATCACAGTCGTCGCCGCCGCAGGTCACATCTTCATGACCATCGTCATCAGCATCAGCGCAAACACAAACACCCTGCTCGCAACTCTGACCCGATGGACACTGTATACCGCAGTGACCACAGTTGTTCGCATCCGAGTTCATGTCCACCTCGCAACCATCGGAATCATCACTGTTACAGTCATCGAATCCGTCATCGCAGGCAGTCAGCTTGCAGCTTCCTCCAGAACACTCCGAGGTACCATTGGGAAGATCGCAGGCGCTTCCGCAAGATCCACAATTGTTTGGATCTGTTGCCAACTCCACCTCACAACCATTGGCACCATCGCCATCGCAGTCGCCCCAACCATCATCGCACAGCGCGACAACGCACTCTGAATCGGCACAAGCAGCGGATGCATGATCTATGCTGCAGACAAGGCCACATTCACTGCAATTGTCCACATCCGAGGTAGTGTCAACCTCACACCCGTCGGCATTGTTGTAGTTGCAGTTTGCATATCCGGCTTCACAATCACCCATGAAACAGGTTCCATCTACGCACTGGCTGTCTGCGTGGTTGGTACTGCATACGATGCCGCACTGACCGCAGTTGTCGATGTCCTCCAAGGGGTTCGATTCGCATCCATCGGCAGGATCACCATTGCAATCGTTGAAACCATCATCACAGTCAGCAATGGCGCACTGGCCCTCTTGGCAAACTGAAGAAGCGTTTGCGAATTCGCACACCGTACCGCATTGACCGCAGTTGCCAGCATCGCTGGACAACCTGGACTCGCAACCATTTCTCTCGTTGCCGTCACAATCATCCCAGCCATCGTCACAAGCGGAGATAACACAGGTCACGCCGGAACAAGCTGCGGTAGCGTGTGCAAGATCGCAGCTTATGCCGCAGCCGCCGCAGTTGGCATCGTCGTCCTGTACGTTCTGCTCGCAACCGTCGGAATCATTCCCGTTGCAGTCTCCCCATCCGGTATCACACGAATCCACCACACATGCACCTGCTTGACAGCCAGCGTTTGCATGATCCAACGAACAGGCCTGACCACAGGCGCTGCAATTGTCCGGATCAGTATTCAGATCCACCTCGCAACCGTCGGAAGGATCCGAGTTGCAGTCAGAAAATCCGGGAAGGCAATCGCCCATCTCGCACGACCCGCCGTTGCAGGCAACATTGGCGTTGGGGTAGTTGTCACCGCAGGAATTGCCACAGTTACCGCAGTTTTCCAAATCGGAATTCAAATCGGTTTCACAGCCGTCAGCACCGTCTGCGTTGCAATCGTCCCAGCCGTTGTCACAGGTGTCTATGGTACAGGTGGAGTTTACACAATCTCCGCTTCCATGCTGGAACAGGCAACCGAAACCACAAGCGCCACAGTTGTCAGGGTCAGAGGACACGTCCGATTCGCAACCGGTCACGGGATCCCCATCACAATCATCCCAACCGGTGTCACACCCGGTGCCATTGCATGCACGGGACCAGTCGATGATGAACCCCGCATGGGTGACGGAAGAATCGGAATGGAAAACGATCCGCAGAGAATCTCCAGGAATGGGATCCGTGACGAAGGGTTCGATATTACCTGTATACTGAGCCACCTGGTGGTCCTGTGAATCATAAATGGTCAGTCGATCATAGTTGTTCTCCAGGTCGAACTGGGCAAAATGGAGCGCTATGGCAGTCACTCCCTGGTGCTCTATCGTCCACTCCAGGTCCTGGTTGTTGTCGTAAGGATGGGTCGTCTCTACAGATTCTACGAAGACCTGACAGTCACCAATCTGGCAGGCACCATCAGTACAATAGGCGCTCCCCACATGGGGCAGCACGCAGTCTGCTCCACAAGCGCCACAGTTGTCAGGGTCGGTGAGCACCGAAATTTCACAGCCGTCTGATGGATCCAAGTTGCAGTCTTCATAGCCGGGGAGACAGGAGCCCATGGTACACGAACCGGACTCACAACCAAGCTCTGCGTGTGGATAGACATCGGCACAGGGATTTGCGCAAGCTCCACAATTGTTCACATCAGTGTTCAGGTCTGACTCGCAACCATCACTCATGTCCGAGTTGCAGTCGCCATAACCACTCAGGCACTGGTCACCAGCCGTACATGAGCCACCTGTGCAAGTGCCATTTGTATGGGGAGCACCACATGTGGCACCGCAAGCGCCACAGTTATCCAGATCCGTCATGGTATCGCTTTCACAACCATTGGCAGGATCCCCATCGCAATCGCCCCAGCCGTTTTCGCAACCAGTACCATTGCAATACCTGGACGAGTCAATGATGAATCCATCCTTGGCCACACTGGCATCTGAATGAAAAACAATATTGACCGTATCACCCGGTATGATCTCGGACGAAAAATCTCCAAGATCACCCCAATACTGCACCACCATGTTATTCGCACCATCCAGCAACTGGACATAATCGTAATTTCTCTCTGTATTGAACATGGAAAAATGCACTGATATGCCACTGGCGCCGGGATGAGTGATTTGCCAGGAAAGGTCCTGGTTGTTGCCATAGGGATGCTCCGTCTCTATATCCTCCACGGCAACAGTACAGTCACCAACATGACAAGTGCTGTTTTCGCAATAGGTAGCTGTCGCATGATCCAGATCGCAAATGATTCCACAGCCACCGCAATTATTGGGATCTGCAGCCACAGGGGTTTCGCAACCATCGCTGAGCACACCATTGCAGTCATCCCAGCCTGGTTCACATTCAGCTATGGCACAAGCACTATTTTCACATCCTGCTGTAGCATGATCGTAGGGGCCACAAACCGTTCCACAGCCACCGCAGTTTTGCGGATCGGTCATGGGATCGGATTCACACCCGTTACCAACCTCCAGGTCGCAATCGTTGAATCCGCCCACGCAAGCAACTAGTTCGCAGGCACCGTCGGCGCACTGAGCAGAGGCATTTTCAAAAGAACATACATGACCACACCAGCCGCAGTTATCGATATTGGACGATGTATCAGTCTCGCAGCCATCAGCAGGATCATCGTTGCAGTCGCCCTGCCCGGGGGGACAATTGCCTGCATCACACCACCAGACTCCATCGATCACGAATCCATCCTTCTGAACACCTGAGTCAGACGTAAAGTGTATTCTTATGGTGTTTCCCTCGACCGTAACAGAGTTGAACTCACCTAGATTGCCATCATATGTAGCCTGCCTGTTGTCATCTCCGTCCAGTAGGTATACGAAATCATATCCGCGTTCGGTGTCGAAAGAAGCAAAATGAACTCCCATGACAACCGATCCTGGAATGGTGATCTCCCATGTCTGGTCCTCGTTTGCTGAATACGGATGAGTTGTTTCTATGACAGGATCTTGTGCAGAATAATTCCTCACATCCACCCTTGCGCGGTCCGGTGCAGATTCCAATCCACCATCATCCGTGACGGTCAGGTTTGCCTGATAAAGACCACACACATCAGCTGTGAACTGGGGGGCTGCAACAGTATCATCATTGATGGTAGCATTCGAATGGCCGGGAGGATAGAAATCCCACTGGTACGTGATGGGATCTCCATTTGGGTCGAAGGAATTGCTGCCGTCCAAAGTTACAGTGCTGCCTGTCATGACGGTCTGGTTGCCTCCGGCCAGTGCAACGGGAGGAAGAGGCACACCGCTAATGGCTTGCAGTGCTCTGTGCGCATTGATACGTCCACCTGTGACTGTAACACCCTGCAGATCGGGAATCGGATCAACTGTGGCGAACAGCGCCTGCTTTACTTCGGCAATGGTCAACTCAGGCCTTATGGATAACATCAAGGCCACAGTGCCGGCCACGTGTGGGCAAGCCATGGATGTACCAGACATGGTCTCATAAGAATGGTTGGGCCACACGGTGGAGAGAATATCCTCACCCGGTGCGCCCACATCCACGGTGGTTGGTCCAAAATTGGAAAAATATGCTATACCATCCGAGTGGTTTGTGGCAGCGACTGCGAAGATGTTGTCGTACGGCCACTCGCTGGGCCAGTGGTTGTAATCCGGACTGTCGTCGTCCCTGGAGTCATTACCTGCGGCGGCCACCAAGGCCACGTCCATCTGGTCTGCATACTGTACTGCCTCTTCCAGCGTCTGGTTATAGTGCTCAACGGTCCACCAGGAGCAGCTCATGAGCCTTGCTCCGTTGTCCACCGCGTAATGAATGGCTTCGGCAGCGTCCAGGCAATAGGCATCCAATTCCTGATTTCCGATAATCCGCAGGGGCATGATGGTGACACGCCAGTTGACACCAACGACACCGAGGCCGTTGTTTCCCTCGGCACCGATAATTCCAGAGCAGTGGGTTCCATGCCCGTAATCATCCATGGGATCATTGGTCTGGTGTTCGAAATCCCATCCTATGACATCGTCCACGTATCCATTGTTGTCATCATCTATACCGTTATCCGGAATTTCGTCCACGTTGGTCCACATGTTTGCGGCCAGGTCCGGATGGGTGTAATCAACGCCGGTATCCAAAACCGCCACAACCACATCCCTCGATCCGATGGAAATATCCCATGCCTCAGGGGCATCGATATCAGCGTCATCGGCTCCGCCCGTCTGTCCCGTATTATTCATGCCCCAGCAATCCCCAAACATGGGATCATTGGGCACGTTCTCCAACTCTATCCTGTGGTTTGGTTCTGCATAGCGAACCCTGGGATCCTTGTTCAATCTTTTGACCGCATCGGGCACCGACTCCTTGGTGGCAATCTTCAGCTTGTCCACACCCATGGGAGTCCTGCGCGCGAGAACCAGGCCAAGGTCAGAAAACGCCCTATCATCCATGTTGTTACGGTATTGCTCCTTGAACCTGACAAGGACTATCCCAGGCTCAAAATCAGGCCTGGACCCATCCCTCTTGACCACAGGCACCAGGTTGCGTTTTTCGGCAGGCCTGTGTGTGGCACGGGCTGCCGTATTTGTCGATGTTGCAAGCGCCTTTGTT
>JALVPF010000204.1 GCA_027031935.1 Myxococcales bacterium | reverse complement strand
ATATTGATATTACTTTCTATTTTTATGTAGCCATATAGACTCAGGCAGGTGGAATAAATATCATTGCCTGTGTAGAAAATTGACCTCCGTCCCCAAAATTCCTCCGTCCCCAAAATTCCCCCAAAAAACCCATGATGTATGTGAGGGTCTTGACTCTGTCCGACAGGGCAGAGCCATAGAGCACCAATATGCCGATGGATGCCATACCTACCAGGATGGAAAAAGCTTTTGCAAAGAACCCCTGTGCATCCCCAGGCCACATAACCTTCTTTAGCATGGCCGCATCCCCCTATCCCTACTGTCCCTATACATCAAAACTTGGAAAAGCCGCTGCTATTTCACCTGTGCCTGGAGTTCGGTCACCAGCTTCTTGGTGGGTACATGTGAGGGATCGTGGTGGAAGATCTGAATCACTGGTCCGGATTTCTTCAGCTTTCGCGTCTTGAGCTCCTCATTCAGGCGCTTTGAGAGCCTGTCGAACTGAGCGGCGTAATCTCCAACCCCGAACACGGCCAAAACTTTCGTGGGAGGAAATACCTTGAGCACATAGTCACCAGAGACCTGTGGTTTTTCAGGTGGAGGAACTGAGACAGGAACACAGAGCAGTGCTTCTGCCTGACGCTCCTTGCTGGCCAAATCAGGCGCTAGCAGGTGCACCAGAAACAAGGGGCCCATGGGCACCCACTTTTTTGCGGCCACCTCTTTCATGAGCTTGTCCGTGGCCTGTCCGGTATCCGCAACCACGCCATGCACGCTTGTGCAAAAAGCGGTCTTTGCATCCGTGGTGTATTGAAGGAAAGTTCCATCAGCCACCTGCAATGGCTGAGGGAAAAGATCCTCTCGCACAGGACCGCAATAATACTCGTCTATCCTGTCCTCCATCACCTTCTTCCCCTCAAAAGTGGATATGGTATGGAAGGGCAGCAAGGCACCGCACTGCTTCCTGTAATCAAGCATTTCCGTGAGCATCTGTCCCTTTTGACCGTTGAACACCATGGGCAGACGAGAGCTGACGAGGAGCATGCTTTTGGGATCGAACACGAGCCTCGCCTCACCCTCGTGGCCCCTGTGCGAGATCAGCAAGGTGGGATAGTCCTTGTCGCCTGTCCTGGTAGTACTCTTTTTCACCACCCAGCCTTCCTGTTTCAAGGGATACAGTCTAGCGGCTTCTTGCCAGAAGAATTGTTCCTTGTACGCTTTACGCTCAGCATCCGAACAAGGTGTAACCACAGGACCTGTTTTCGACCAACAGTACTTGCCGCCCATGACAAAGGACATCTCCCCACCAGGTGCCTGAATGTCCATGCGCATGGACTCACCAGCAAAGGTCGTAATCCCGCTGTACGGCATGCCCAGGTAAGTTCCGGAAGACCTGGCAGACCATTGAAGCGCAGCCTTGATGCCATCCAGCCCCATCTGTGCGTCAATGGCATCATCGAGCAGCCTGGCACCCTCCATCACGGCCGTAATATCGGCGGACTGTTGCTTTGAATCTGTATCCCGGGCCACAGGTACCTTTTTTTGCTCTTGCGGTTCACACCCAGTGGCACCCAGGAACATGAGCAAGGAAGAAAAGAAAAAAACCGCTCCCGTATGGACCGAATTCATGAGATCTCCTCCCGTTTCAACAAGAGATATATCTTGGGTACTAGCTTGAAAGGAAGATGTCAACACACTGGATTCTGACAAGAGGCGAAGGTACAATCCAACAATGCTCAGACGACTGGAGAAGATGATCAATCAACCAGCCACCGACATGGTGGTGGTGGTCCTGATCTTGATCTCCGTAGGCCTCCTTGTGCTCGAATGCATACTGCCCGAGCACACCAGGACCTTTGAAATAGTGGAAAACGCAGGACACGTCCTGACGGGCGTTTTCATCCTGGAGCTTTTGCTCCGCTTCGCTGCCATGTCGCACAAGAGACGATTTTTCAGGATGTACTGGCTGGATATCCTTGCAGTGCTCCCCGTCACGCGCACCTTGCGTATCCTGAGGGTTCTTCGACTGCTACGCTTGTTTCGCGTGGGAGTACTTGTCAATCGAAGACTCTCCATATTGAGAGCCGCATTCCACCAAGGAAAATCCGAAATGCTCACCGTTGTGGTTGTGGTGCTGATAATCGTACTCACCGGTGCCATAGGCATCAACCTGGTGGAGCGGGGTGAGAACAATTCATTCCAGACCATTGAGGGTTCGACATGGTGGAGCCTGTATGCCCTGGTAGCAGGAGAGATGGTAGACACACCCAAGACTTTTCTCGGTAGGATGTTGGCCCTGTTTGTGATGTTGGGAGGCCTGGGCTTTTTCGCCATGTTCACTGGAATCATATCCGCGGCCATGGTCAACAGGCTCAGTCGCAGGATGGAGGTAAGAGACGTGGAACTAGATGATCTCAGCGGCCACATTGTGATTTGCGGCTGGAGCAGGGTTGGAATTCGCGTACTGGAGGAAATTGAAGCTGACAAGCAGCTTTACAATCGTTCCGTGGTCCTTGTTGCGGAATTGGATATCCCCCCTTACCTGGACGCGGTACCGAAACTTCAGGACCAGTTATATTTCGTCAAGGGAGACCACACGAGAATAGATGTACTGGAGAAAGCCGGGATTGAGAGAGCTCACAGCGCAATCCTGCTGGCGGATGAAACGGGCACACGAAGCAACCAGGACCGTGATGCACGGACAGTCTTGGCAGCACTTACCATTGAAAAACTCAATCATGGAATATTCACATGCGTCGAATTGCTGAACAAGGATAACAGGAGTCACCTGGAGATGGCAGGTGTAGAAGAGATCATAGTGCCTGGTGATTACGCAGGACGGATAATAGCGGCTTCGTCCAGAACACGGGGCTTGGTCCCCATATTCGACGAGTTGCTCACCTCACGCTACGGCAACCAGATATACAAGGCAGAGCTTCGCCACGATTGGAATGGGAAAAAGGTAGGCTGGGTACACCAGAAGATCAAAGAGGAGTTCAACGCAACGCTCCTGTCCATCGAGCGTGTTACCGATTCCAAAAGAGAAGTCTTTGTAAACCCCCCATCCGAAAAGTTGCTGATGACAGGCGACAAGATAATCTTTATTGCCGAAAGCTTTCCCGATGGAATGGGCGAAGAGACCATAGAGGCTGCCGACTGACGGCCTTCAAGGATTGAGAGAAAAACCAAACTCGGCCCAGTCTATTCCCCATCTGCCATCTCGCACGATTACCCAAAGCTTTTGGGCACCAAGCTGGTCCTCTTCTTCCGGAAGAATCCATTCGTTTTCTTCCAAGGGCTCGCCAGCATCCGAGACATCCTTCACGGTCCAGCGGTCCCTAAACTCTCCGGTGGTGGAATACCAAGAAAAAACAAGGTCCTCGGCATGCTCCTCCTGCTCGCCTTCAGGAATGTATAACTGTGCAGAATCATCAGAGACCAGAGGCACAAGACTGACTGTGTCCTTCAGGTGGACAGTCCAGTCCCGTCCTTGTTTCTGCAATCCGGTAAGCTCCGGGTTGGAGTTGACTTGAGCTTCATCTGTCAAACGCAACCGCACCCTCTTGATGGCAGAGACCTGCTCACCATCAGGTGCACTTATTTTCAGACCTATGATGAGGGGAATTTCATCCAAGGTCATATCCGGCGGCAGGTCGGTGTCACCCAGATCCATGCCAAAACCTTTTTCCTGCGCCCATGCCACGAACTCCGGCACAGACAAGTCTGCAGAAGCTGAATCGCCAAACACGAAAGAATCAGGACCCGGGCACTGAATGTCTTTGGCCACACCGGTTATCTGCACCATGCACACCGCCCAGGTGTATTGCAAGGCGCGGCTCTGACCGGCGGGGTCCGCCACCAATGCATCCATGGAACATTGACCAGACAAATCCACGTCTGGTGGTTCGGCCCTAACACCCAGTATCCTCAACCTGTCCACCAGGGTGTCAGGCGGAAAGGGATCGGAGCAGCCACAAACGGCCCATGCAGACAAACACGCCAATACCAGTATAGCGAGTCTCAAAAACCATTTTTGAAAGACGCCCATCAGAAACTCCCCCTAACACCAAGTGCCGGAATAACAGGCAAGCCCTTGATATATCTTCTTTCCGTATAGTCGTAGTTGTAATCCACCCCCTCTATGGACTGGTGGTTATATGCATTTTGCAAATCGAGAAACAGGCTCAAGGCCCATCTCCGGAAAGCCCAGGTGTAGTCCACCCTGATGTCCAGCCTGTGATACAAGGGCAGTCGCTCGGAGTTTATGGGCCCAGGTAGCGGCAAATAGTTATCGCTGTCAGCGTCGAACACACCTCCCATGATGGGAGTTATGGGGTTGCCTGAGACCAGTTGGAAACGGAGCCCAAACTCCCATCCCGACCTCAATCCATGCATGGGCATGATTTCTCCCCTGGGCAGGCGAAAGCCGGCCACCAGAGTAAGAATGTGAGTCTGATCAAAAGAAAACAGCCTCCAGGGTTCATCAGGACCGTCCTTGCGCTCGGATCGCATCAGGGTATATGCGAGCCAGCCGAACAAACCGTGGTCCAAGTCCTTGCGAAGCATTATCTCGAGACCTGATATCTTTCCCATGCCCTTATTTGAATAAACCGTGTCATCATCATTGACCACCAAGCTGTCCAAGTCCTTGTAAAAAAAAGATACGTCCAGCGACGAATGAAAAGGTAATTCCTGTTCCATCCCCAGGGTATAGTGAATGGCCCGCTCCATTTTCAGATCTGGATTTCCAAATCCCTCGCTGAGTTCGTTCACCTGAGCAGGTTTGGCGTACAGGCCTACCCCGGCCTTGAACACCGTTCCAGGCCTGAGTTCCTGTTTGAACGAAAACCTGGGCATGACAGACCAGTCGCCATGGGATCCGAAGGCATAGCCGTCCAGTCTGACCCCGCCGGCCAACAACATTCCCCTTACCGGCTCTGCGCTGACAGACACATATGCACCACCAGAGACAACGAACCACTTCTCTTTTCCGACCACTACTTCCATGGTGTCAAATTTGTTGGGAACTGTACCCTCGGTTGGGGGCCGGACCATGGAGTAATTCAAATCGAACCAACTCAAGTGGCTTATGGCCCCACTCTGAACTTTCCAAATCTTTGAAGGATGCCACTCCACATCCCCGCGAAAGGCCAGGTTGGGGACACGAGATTGCATCAGGAAGGGGCCTCCGCTGCCGTTGAATGAATCATATCCACCGACAATACTGGCACGAAACTGCCAAGACGAATCCTGGGGGACATGAGTCCAGTGCAGGTGTAATCTGTGGAACTGCGTCTTCATGCCAAAGTCACCACGTATATCAGGATCTGCGCTAATGGGCTTGGAAAACAGCCACCGCATCTCATCCGATGATCCAAAGGCCAACACGGAAAGATGATCTCCCTCGGTGGGGCTCCAGTCTGCCTTTGCCTGGTAATCATAGTACACGGGAGCCACGGTCAGTTCGAAGCTATCGAGTCCATCGAGAACATATGGCAACCAGGCATCCATGGTGGAACGCCGTGCTGCGCCTACAAATCCAGCGTTGTCCCCTATGGGGCCTTGTACGAAAAATCCAGCATCGATCAGGGACAGCTCCACATATCCATCGTATTGCCTGTGGGTGCACGGGAGAGTATGCACATCCATGATACCGCCTGTGGCAGAACCGAACTCCGCGCCAAAGCCGCCTGGCAAGAAATCGATCCTCTTGAGCATGTCGGAGTTGAGTATGGATTTGAGCCCACCAAAATGGTACAGCAAAGGTACCGGATGATCGTCGATTAACACCTTGCTGTCTTCAGGTGCTGCGCCTCGTATTACCACCCCTGCACCACCAGCACCGGAAAACGCCAGATTACGCGCAACTCCTGGGAGGCTCTGTACAATTTTCAGAATATCGCCCTGGGTGCCGGGTATCTTTTTCACCTCTTCCATTTCCAGGACAGTATCCGAGACTTCCTCCTCCATTCGCTTTGCGCGAATGACCACTTCCTTCATGTTCTGTTTTCCACGTGGGCTCAGAGCCCAATGAAGCTCCAGGACTTCGCCTGGTTTGAGTTCCACAGAGGTTGAAAATGCGGCACATTCCGGATCGTTGATACTGATGCGATGGGTTCCGGCAGGCACATTGAAAAAACGGAACCAGCCTTGCTCGTCGGATACCGTAAATTCCCTGGAGTCCAACTGCACCGGAGCACCTATGACCGCTTGACCCGTTTCCTCGTGTACCAGTTGGGCTGATATCACCCCGTCGGCCGCCTCCACCGCTCTGGTCGGCAAAGCCATGGAAGCGAACATGATCGAAGTTGCAATCAATGTCCAAAATTTATGCAAGGCTTGCTCAGCTCCTTTCGGCCATTGCATCGATCTCCACCAGCGCCCCCTTGGGCAGAGCCGACACCTGTACTGTGGCCCTGGCAGGATAAGGAGGAGTGAAGTATCTTCCATAGACTTCGTTTACCGCCACGAAGTCAGCCATGTCGCTCAAGTATATGGTGCACCTGAGCACATCGTCGAAGGTCAAACCCGCCGCATGCAACACGGCCTTGAGATTTTCCATGCATCGCTCGGCCTGTTGGGCAGCAGGGGCCTGGAGCATCTGGCCAGTTGCAGGATCTATGGGAATCTGCCCGGAAAGATAGATTGTTTTACCGCCCTGGCTTGAACAAGCCTGGCTATATGGGCCCACAGCATCAGGCGCATCTTTGGTCTCAATAATCTGACGGTTCATGAACTCTCCTTTCCATCTCGATCAGATTTCTGCATAACAATCTATCGTTTTCCCATGGGAAAATCCACATGGTCGGCTCAAATATAAGTTGCACCTTAAAGTTCAGGGAATACAATCAACAACTGTTGAATCAATCCCAGAACTCTCAGGAGGTCAAACACCATGAGAAAATTTAAAAAAGTTTCTCTTGTGCTCGCTTCACTGACTCTTGTCCTGACCACCACACAGGTCAGTGCAGGCGCTCGCAAATCCAGAAAAGCACCCAAGCCCATAAACAAGGGGATCAGCTATGATGCGTACAAGGGGACAGACATAGCCCAGATAAAGTACAAGAACTATCGAAGAGAATTTCGAGTTGGCCATAGCCCGTATTTTATCAACCGCTTTCACGTGGCAGAATACATCCTGCTGACCGAGTACGTGGACAAATACACCAAGCCAGACTACACGGCCGAGATCAAAATGGCTCCTGACAGAACAAAGCCAAAGCTGATGGCAAACAAGACATTCCAGGCAAGATGGAAGGAACTGATAAAAAGCCACAAGTCGCTGATCTCCTTTGTAACGAAAATAAAGATTCCCAAGGAATGCAAGATGGCCAAAAAGCAATTCCTTCAGGCGCTGAAGGATGAACTTTTCTTTGCCGAGAAAATAGCCGAACGGATGTTTGTTGCCCAGGACACGCGCAGCCGGGAACGTCTGAAAGAAGACCTCACGGCTCGGTTCCGCTCAAGGAACCCCAAGGAGTTTGACAAGATTCTATCCGAGTTCGAAGACAATGCAGACCTATCGTCCTTCTATGCGAAATTTTTCGATCTTCTGATCAAACCGGGACTGGATAAAGCTGCCGAGTTTTCAAAACGTGCCATGGACAAGACTGGACTGGAGTATGCGACCGCAGTTGAAGAAGAAGGCGATATAACCTCCCCCTGAACGCTGATACCCTCTGGTAAATACTCCACTGGTTTTTGGGTACTCCATTTCATTCTTCAACATCTACCCAAGTGAAAAATCATGGGATGTAGAAATGCCAGGCACACCACCACTGCTTCGGGTGAGGATCCGGGGGGCAGCCAATGCACTCGGTCTTTATGCGGGAATCAATGGCGGCGGCAAAATAAGGATACTCGATCAGACCAGCTGACTTGCATGGATAGTCTTCCAGCCCCTTCCTGGATCTTGCTACCTGGACCCTGCATTCGTTCATCTGAAATATGAGGTTACCATCATCTTGCCAGTGCAAGGACTGCTTATTGATGCGGCTGTATAGTCGCATTTGCAAGGCAGCAGCTAGGCCCTCGAGGCCGGGGTGCTCGCCAAGGGATAACAACTGCTTTATACGGTATGCCTCATAAGGCGAAAAGCCGGCCCAGCATCCATCGTTGCAAAGCTTGGCAGTCTGCATCTTGCGTTCGCTCTCTACGGCCTGGAACCATACCCCGTCTCCCACGAGCCAGTTTTTAGAAATGGCCCTGGAAAGCTCCAGGAGGACTTCCTTTTTCATATCCAGCAAAGGTCCAGGCAAGCCATCTCGCATATCAAAACCAAGCACCTCACCCAACCTTTTGAGTATTATACCCATACCTCTGTCGCCTGCTGCAGCCTCCAACTGATTGGCCTTTTCGGGTCCCAGTTGATGAGCCACCTCGGCATACCACATGCCATAGTGTACGATGGAACGTCTGAAGGCGTCCATGATCCACGAAACCAGCTCCTGTTTGCTCAACTCCTCCACCGAGCGATAAGGATTGACTTGCTGGTCTTTGCCATCAGCTCCTGTCTTGCGCAAAACATCCATCATGCATCCCTTTGAGCTTGCCTTCGTTCACGGAAATTTTCATGGAGTAATCTCTGGTGGATTTGCCGGCATACTCCAGCGGATATGCTTAGGTGCTAAGGATTGGCCGGTTGCGGAACAAAAAGTACGCTCTGACGCAAAGCGGTGGCATCAGATGCACTGCTGGACAGACCACCAGTGAGCAAGAACCAGCCATTTTTCAGCAATACTGCGGCCTGTTCGAACCTCTCCGGATCGAGAGGGTCGGGCAACTGCTCAACAGTATAGACATTGTCATTATCACGGATCAGTTCCCCTACTCCTGTCGCCTGGCCGCTTCCGGTAAGTCCTCCTGCCACTACCACGCTTCCGTCTTCCAACACGGCGCAAGACTGTCCCATTCGAGCCACGTTAAGGTTTGCAGATGCGCTGGCAAAAGCTCCAAAGCCCTCTCCTCCGGAACTTATGTCATAAACTTCCACGCCATTGTCCGGGCTGAAGTCGAAATCCGCAGTTCCAGGGTCATCCGCCACTGTAGTACCTCCGGCCACCAACACCCTCCCGGACTGAAGGCGGACAGCACAAAAACGCGATCTGCTGGTACTCATGGTGACGTCCACACCGGAATAGAACTGTAGCCCGTTGGGATTGAAAATATCCACAGAGCTCAGGGTTCCATTGGCATTCTCGCCACCTATGATCAAGACCTTGCCCTGTGTGGTGGTTGGATCCAAAAGCACCGCCTGATGAAAGGCACGACC
Organism: Myxococcales bacterium; assembly: GCA_027031935.1. Classification (GTDB taxonomy): domain Bacteria; phylum Myxococcota; class B64-G9; order B64-G9; family B64-G9; genus JALVPF01. Next base: position 6,663 of record JALVPF010000204.1, on the reverse strand, counting down.
TGTGGACATGGTGTTGGACACCGCGGTCCACGTGCCGCTGTTGGGATCGAATATGGTTGCGCTGTTGAGGTAGTTGTTTATGGAACCATTGGAATATGTCGCACCACCTGCTATAAGGACCTGACCCGTCGCAAGGGTTGTGGCCGTGTGGTGTGCTCTGGCGACCCCCATGTCCATGGGAGAGGTAAAGGTCTCGGTAACAGGATCGAATATTTCAGCAGACCTGAGAGCGGCCTGAGCGTTGGAGACGAGTCCGATGCCTCCCACTATCAACACTCTGCCATCCCTAAGCAATGTCATCGTATGATAGGCCCGGCCCGCAAACATTTTCAGCGCTTGCCCATCAGGACCAAGGATGAGCCTGTGAATTCCCGTACCAGGATCGAAGATCTCGGCCGTGGCAAGGATCTCCTCCACGCCCTGACCGAATCGCCTCATTCCACCTGTAATCAGGACCCGTCCATCCTGCAAGGTGACCGCTGCGTGGCCATAACGTCCTGCACTCTCGGCCATGAGAGAACACTTGGAAAACTCGGGGTCAGCAGGATCTGTCACGGTTGTCTCCACAAAGCCCAGGATATTTCCCAGCAACAGACTGGCCTTCAGACCCCCGACACCGTCAGGGCTGGAGTCCAAGAGCAAAGACTGAGACGTGGCTCTGGCAACAGGTGCCACATCGAGGGAGGGATAACACAGCACATCCACCATGCGACCAGCACCAACCAAGTCATCGCCGCTGATTTTGCAATGACCTTCGGACATGTTGCAGGTGGTTCGCCTGGGTCCAAGATTGTTTGCCACTTGAGAGGGGTGAAGAGGATCCGAGGGATCCAGAGAAGAGACGGTTATCTTGATAAACTGACAGTTTGCGCCGGTCAAAACGCTAGGGTCCGAGCAAGGTGGAACCAGCCTGAAGGAAACATCCACCGACGAACCACATGATGAACATAATAGGAACATGACCGATGCAATAAGCCATACGAACCATGTCATGTTATTCAACTGCTGGTGTCTTGCCGATTTGAACAATTTCATGCCTTGTCTCCGCTTTGCTGGCGTTCTAAATCCCAGAGCCGGTATCAACCGAGGATTGATCCCTTACCAGATGACATCCACAGATGCCCCGCTAGTGCCACTATCGAAAACTCCGGCAGCATACATTCCGCCTGCTGCACCACCAACCGCCACCACTCCCACTATCGTCCAGAACCACCAAGATGAGTACCAGGCAGGTCCGGTATCACCAGCCTCATCCTTTATTATAGGCATACCCCTTCGTGCGGTGGGCACCTGGGGGTTGACCAGTGGATCGGGTTTTGGCTGTGCAGAGGTGGATTCCAATGTGGCCAGGCCAGACGAGGAGGCAAGCGGTGCTGCAGTCTTGGCTGACGCGGGTTTTGTATGGACTTTTGCAGGTTGGGCTGATACCCCAGGACGGGCAGGGCCACGACCGGAGTTGACCACGGGTACAGCCGGTCCTTTTCCGGGGACTGCAACGCGGGTGGTTGCAGCGACGGGCTTTTTGACCTTTGCTTTTTTGGTCTCGGGAGGAGGCACGGCCGGTCCAACTGCCACAGCCTTGATGCTGGTCTTTTTCTTGACCGCTGTTTGCACGACCCGGAAAGGTGCCTTCTGTGGCTTGGGGCAACCTTCAATCTTTTTGACCATATCTGAGGCCATATTGAAAACTTCCACAGAAGCCCCTAGCAGGTCGGGATCAAATTCGATCTTCTGCATGGGACAAACTGTTGCCTTTTTGACGTTGACCAGATATGAGCCGATCTTGTAATTCTGACCGACCTTTGCGATGCCTCCCACAACCACGAAATCAGCACCGATTTCCTTACCCTGCTTTCTTATGGTCTTGAGCACGGCTGGGCTTATGGTATTGGAACGAAGCCCCTCTGCGATCTGCCCTAGCGGCCCCGTTGCCTTTTTTACACCACCCAACACGGCAGCGATGCGGACCTTCTTGGTCGGCATGATCATGACCTTTGAAGCAAAGGTCTGAAGGCCGTCCTTCTCCACTCTCAGGTAATGCTCTCCCGGGACGAGATCCTTGAGGAGAAGAGGGCTTGTTCCGACCTTTTTCCCATCGAAAAACACAGTGGCACCATCCGAATTGGCAACCACCTCAAGCTCACCGCGGGTCTTGCGAAGCAGGCGCTTGCGGATGCTCTTCATGGTATTTCTGAACATGGGAGGATATTTTGCAGGATCCAGTACAAGGTCAGGACGCAGGCGGATTACCTTTACCAGCATTTTTGCACCCTCGTTCTCCTTGTCGAGCCTGTAATTGCACACCGAGAGCATGAGAAGGGTTTCGACCACCGGATTAAAATCCTTCAGCAAGGCAAGGGAACTCTCGTATTTTTTCAGAGCGGCTGTAAAAGATTTCCGTGCTTTCTGAAGCTGCAGGGATTCATATTGTTTGACGCCCTTTTGGTAGAGCTTGACCGCCTTCTTGAGATCCTTGTCGCTCAAAGGCTTGACCTCCGAAGCGACCGCCTCGGGGATGAATATGGGCCCCTTTTGAAGCTGCACTTCGCTACTTTGTTTGATCTCGTTTTTCAGCAGATCCCCAGCCTGGGAAGTTACCTCCTTGGGGACCCCTTTGAACACCGGTTGATAGGGAAAAACATAGATTTTTGCCTGAGTTGCCACCCCTGCATGCGCGGTTGAAACCCCTCCTGGTACAGGCATCATGAAGCCAGCCACCAGCCCCGCCATGAGGGCGCATGTCACCCTGAACCAACCAGGTTGCCAAGACGTACGGCTCATCGAACTCTCCTTGCCTTGCCCGGATCACGATCCGGGACCATCTTGAAATGCTGAAAATCCATAACACAACATGGTGTTGGACGCGTCTATGCGTCCAATCGATCTCACAAAATTCGGCAAGCAAGAAGCTATCATGTTGATTTCTTTCATGTCAATCATTAGTGCTGTCCCAACATTCCCCCCTCTGTAGTCAAATTTACCAGATCGCTTGTGAGGTCACGGAGATGCAAGGAATCGTCCGCAGTCGCGGTTTCACCACTTCGAGGCTTCACCTTACCCAAAAAGCTTCTGCAGCATCAAGCCTAAGATCAAGAGCTTTGTGGGGTAACAAGCTGGGGACTGACAAACTGTGACAAACTGGGGACGGAGGTATGTATTATCCTTGTTTATCAAATAATTACGTTTCCACCCTTGTCCTGGAAACACAGTTTATCCGCCTTATGAAATATAGGCTCAAGACGATCATGGCCATAACAAAAGAAAACAGCACACCGAAGCCGATCATTGGGATCAGCCACCCGGCTAGTATGGGAAAAATTGCGGTCAGGATGTTTCCCGCCCCGGACATGCCTGCATAAAAGGCGCGGTTTTCATCGTTTGATATCTCCAACAAGACTCCGTTTATGGCCGTGCGATATGATGCCACAAAAATCCCGGCCAATATGAAAATCATCTCATATAGCACCTGCTCGTTGCGCAAAACCATGCACATTAAGGGCAGCAACAGAGCAATAATCATGCTGAATTGCAGCAGGCTCCTATATGAATATCGCCGGGAATAACGAAACAGAATTATACCGGCTGCAAGGGCGCCCAATGTCCTTAACAAGAGAAAATTTCCTATCATCTCGTACTTCAGACCAAACTGCGTCTTTGCATACAGGACGATGAAAGGTATAAGGCTCATGCCAAGACCCAGGCTGTTTATCACCAGCAAATAGTACTTCAGGTTTTTACTCTTTCTGATCTCCGACGGGATGGCTGCGAAAAAACGACCAAGTTTCTGTCTTGGAGTGATGGAGGACTCGGGTTCCCTGATGGTCCAGAATCCACCTGAGGCGACCCCCAGCAATGAGGCGGCGATGATGAAAACAACGAAATAGTTTACGGGATATGAATACCATCTCAACAGCTCACGAACCATGATGGCTGATGCAAAGACGCCGACGCTGCTGATGACCTGCTTGAGAGAGAAAAATCTCTTTCGCTTCTCCGACAGTACCGACTTTCCAAGAATGTCAATATATGACACGTTGGCAAATGCCCCACTAAGGGAAAACAGGGTAATCAAAAGAAAGATGAGCGTTATGACAGTCCCTCCAGTCATCCCTGCCATAGCCCAGAAAACAAGGGCCAATCCGGACAGGGAGACAACCCGCAGATTGATCCCCCACAGAAGAAATCCCTTCTTCAGGGATCTTCCTGAAATCAAACCTGCGAACAATAGCTGGAACAGACTGGAGCCTCCAAGCATTATGGCGGTGAGCACGCCCAAGTCAAACGACGATCCCCCTGCCTTGATAAGCATGGATGGGATTACCGTGTCCACGTCCATGAAACTGGATGCCAAGGCATAAAAAGAGGCATGCCACAGAAAGGCATAAAAATTTCGCTGCGCATTATATGCCTGATCAAACAGGCGGCTATTGGAGTCGTGCGATGGCATCCCACAACCTGGCCATGGCTGAAGTAGCCCTGTCATTCAAAAACACGTCTGTTACGCTCTGAGTATAATTGGAAGGCCTGATATTCACCTCGACAATAGTGACACCATTTTTCTTTGCAAGGATGGGGATCATCGATGCTGGCATGATTTCCCCTGTGGTGCCAAGGACTATAAAGACCTCGGCCCTTTCCGCCTCGGCAAAGGATTCGGACTGAGCCGGTTCGGGGATTGGCTCACCAAAGAAGACAAAGTCGGGCTTCAGTATTCCACCGCACTTTTCGCACCGAGGCGGAAGCGACTGAAAATCCACATGAGCAGCGTGGTACTTTTTTAAACATTCGACACACAGCAGGTATTGAGCAGTACCGTGAAACTCGTGCACCACCCTGCTGCCTGCATCCTGATGCAAGTTGTCTATGTTCTGGGTAATCAGAGCCTGCAACAAGCCCTGCTTTTCCATGTCAGCCAAAACACCATGTGCCTTGTTCGGTTTTGCCTTGCCAAAAAAATCATAAAAAATTTCCTTTATGAGCTTCCAAGATTGTTCAGGATGTTGGTGGAAATAGCCTATATCCAAAAACTCCGGGTTGAACTTGCTCCACACGCCGTTTCCTCCCCGAAAGGGAGGAATGCCGCTTTCCACCGACACCCCGGCCCCTGTAAAGGCTACCACTCTCCTGGCATTCAGGATGATTCTCGCCGCCTTTTCAAATTCCGATTCTTTCATGGAGGCGATTTAAGACAGACATGCTCCTTTATGACAAGTATTGCATGCCTCATGCCAAACAAATCATGTCAACCTCCCTGTGTACCTAATCTCTCATCCCTGGGAAATCAGGGTGCATGGAAAGTGACATGTGTGATAAGTTCTCCTCGCTTCTGTCAAATACAAGGAGGAACAAGATGTCGGAACGAATGGTCAATCAGTTCATGGAGATGGTTCGCATAGACTCGGAATCAGGCAACGAAGCCCGGATGATGGAATATCTCCTCAAAGAGCTGCAGGACTTGGGGGGTGAGGCTTCGCTGGACGATTACGGAAACCTCCTGGCGAAATTCCCCGAGAAGGGATGCAAAGGCAAGGAGCCTGTGCTGCTGTCCTGTCATGCGGATACGGTCAAACCAGGAGTGGGAATAGAACCAGTGTTGGAAGATGGAGTGATCCACTCTGCCGGCGACACTATCTTGGGAGCGGACGACAAGGCCGGCATCGCGGAAGTCTTAGAAGCCATTCGCATCGCTCAAGTCCACCCACCATTGGAATTTGCCGTATCCCGCCAGGAAGAAGTCGGCCTCCTGGGTGTGAAAAAGATGGACTTTTCCCGCATTGAATCCAGGCGCGGTTTTCTCATGGACAACGACAGCCTGGAGACCATAGTGGTAGGTGGTCCTTCATACTTTGCCATAGACGTGACTGTCACAGGAAAATCAGCCCATGCAGGCATGGAGCCAGAAAAAGGAATCAATGCGATACAGGCTGCAGCAAAGGCCATCGCCGCACTTGAGTTGGGACGAATCGACGAGCAGACCACGGCCAACGTTGGAGTGATCGAAGGAGGACTCATACGCAACGGGGTCCCTGACAAGGCTTCGTTTCTGGCTGAATGCCGAAGCGCAGATCACGAAAAGGGAGTAAGACTGGCCCACGAGATGGAGACCATTATCCGTGAAAAAGTCCAGGAGGCAGGTGCCAAGGTGGAGATCAAAATCGACAATCTCTGTCGCGCCGTGTCCATTGCTGATGATGCACCTACTGTAAAAATCGCCCAGGAAGCTCTGCGAACGGTGGGCATAGAAGCTAAACCCATCTTCATCACCGGTTTTACGGATGCATCGATATATAACAACCAGGGCATAGAGATGGCTGTGGTGGGTATTGGCGCTGAAAACGAACACTCCACCCATGAACAAATCGAGGTCAGCAACATGGAAAAAGCGCTCAAGGCCCTGGTGGAGATGCTCAGGCTCAGCGCCCGGTAATTTTGGTAATTTTTTACAAGACCTCGTTTTGCTGCCCCGCAACAAACACCCATCGCCTCAATACAGGAAAAGTAAAAAACGCCCACACGAGTACAAGGCTCAAGAGGTGGACAAGCCTTGGATTCCAACCGGTCCGGCTCTGGATAAACCACCAGGTGGCGGTGGTCATGCCTATGCCGGCTACGGCCGCGAGAACATACCTGGTCAACTGTTTGCGCATCTTTCCCTTGGACTTG
>JALVPF010000203.1 GCA_027031935.1 Myxococcales bacterium | reverse complement strand
CCAAGCTGTCCACGCAGACCATTTTGCTGCTGGGACCTATAGCAAAGGACCTGGCTCTCGCCCAGGCACACTTCGTCACCAACTGCAGACAGCAGGCAGATGACATAGCCGATGCCATGCAGGCGGTGGTGGGGGATTGACAATGAAGGGCTAACATGTTGTGATTTCGGGAATTTAGCGCCGCCATCGACGCTTTTGATAAGGAGATGTGTTGAAAGAGGATCGCCGTATTCCGGTGGCCATGTCCGCCCGCCATGTTCATTTGAGCAAGGAGCACATAGAAGCGCTCTTCGGTCCCGGACATGAGCTGACGCCCTTGTTTGACCTGTCCCAGCCCGGTCAATTCGCCGCCAAGGAGACGGTGGAGGTTCTGGGGCCGAAGCGATCCCTTTCCAGGGTCAGGGTTTTGGGACCGGCCAGGCCACAGAGCCAGGTGGAGTTGGCTGTGACCGACGGGGTAATACTTGGCATAAATCTGCCGGTACGTGTCTCGGGCGACACGCGGGGGACACCAGGCGCTCATCTAATAGGACCGAGGGGCGCGGTGAAGTTGCCCGAAGGATGTATCGTCGCGGCAAGACATATTCACACTACGCCCGGGGATGCACAGCGTTTGGGAATATCCGACGGCCAGAAGGTTTATGTTCGCTTTGGAGGGCCGCGGGGGCTGATTTTCGATGAGGTGGTAGTTCGGGTCTCTGAAAATTACGTAACCGAGCTGCACCTGGATACCGATGAAGGAAACAGCGCAGCCATCTCGGATGGTGACCAGGTGGAGGTCATCGCCAACCTTTGCCAGGATTATTGTACCGTGCAGAACTGTTCCATATCTTCGTCTGTTGAACAGGGCCAGGGCCGGCCCTACTGTGAGCTGACCGCTGAAAAGGTGAGTATCAGGTAATATTGAATGTCATCGGAATCAGACATCGAGAGATTGGTTCGCCAGGTGACCGACCTGGTGTTGGCTCGCATGGGTACCGATTCGAGCGATAGTGCGAGCGCAAGAAGGCAGGTGCGAGTGCTCTTGCCAGCTCCTACGGAAAACCTGACCGCGCTTGTGGGCTTGGTTGCAAACCTGGAGAAAAGTTCGTATCCCACGACCACGGTAGTGACTGCCCAGGTTCGGACCTGGTTGGAATCCATGGGCTCCATGGCCAGCTTTCCTGGCCATGTGCAATACGCACATGAACCATGGGGCGAGTTGCAGTATCCCTTGGGAGCCGGCAGCCATGTGTTGGTACTGGGCTCTCTGGGCTTTTCCTTTTGCAGGCGATTGCAGGAGCTCAACGATGAGGACCCCATGGTGTGGACGGTAACTCGAGCGCTGCTGGACAAGGTTCCTGTGTTGGCCATCAGGGATGATCTCGAACCCGCTGATGGGGCAAACGGTGCAGTAGCACAGAAGGCACAGTCTTTGTTGAATGACCTGGGGCGCATGGGTCTGGATGTGGTGGCCATGGATGAGGCGGGCCCCAGGATCAAGGCTATCTGTGCTGCTGATGTGACTCTTTCCAGGGCGTATGGCCAGCTGCTGGGCGAAGCGGACGTAAGGGAACTTGCCGCTTCGGGCCATCGAAAGATCGTCTTGGCAAAAGGCGCAATTGTGACTCCGCTGGCGAAGAACACTGCAGCAGAGTTGGGAGTGGAACTTGTGGAATCCGGGCGTTGATGCATGTGCATGCGTCCCCATGATACGGGAGTGGTGAATGTTTCTTGCCAAGGTAGTTGGAAACGTCGTTAGCACCAAGAAAACAGAGCTTCTGACCGGTCGCAAGCTGCTGGTGGTCGAACCGGTGGACTTCGTTGATCAAGAGCAGGCTGGTGCGTCATTGGTCGCTGTTGATTCGGTGGGTGCCGGGCTTGGTGAGGTCGTGCTGGTGGTGCAGGGCTCGTCTGCACGCCTGACCGAGTCTACGCGTGAGACACCTTGTGATGCCACCATAATGGCAATAGTAGACTATATAGAGATGCGTGGTGAGCGCACCTTTGCCAAGTCCTGACAACGAAAGAAGGATTGAGCCATGGCTTCGAATATTCAGAGCGACGAGATCGAGCGCCTGGTCCAGGAAGTTATAAAACGGGTCAAGGAGCAAGGTGGTGTCGATATTTCCACCAAAGCCAGTGTTGGTTCCGGGCAAGCCCCTGGAGCCGGTGATGTGGCGGCCGAGGGCTACACGTCGGTGGATGGAGTTTTTCCGGATGTGGACGCAGCGGTAAAGGGTGCTGCGCTTGCATATGAAGAATATTCGGCAGTGAGCCTGTACAGGAGAAAACGCTTCATAGAAGCCATCAGGAAGGTGGCGGTGGAGCAGGCCGAGGTGTTTGCCACCGAGGCCGTAGCTGAGACGGGGCTCGGCCGGGTGGAAGACAAGATTCAGAAGAACCTCCTGGCTGCCAACAAGACCCCTGGTATAGAAGATTTGGCTCCATTGGCGTACACCGGCGACGATGGACTTACCCTTGTGGAACCTGCGCCTTTTGGGGTGGTGGGGGCCATCACCCCGAGCACGAATCCTGCCGCCACCATCATCAACAACGCCATCTCCATAGTCTCTGCCGGTAACTCGGTGGTGTTCAACCCTCACCCTTCTGCCAGACGGGTTACGAACCACGCAGTGGCTGTGCTCAATCACGCCATACACGATGCAGGCGGCCCGGCAACCTTGCTATGTTCTGTGGCACAACCGACCCTGAAGACATCCGAGCAGCTCATGAAACATCCCGGGATAAGGATACTTTTGGTGACGGGCGGAGGGCTGGTGGTCCGCATGGCCATGGGCTCCGGCAAAAGATGCATTGCCGCAGGGCCTGGTAATCCTCCTGTAATAGTGGATGACACCGCTTCTATTACCAAGGCGGCAAGGGCAATTGTGGACGGGGCTTCGTTTGACAACAATATTCTCTGCACTGCCGAGAAAGAGGTTTTGGCCTTCGACTCCATCGCTGATCAGCTAATGTCCGAGATGGTGGCTTACGGTGCTTACAGGGCGAGCGGGGACGAGATCAGCAGGCTTACAGATGCATTGGTGGAACCTGGCGATCCCCATCCCCACCCCAAAAGGGAGTTTGTGGGCAAGAGCGCATCAGTGCTTCTTCAGGCGGCAGGTATCAGCCCTTCGCGCGATGTCAAGTTGATAATCTGTGAGACGGACTTTGCTCATCCCCTGGTTCATGCGGAAATGCTCATGCCCATAGTCCCGGTGGTGCGGGTGAAAGATCTTTCCGAGGCATTGGAAAAGGCCAAGGCCGCTGAGCACGGAAACAGACATTCTGCGCACATGCATTCTGAAAGCGTAAGCAACATGAGTCTCGTGGCCAGGGCCATAGAGACGACCATCTTCGTGAAGAACGCACCATCATACGCTGGGCTCGGGTTTGGTGGAGAAGGTTACTGCACCTTGAGTATTGCCGGACCGACGGGAGAAGGCCTGACCTCAGCCCGAACGTTTACTCGACAACGCAGGTGTGTGCTGGCCGGCGCCTTCAGGATTATCTGACGAGAGGATTTTTGGAGTGAGTCTTGGTGTACAAGACATGCTGGATTTGATCAGGAACGCAGGCGTGGTTGGTGCCGGCGGTGCCGGCTTTCCCACCCACGTGAAGTATCAGGCGAAGGTGGAGCAGGTCATAGCCAACGGCGCTGAATGTGAGCCCTTGATCCGGGTAGACCAGCAGGTGATGGCAAAATATCCGGAGAAGGTGCTGCGGGGTCTTGTCATAGCCATGGAGTGTACGGGGGCGGCTCGTGGAGTGGTGGCCCTGAAGGCCAAGTACCACGAGGCCATCGATGCTCTTAATGAACAGATAAGATTGCAGCGACTACAGGACAGGATTACGCTGTTTTTGTTGGACAACTTTTATCCGGCTGGAGACGAGTTCGTGTTGGTTCGTGAGGTGACCGGGGCCGCAATTCCCGAGTTTGGGCTTCCGCTGGATGTGGGCGTTGTGGTCTCGAATGTCTCGACCCTCATGGACGTGGCAGACGCAGTGGATCATCGACAGCCGGTGGTGGAACGGTTTGTCACTGTAACCGGTCAGCTTGCCCGACCCGGGACCTTCAGGGTAGCTGTGGGCACCCCGTTCTCCGCTCTTGTTGCAGCGGCGGGTGGAGCCCTGGTGGATGACGGATACCTGGTGTCCGGCGGACCCATGATGGGAAAACTCGTGGAGCAGGACGATGTCGTCACCAAGACCACATCCGCTCTTTTGGTCCTTGAAGAAAACAGCCCTGTTGTCAGACGAAGGCTTGCTTCCATGGAGCGACAGGTGGCCCTGACCAGGTCTGCCTGCCTCAAGTGCGATGTGTACCGAGGTGTGCCCTCGCAACCAGTTGGGCCACCGCCTGGTGCCCGATCGCATGATGAGGAGTTTGGCGGCCGGCGTTGGGGAAGACACTCAGGCTTTCGTGGGATCGTATCTGTGTTCCGAGTGTGGACTTTGCGCTGTCTATGGCTGCGTCATGAATCTGGATCCATGCAGGGTCAACGTGGAGATGAAGGCCAGGTTGGCAGAGGCCGATGTCCCTCGACCTCAGCCGCCCGTGTCGTCTCCCAGGGTTTTTGGTGACATGCGGCGCGTTCCCACTGTTCGACTTATAGCCAGGTTGGGCCTTTCGGATTTGGACGTACCTGCCCCCATGAGGCAGTTCGACCAATCCCTTGACAGTTTGAAAATTCCGCTCAACCAGCACATTGGCGCTTCTGCCACTGCCGTGGTCAAGCAGGGTGATCACGTGGACAAGGGGCAGGTGTTGGGGCAAGTCCCCGAGGGCAAGCTTGGAGCCTTGGTGCATTGCCCTGCTGCCGGAACCGTGTCAAGGGTTGCGCAGGGTGAAGTAACCATAGAGTTGGAGTGAAAAGTGGAGTCCATGAACAAACCAGATCCCACCCTGGAGTCTCTCGATGTCAAAACCTCCGGGCGCAAAAGCATGGCCGTAGGATGTGTGGAGACGAGCAGCATCGCAAGGGGTCTCGAGGCAGCAGACGCCATGCTCAAGGCCTCCCGTGTGGAGCTTTTGGCGTGCAACCCCACCTGTCCGGGAAAGTACATAGTGATGGTTGGGGGCATGACCTCCGAGGTGGATGCTTCCGTGTCTGCGGGCCAGCGGGTTGCGTCTGACACGCTGGTGGAGACGACGGTCATTCCAAGAGTCCATCCCCAGGTTATCCAGGCCTTTACCGCAACCACCATGCCGGATGAGATCGCGGCCGTGGGGATGATTGAGACCTTCAGTATAGTGGCTTCTGTGAGAGCCGGAGATCAGGCGGTCAAGGCTGCGCGCGTCGATCTTTTGGAGATAAGACTCGCGAGGGCACTGGGTGGAAAGGCGTATGTATTGTTTACTGGTGATGTGTCTGCCGTGCGGGCGGCTCTGGATGCAGGCTCCAAGGCTGCCAGGGAAAACGGCTTGATGCTGGGTCAGACTTTGATACCGGCTCCCCATCCTGATTTGCTGACGAAGCTTTTGTGATGGGGTAAGGCATGGTTCGCAAGGCAAAGCGCAAGCTGCAATGGTCCGAGGGTATGGCCCTGGGAATGATAGAGACTCGTGGCCTGGTGGGCGCACTGGAAGCA
>JALVPF010000202.1:757-5583 GCA_027031935.1 Myxococcales bacterium | reverse complement strand
TTGGAACTTCCTTCCTTGTCTTTCATTCCAAAGAACAAAAAAAGCGGGTCCAGTGAAAATGTCACTGAACCCGCCAAGAACAATTGCAGGGGACAGAGCTACGGGTGATCTGCCAGACCAAACAAGCGCCACCACCTTCCCGTCACCACCCTGACGACTAACACACCCAGCCCCAAACCAACCATCACCGACCTTCTTCAGTCAAGCCACCGTGCTCCCGTCCTGACCCGCACACCGGCCTAATCTCATGGCCCCTGCAACTTTCGAAAATTCTCAAAGATCAAAAATTCAAACATCAGTAATCCAGATTGGCGAGGAACAAACACGAACCTTCTGTACATTTTTCACCTGTATTCCTCGCAACCTCTACAATTCGATATTTTCCCGTGCTCATCAAGGCACCAGCAAGGTACCCTGCAACAAACGAACAGCTCGATCCGTCCGAACTGTTCTTCAACAGGCATTCATCGACTCTCAACAAGATATGTCTGTTCGACTCCTCTATAACTATTGCCCTTCCAAGCCCGGAACCAAAGACGTTATACAGAACGTCTGCCAGGTTGTTCGCTAAACCCAGCCTGCCCTGTTTAAGTCCGGCAGCATATAGATCCCGTTTTGAAAACCCCTGGGCGGTCATTTGCTCGATGTTCTTGCGGTGTATAACCCCACTGGCCAAATTTCTCTGAGACCTTCTAATGGTGCTGGCGATCATGGAGTTTTTCACCATCGGAGCACTGTCTTTCAACCCGAATCGTGTCATCTCCCTCTTCTTGGACATGGCCACCACCATTTCAACATTCTCCCGTTTATCAACAGACTGGATTCTCAATAAGCTTGTTCTCGACAGCATTCTAATCTAGCAAAAAGCAAGCCAGATTTTTCCATTTCCGGGACAAATTATCTTTCTACTTGTATTACCATAAGTTATCTATAAATCAGGGTAGGGATTTTTTCCAAAGCCATGGACAGATCAGGAGATATTCGAGGTATTTTTACCATAGCACTTAAGGAATTCTCCAATTCTGATAAAATCGTTTTCAATGCTACTGTAAAAAAAAAGACCCGATAGCTGAAAATCCTCAAGAAAATTGAAGCAACAGAAGCTTTTTCAATAAATTTGCCCCTGTGGTTTTTTTACCTCGCATGGAATCAGACAATGACATTTTTCTCACCAGGCCCCTTGTTCCAGAAAATCTATTGAATTTTCAATAAAGTACATGACTATCTGAATAAAAATCAACACCGCGGGTTTTTCATGATCGGCAGCAGACAGTTCCTGACAGGAGCCAGCTTGTTTCCCTTTTTGTTTCCGTCCGGGTTCCATCTGCTCACAAATTGAATCGCATGATGAGAACTGTTATAAAACCCGAGATTGGATCAAAAGACTGGAAAGGCAAGCTGGCAAGGTATATACTTCTCTTGTTAATATGTGGTTTAAATTGGAGGCCATAGATGAATTTCAAATCACTGGCTATTTGGTCCCTGTTTGTGGTTGCAAGCTTCTCCATTGGAGCCTGCCAGGACTACGGTTTCGAGGAAGTCCCCTCCTCTGTGATTCGTGCCAAGAGAAAAACCTATGACATTGCCATTGCGCAAAAGGTAGACATTCTTTTTGTAGTGGACAATTCGCGCTCCATGGTCGGTGAACAAACCGCCATCGCGCAGTCATTTCAGGTCTTCACCGACATTCTGGACGAAAAGTTCGGAGAAGGTAAATACCAGATAGCCGTGGTCACTACAGGAATGGAATCCACTGATTGTGGACAATGCCCTCCAGATGATCCCAACTATTACTCCTGCGTCAATGAGACCGGCGAAAACGGTCGATTCCAGGACAGGTTGGGTCACAACGTGGGAACCGTGGATAAGCCGGAATTCGAATTTGTCACCGACAGTTCCTGCAAGATCATGGATTCATCAAATATTAGTCGCTGCTTTTACGACCGCGACAAGGACCAGGGTGTCATTTTTACGGGCGTCAACGGCTGTGGTTATGAACGGGGACTTGCTCCCATAAAAGCTGCTCTCAGCGAGCCCCTCATCAGTTCCTACAACGTCACTCCCACCAGCACATTTCTCAGACCTGACGCAATCCTGGCGGTGGTGGTGATTTCTGATGAAGAGGATTGTGGTGAAGTCGGAGACGTTACAGAGGGCATATCCGGAATCCGTGGCAAGGTGTGCTATTACGCCGCCAATGGCGAAGGACCGGACGGTTCTTTTTCAGATCCCAAGGAAGGACGGCTTTACAAGCTGGAACCGGTCCGCAATTACTATGATTTTCTGATGGGGTTGAAGGACAACAAGGACGGCTATGTAAAGTTTGCCACCATTGCTGGTATGGAAGATGAATCCAATCCATCAGCTACCAAGATAACCTTTGAGTCCGACGATCCCAATGCTGCCCCTGTTCCTTCTTGCACCACACCAAATTGCACCAACCAGTCAGGATATTGCAACGCGTTTCCCGGCACAAGATACATCGCCCTTGCCAATCTCTTTGGAGACAATGGCTTTATAGGTACCATTTGCAAGGATGACTTCTCGGATGTGCTGGAGAAACTCGGTACCTTCGTAGCCTGCCCCACAGAATTCAAACTCTCGGAAAAAATCCTGGACCCTGCGTTTGCGAATATTCTGGTCAATGGCGTGGATGTGCCTAGATACTCATGCTCCGGCTCCACCAAGGACAACGTGGAGATATGTTCAGGACCCAATGATGACTCGTGTTCCGCTGGAAACTGCATCGAGACATGGACATTTATACCGCCCGGTGATCCTCCTGAATCCGATGCTCCAGGAGGAAAGATCATTTTTGCACCACACTACAATCCATGCGACTTGATCACCGAGGGCGAAGTTCATATCGAGGTGGTCTACATAACCCCATGACCCCTGATTTCCCACCTCGCTTTCAATCTGGAAAATCTGATCCAAGGGAGCGGGAGATCTGGCAGAGGGAGGTGTTTGCGCATGTTCCATAAAAAAGTCCTTTTCATGATCGCACCCTGTATCGTGCTATGTCTAACTGCATGCAAGAGCGACAAGACATCCAAACCTGCAGCATCTCCCCAGCCCATCACAAAACCCGCAGCAGACAATGAACCAAATAAACCAAAGCTCTCGGAAAACGCAAAGCAGCCAGTCGTCTCAAAAAATCCAAACGAGCTTAGAGTGGAGCATAGAGATGGCGGGGTGTTCATTGTAAACAGCGCACAAAAGGGAAAAATCATTCATGCTGATGGTGGGGTCGTCCTGGTGTTGGAAGAAAAGCCTTCCCCCACACTTCCTGATTCCTCGGCAGACGCCCTCCCTGATATTCCAACAGCAAAACCTGCGGTCAAGCCAGATCCCAATGCTGATCTTGGTGAGAAAATCAAAGATTATTTCTTTGCCATGGACAACCTCCAGGCAGGCCCGGTTGGAGTAAAGCCTAGAAAATTCGCTGAAAAACTTCTTGGTAACATGGCCAGGAACAACAATGAAGACCTGGAAAAACTGAAATCAGGAATGGATGACATCAAATCCAAGATGCTGAAAATGGATCCGCCAGAGCCTTGCAAAGACTACCACAGTCTATCCATTGAGCTTTTAGAGGGCAGCATGGAAATGCTGGATACCCTGAAAGAAGCCGTAAAATCAAGCGACAAGGACCAGCTCAATGGCCTGGTCTCCAAGGCAGGCATCTTGAAATCCAAGACCAAAAAGTTGGAAAAACTCAGGAAGGCTATCGAAAACAAGTATCTCAATAACAAAAGATGACTTTCCCCTCCAATGACCAATTGTTGCGAATTCCCCAAGATATCCCGCTCCCTGGAATCAGATTTCCCAGATCGAGAGCAAGGTGAAATCATGGAATTCCGAAATCTACGTTGAAGTAACCTGACTTTTATAGTATATCCCCTGTGATGCATACAGGTGGAATCTAACTGGTTTGTTTGGGGTGTCCAACGTGAAACGCGTCCTGATTATTGAAAATGACTCCGCATTCTCCACAGAAATCAGCCAGCGTCTGGAACAGTTTCAGTTTGATGTAAAAACAATGGATGCCGGACAGGCGGGTCTTCAGGAAGCAAAGGCAAATCCACCTGATTTCATCCTGCTCTCTGCAGAACTCCCAGACATGAGTGGGTATTCCATTTGCAACCGCATCAAGCGGACCAACAATCTCAAAGACATCCCCCTTTTGATCGTCTCATCAGGTGACACTCCAGAAACTTTTCAGCAGCATCAACAGCACAAAAACAGAGCAGATGAATACATGATCAAAAACGGTGATGTAAGTTCCATCTCCGACAAGGTTGTCTCCATGCTGGGAGCAGCGGCCGTGGCTGTTGATCAACAAGAACAATCACCACTGGGAGATGATGATGACCTGGTGGATGATGTCTTTAATTCACTTACATCAAAACCGGCCGGGCAGGCCGCAGATTCGGGTCCGGAACAGATAGAAGAGCTTGAGCTAGAACCAATAGAAGAGCTTGAACCAATCGATGATGACCCACAGCAGGCACCTTCTCAGCCACAGAATCAAGGCAATCAACAGACACAGCATCAAGACGGTGAACTTGACGCGGTGTTCGAGCAGATTACCGATACAAAAAAAACTGCAAATCAAGCCCCTGCCTCTACGCCTCCTCCCCCTCCCCGCAAGAAGAAAAGGGAAGACGATGATTTCGGGTTCGACGGAAAACTGAATTTCTTGAGAAAGACCCTCAAGAAGCGTGAAAAGGAACTGGACTCAGCTCGCAAGGATCAAAATCGAGCAAAAAAACGCCTGAGAGACCTGGAAAAGGAACTCAAGTCATCTTTAGAGACCGGAAAAC
>JALVPF010000202.1:0-747 GCA_027031935.1 Myxococcales bacterium | reverse complement strand
CGGAAAACAACAGGCAGAGCAGAGAGCGTCCTTGACCGAAAACAATTCGGCACTCACCGCAAAGATCACTCAAATTCAGCAGGAATCGGAAGGTCTTGCAAATCAGCTTCAGGAATCGGCAAGAAACTTCGAAGCGAAACTATCAGAGGCCAATTCCCAGATAGGAGAACAAAACAACAAGATTCAGGTCTTGCAGGAGACCTTGCAGCTACTAACCCAAAAACGAACAGAAGAAAACCAGGAATTTGAAGAACAACTACAAGATGCCAACAAAAAAATTGCCATCTTGCAAGAATCCCTGGATGAAGTCACGAAAGAAAAAGACAAGAGGGACGAAGAACTCACACAGGAAATCGAACTCGAAAGAGGCAGAGCCGATCTTCTCCAGGACTCCATCGATGCCATGACCGAAGAAAAACAGAACATGGAAAACCGCATCGATGAGCTTGAGACAGCGTTGACAGAAGCGGCCGAGATGTACTCGAAACTGGAGGCAAAGTCTGAACAGGACCTTCAGAATGCCCAGGCTGAAGCACAGCAGGCGGCTGAAGAGTGGGAAAAGCAAAAAGCTGTTTTTGAGAGCTAGATTGAAGAGCTTTGGTAGTCGATTGAGGTCCGGGGACAGGAACTGAACGCAAGAATTCAGGACAGGGAACGAAACATAGGACTGCTGGAGGAAAACCTCGGGAAAACGAAAGCCGAGCTTGAAGAAGTCACCCAGCGTCTCACCGAAGAAAACCGGCAGCT
>JALVPF010000201.1 GCA_027031935.1 Myxococcales bacterium | reverse complement strand
TCAGCCAATGGCTTCGTGCTTACCACATCCACACCCATGGGCTTTTGTCGTCCGTCTTTGGTCCATCCCTTGACATCCACAGGGGGGGTGTTCTCCTGGTAGTGCACCACAGAAAACTTCGATACCAGCCTTGCTCCTTCATCAGAAAAAACCTTTACGGTAAGACGACGAAGAGGGTCAGGAATAGTCATTTTTCCGGTGGTGCCCATTTGATTGAGTAGCTTGACCTTGTAGTTGTCATAATTGCGTGCCCAGTAGTCTTCGTAGCGTACATCGGACAAAACGATGGCTCCTTTTTGCTCGCATCGCTTCATCATGCCAGGAGGAACCTTGTTCAAATCTGCAACAGGCATGGGTTTGGTACATGCTGCCATCAATCCTGCCATGGCCACCAGGGCCAAGATCCTAGACATGCTAACACCTCCCTTTTATATCCTCTCTACAACCAAAGGAAATTCACGAAAATTCCTGGAAGCACTATATGATCTGAAATTTAGTAAGTCCATGAAGCTTTCCATCTTGCATCCGAGTCCCCAAACATGAGAAAAAAGCATGACAAGAACAATTCCCTTACGCGGCGCAGAAAGGGCTCGCGATGAACAAAGACTACCCATGGTTCAGACCACCGAGCAAACTCAGGTTATGGCTCGCTCTGCTCTACTCTCCTTGGACATGGGCTGTATTTATCCCTATACTTGCCGCTACCACCGCCTTTTGGGGATTGCTGGCCGTTGCCATCTGCAAGTTCAGCAAAAGAATAGCCTTTCACTGTGGAACTGCGTGGGCGTTTTTTCTTTGCATCATGAACTTCACCTGGGTGTCGGTCAAAGGTCGCAAACATGTGGACAAGAAAAAATCCTATGTGATCATGTGCAATCATCAGAGCCAATTCGACATACTCTCGTTTTACGGATTTTGGGGGTACCAGTTCCGATGGATAATGAAGAAGGAGCTGAGGGATGTACCGGTTCTGGGTTGGGCCTGCGAGGAGATCGGCCATGTGTTTATCGATCGAAGCAACAAACAAAAGGCCATCGCCAGCCTCAACGCCGCACGTCCTTTACTGGAAGGTGGAATATCCGTACTGATTTTTCCCGAGGGTTCTCGAAGCCGCGATGGGCGCATGAGACAATTCAAAAAGGGTGGCTTCATGATGGCCTTGCAGATGGGGCTTCCCATCCTGCCCGTGAGCATCTCCGGCTCCGGGAAAGTCCTGCCTGGAAAAAGTGTGTTGCTGCTACCTGGCAAGGTTACCATCACCATACACGAACCCATCGATGTGACGAAATACGGCATGGAAAAGCGTGAGGAATTGATGCGGGATGTCAGACACACCATAGGCCAGGGACTGTCCGAGTGGGAAAGATCTGACGCCTGACACGGAGACTATTGGCAAACGCAGCAATGACCAAAATCGTGACTATCCGGCCATCCGCAGTATCCCCCCAAATTGGAAAAATCCTGGCAGGCTGCATTACAGTCGGAGTAAGTCCCCAAGCAATTGGAACACGGAAGACAGAACGCAAGTTCCGCGATCACTGGAAAGTGGTCTGATACGGCCATGCCTTGGTTGATAGTGTGATTAGAACGTGTATCTACTACTGTCCATGGTCTGGGAAAAGGCGACATGGTTCCTCGCCTGACAAAAATAAAATCGATGGCTTCTCCAAGATCGGGAGGTGCATGAATTCCACCATCCCACACAGTCATGTCGATTGTGTACCTGCAGGTAGTGTCCGATGACTCATCACAGCAGTCACGGAAATCGTTTCTTATATCGCCAAAGCATGGATCACTAGCCAATGCATTGAAATCACCGAGCAGGACGCTCATCTCGTTTGAAAACCCATCCATGTATTGTTCAAGCTCGTCGACGATACTGCAAAACTGTCCCGGCTGAGGGTGGACGCTGAACACACGGACCATACCTGCACCAAGTGGATAACGAAAAGACTGAACAATGTCCTGGTTCGGGTGCCCTCCCTGAAAGCGATAGTAATCGTAATCATAGACGGGTTGATTGCTCAACACTATCTGGCCGAGCTCGGTGTTAGCATCCCAATCGAATCGTTTTTCGTATACTCCATTCATGGGATACCCACGGTCAGAGAGTAACTGCAATATAGTATTGGGGTTGTCGTCTCCTCCCCGATCCCAACGATACTCCAACAGTGCAACGACGTCAGCCTGCTCAGCGACTATCAAGTCAGCTACTTTGCTCAACATGGCAGTGTTGGGCAAGCCGCAAGAGCAGCCGATATTATAGGAGATAAGCTTCAAACGATTGGAAAAACAGCTTCCGTCGTCAAAGCAACACCCATTGGCGTCGCATCCAGGGGAACAAGTACCTCCACAACCGTCATCACCACATTCCTTTCCCGAGCAATTGGGGCTACAGCAAGCACCTTGGTAGCAGACCTGGCTGGATTGGCAACACGAGCTGCCACAGCAAACTCCGCTACATCCGGTGGGCTGCAAGTCGCAAGCAAGATCTCGCTCGTTGCCACAGCCGTCTTGCTGGTGCTTGCTCCCGGTGCAGCCCGCACACGCAGTGGGAGTGCAGTTGCATTCGGAGACATCTGTCCATTGCGGGGTACAACTCAAACACTGGGCATTCTCGCAGCCATACTGGCAGGGATGGTCGGAGTATGGGTACTCGCAATCTCCGCCATTGCAGGTTCCCGTCTGTTGGTACTGACGAAGAATAGACCCTTGCATGCATTGGTCATCAGGTGGTGTATTGCAGACAACTCCATCGCAGGGATCGACTCCACCATCATCTGCCACGGTATCGCTGCCATCATCTACGCTGGAATCTCCACCATCATCACCACCTACACCATCATCACCATCTACACTATCATCACCCTCTACACCGTCATCACCAGCCAGGCCATCCAAATCGGCATCCACCATTGAATCCCCGGAATCTGAAAAATCGTCCGTTTGCTGCATATCCGCCCCTGTATCCGCCCCTGCATCAAAAGCATCCTGCTGCCCACCTGTATCATCACCTGCCCTTGTTTGGGACACAGTGCCCCGGCTACAAGCAGCAAGCACAAACGCCAGCATTGCCACAAAAAACAATCTTGGAGCCATTGTCAGCACCTCATTGTGCGAGAGTCTACATCTACCGATTACACTATCACAGCTGTGACAACAAATCCCTTTTGAGCCAACAGAAAAATCGAGTTTTGGACAAGGGGTGAAAACCTGTTGGATGTTTTGGAATCCTACAGGAAGAAAGTCTGTTTTGATGAGGAAGCCATGGATATGAAAGTGGCCACACCGCAATATGTCAAACCAGGATAGTCGATCATTTCGTCACGGGAAAAGCCCATCAGATCCATGGACATCTCGCATATGTTGATCTTTACGCCGAAATCGCCTGCGTCCTTGATCAGTTTTTCAAGAGAAGGAACTCCCTTTTTGTCCATCAAGCCCCTGATCATCTTGGGTCCCATTCCGCCCATGTTCATCTTGGACAGCTTCAATTTCTTTGACCCCTTGGGCAGCATCCAGCCGAACATCTTGCCCATGAAGCTCTTTTTCGCTTTCTTCTTGGGATCACGCAGTGCGGCAATGGACCAGAAGGTGAAAAACATCTCCACCTCCATGTCATAAGCACAGGCACCTAATGCGATAATGAATGCAGCCAGCACCCTGTCAAAATCTCCGCTTATTACACCTATGGCAATCTTGTCATTGGGAGCACCCCTTTTGAGTTCCTTTACCATCCCCTCCACCTCTGCCAACCGTTGCTCTATGCTTTTTTCTTCTTCGGCCATTTCCTGCTCCTGTATAAAATTGTTCACAACCAAGATCCAAATGGTGGTCATATTCTCTCCATATTTTTCTTTTATTCAAGTGTAATTGTAAATCTTTGCATCTATGAATATTCCTATATGACCAAAAACCTTTTCCTGCTTTTGCTAACCATCTAAAATAACTGCAAATTCCTTGACAAATGGAACAGTTTCCATAAAAACTCCAATACATCATTAAAACTATCAGCTCCATGTAACTTTTGAGCCAAATCGAGGTTACATTGATACACGTCAACATCTGGCGAAAACTGGGCCCTGGTGTTCTTCTGGCAGCCACAAGCATAGGAGCCTCGCACCTGGTGCTCTCGCCTCAGGCAGGAGCGCTGTTTGGATACAATCTGTTATGGCTGATACTGGCCGCTCATGTCCTGAAGTACCCGGCTTTTGAATTCGGTCCTCGCTATGCTGCTGCCACGGGCGAAAATCTCCTGGCAGGATACGCGCGAATACCTGGTCCACGGGGATGGCCCCTGTGGTTGTTTCTACTGTCCACCATACTTCAGGGCGTTGGGGTACTGGCAGGGGTGGTAAATGTCTCCGGGGCAGTGCTCCATGCATGGACCGGGTTTGGTACAACAGAAATTCTCTCTGTGATGGTGGTCCTGATTGTGGTCGCTTTGCTCCTCAAGGGAGGATTCAGCTGGCTGGACAATCTCAACAAAATCATGATGAGCATCCTGGCCGCAGCGACAATCCTTGCCTTCATACCCATCTTTCCAGAGCCGTCCGAGATGCTCAAGCTGGTGGTTCCATCCATACCCCATGGATCCCTGATCCTTGTAGCAGCCATTTTAGGATGGATGCCCACCGGAATCGATGTGTCCATTTGGCATTCTTTCTGGACCATAGAAAAGCTCAAGAGCCTCGGCTTACACCCTGACTCCAAAGAAGAACCTGATCTGCAGCTAAGGCGTGATGAGCTGAAGCTCTCCTTGACCGACATGCGCATTGGCTACGGGCTGTCGCTTGCCACCGGCATAATGTTCGTGACCATGGGCGCTGTATATCTCGTGGGTCAAGGCAGCGCACTCAAGGGCATAGGTTTCGTACAGGCCCTGAGCACTGCCTATTCCCACGCCATGGGCAGATGGATGGCTCACGTCTTCATGCTGACTGCTTTTTTTGCCATGTTCTCCACATCCTATACGGTAATAGATGGCTTCTCCCGGTCTTTTTCCGAGGCCATGGGCCACCTGTTCGACTCTTACTCATCTCAATCCACAAAGCGAAAAACCTATCTGGGATTCGTGCTGGCATCGGCATTACTGGCGTGTGTGACTCTACTGCTTGTGGGAAACCCCGTGACCCTGGTGACTTACGTGGCACTGGTGAGCCTGGCAGCAGCACCCGTCCTGTATGCCCTGAACCTGTTGTGTGTCACCATGCATATCGATCAGCCAGAGTTGAGGCCTGCCCTAATAACCATACTCACTGGATGGATAGGTGTAGGAGTAATGCTGCTTGCAGTCGGAGTTACGATTTTTGTGAAGTTTTTTTGATGTCAGTATTTGATGACAGATACTCAACAGCTAGATATTTCGTCCTACCATGATTCCATCCCCAAAGGCCTGTTCAATGGTGGCCGGTTCCTTGGCGTCACCTACCATGTGAATCTCGTAGGACGCCCCCTGCAGGGCATCGGAAAGAGAGCTATCGGGCTCCATGCCTGCTGCCGAGATAACCGTATCAAAGGGATCCAGGGAGATGTCTTCGTCACCTGTCTTCACCCGCACCTTGTCTTTTTCAAACTCCATGAC
>JALVPF010000200.1:32641-40762 GCA_027031935.1 Myxococcales bacterium | reverse complement strand
AAGTCACCCAGCATGACAGCGGAGGCGACCACCGGTCCGGCCAAAGGTCCCCTTCCAACCTCATCCACCCCGGCAACTTTTTTATACCCGTGGCTCTGGGCCCAGCGCTCTAACTGCCCCAGGTACGAATGGTCATCATCGAACAGCCAAGCGTTTTTATCAGAGGCTGTATGACGAGTTTGCATGGCCAGCCAATTCCACCTGTGAAGCCATTAAAACAACCTGGTTTTGCCTGCCCAGACCTTCCAAGACCCGGGCGAGGACCTCAAACATGTTGGGTTTAAAATCCCCGAATGGGTCATCGAGGAGCAAAGGCACCGAGAACGTCTTGCTGAAAACATCAACAATCGCAAACCTCATTGCTGTAAAGACCTTGTCCATGTCTTCGGGCAAAAGATCGTGGACCGGAACAACAGAAGCTTTCTGACCACTATAGACCTCAACTCGTGCCTTATCATCAAATGAAACAGAGCCCAGTTGTCTCGCACTTATGGCAGACAGTAATTGTCCTGCTCTTTCAGAAATGGTCTCATTGAGTTTTTCAGTGTCCACGAGAAAGAGGTCCTTGCCCTTTTCTATCAAACGACCAAAGACCCTATCCGAAACAGTCTGCTTTGAGTCTTTGGAAGGTGAGTCAGCCATCTCGGGACTCAGCCCTGAAGAATCAAAAAACTCCCCGGAGTTGCCAAAACTGCCACCAGGAGGCGCTCCAACTCCCAAGGCTGCCCCGGGGTCAAATGATGCTGTGGACGATTGCTCTTGCACACCGGGTGTCCTTGAACCTGACTTGATCCACTCCAGCTTGTCTTTCAGTACTCCAAGCTTGCGTTCCATTTCCGTGGGGCTCATCATCAAGCCAGACATGCCAGCGAGCTGCTCCTCTATGGAATCGATCTCGCCTTGTACCTTGGATCTTTTTTCCTCTACGTCTGAAAGACCTGCTTTAGCCTTTTGCTTTTTCAACTCCTGCTCGGCTTCCTTCAGCAGTTCGTAGAGTTTGTTTCTCTTGTTGTACATCTCTATGACTTTTTCGGGAGACTCCACCCCAACCTGATCCATGGTTTTTCTGACGATGGAGGATTCCAGTTCGAATTGTCTTACCACGGCCTGCCGCCGCTCTTCCAATGCACCCAGCCTGACCTTGTTTCTTTCAGCCCCCATTATATCATCTATGTGTCTGAACGCCGCCACCAGCGCAACGCCGAAAAAAAGGATGTCCAGCAAGGCCACCCATCTCAAAGACTCGTCGAGAAAAAAGCCTGCGACACCGGCCCCCAAGGCCAGTACGCCACCTATCAGGCCCAGCTTGAAATTGCGATTGTTCATGAGTGGCACGGGAAAACTCTGTTCAGCCTTTTTCTCCCATCTCTCCTTCTCGTCATCGAGTCTCTTGAGATCCCTTTGATGTCTCTCCAGGCTGGCTCTGTAGGTTCTGATCCTGCCCTCGAAATCACCGGGGAGATCGGCTAGGTGGCTCATTTTCCCCAAAGACTCCTTCAGCCCATCCACTTTTTCCTGTGCTGCCGCGACTCCCTTGACCTTCTGATCCAGTTCAAAAATCTCAGACTGCAGACCGTCCAACTTGAACTGAAGGTCATCCACCATCCTGGTATTGGCCAGATCTCGCTCCAGGGTTTCTATCTGAGACTGTATCTCGGCAGGGTCATCAGGGAGCACGTCCATGCCACTGTCAAACCCGGGGTCAGAATTTCCCTGATAACCAGGAAATGCAACGCCACCGCCCCCATCATTACCAGAGCCACCGAGGTATCCGGGAAATCCGGGACCATCGGAGCCAGCCCCCAAGGCTCCGGGAGGAGCACCGACCCCTAACTCGTCAGCCATTTCAGAAGGAGTGTCCACCGGGTTATCGAGGGCATGGGACGGAAGTTGTTGTTTTCTAAATACGTACAGAGAGTTAAAAATGTCCTTCTGGGGCAGGTGCAATGTGGATGAGAGGTACTGCAATATCTCGGAAGGAGAAGTAGAAATATGAGAAAAATCCTTTTTTGCAGCATCGAATTTCATAAGGGCAGTCGTGCCCCTGAGAAGATCCTTGACCAGCCGGTAAACCTCTCCCTTTTCCGAGTCCAGGGTCAAGGCAACACGACAAATATCCGAACTCTGTGACTTGAAGACGGAGGTGGTCAACTCGGTCGAATCGGGAAATAATACATAGGTCAATACATCAACCCAAGTACTCTTGCCTCTGCCGCTGCCGCCAATGTATGCAGTTAATCCCTCACCCAAAGGGAACCTGTGGGTCTTGTCGAAATTTCGTACGCCCTGTAGGACTAGCTCAATGAAGCGCATGCCTCTCCCTAGTTACAGGACAAGCCCTGGTTTTCCGCCCTGACAGCGGTCGTAACCGACCTGTACTCAAGCTTCCTTGAGTCGTGCTGCCTTGCCGCGCAGCTTTCGCAGGAAGTACAGCTTGGCCCTGCGAACCCTGGCGGAGCGTACCACTTCAACCTTCTCCACTCTCGGTGAATGCACAGGAAAAATCCTCTCAACACCAATGCCGTAGGATATTTTCCTGACGGTGAAGTTTTCAGTAGGACCCTTGCCCTTTCGCCTGATAACTACACCCTGGAAAACCTGGACTCGTTCCTTCTCACCTTCGATAACCCTGAGGTGAACTCTGACAGTGTCACCAACTCGAAAAGGGTCCACCTTTTCCTTCAGGTATTTCTTTTCAATATCGTACAGGGCCCGCATAACTTCCTCCTCACTAATGCCAGGCTCAAGAGCCAAGCACAATCAATCCAGTTATGTTTTTATCACTATTGCCTTTATTTTCAACACTAATAGCCTACTCCTCAGTATGGTGCTTCGATTCGATATCCGACAAGAATGCGCGTTCAGTGTCGGAAAGTTCTACCTTTTCCAACAGGTCAGGTCTATTTCGGGCTGTGTTGGCCAAGGCCTCCTGTCTTCTCCACCTTGCAATTTCACCATGGTCGCCACTAAGAAGAACCTCTGGTACAAGCATGCCACGATACTCCCTGGGCCTGGTGTACTGCGGATACTCCAGCAGACCTGCTTTACTAAACGACTCTTCTTCCACCGAGTCATGGCAACCCAGGACCCCGGGAACAAGTCTAGACACAGCGTCCATGACAACCCATGCAGCCGGTTCACCACCTGAAAGGATGTAATCTCCCACAGATATCTCATAATCGACGAAAGAACGTACCCTGTCGTCAACTCCTTCGTACCGTCCGCAAATCAGAGCCAGGTGCCCGACACCTGCCAATCGCTGTGCCATGGCCTGATTGAATACCTTTCCCTGGGGCGTCAAAAAAGCGACCCGGACACTGGCGGATTGCTCTCTGAGCTTCTCCAATGCCAGGACTACAGGCTCAACCTTCATGACCATTCCGGCCCCTCCACCATATGGGGCATCATCCACAACCCTGTGTTTACCTGGGGCGAAATCACGAATGTTCATGAAATCCAGCCTCAGCAAACCCGACTCCAGAGCCTTGCCAAACAAACTGGTAGACCTGATGGAATCAAACACCTCCGGAAACAGGGTAAGGATGGTAAATCTCATGGACTTTGCCTTTCAGCCTTCAATGCCAGGCAGTCCATCAGGAGGATCGACCACCAAGACTGCATCATCCAGATTGATCTCCACGACCACTCCCGGGACAACAGGTAGAAGAACTTCAGCCACAGAACCTCTCACCACGTATACCTCATGCGCACCATTTTCAAAGATCTCTATAAGCTTTCCCAGTGCCCTTCCGTTCGTATCAACCACATCCAGGCCAATGAGATCAGCAGCATAATATGAACCATCGTCATCCGAAGGTAACTCGATTCGATCAACGAATATTTTCAACCCTCGGAAATTCTCTGCGCGATTTCTGTCTTCCACTCCTTCGATGGCCAGAATGGCGAACTTCCCTGCTCCTCGAACACCTCGCACATTATAGGTTCTGGCACAAGACACATCACGGCCAATATACACCACATCAAGCTGTCGCCAGGCACCGGAACTGCCGGAACCCTCCATCACACGCATCTCACCACGGACTCCATGGGGACGAGTGATCTTGCCTACCAATACCGGATCAAACTCAGTCAACGATTTCCAATCTCGCTCTCATTCCATCGCGAGACGACGCTACCGCCAGTATGGTTCTCAGGGCCTTGGCCATTCTGCCTTCCTTACCAATCACCCTGCCCCTGTCGGAAGGGGCGACCCTGAGATTCACCGTCCTGCTCTGTTCGTCCAGAATTTCTTCCACAGAAACTGCCGAAGGATCCCGCACGAGAGTCTTGGCGATGAAGGCGAGCAGTTCGCTAGGCGATATGGTGGTTTTCTCAGCCATCAGAAGCAGCCTGGTCGGCTTGCTTTTGTCTTGCCAGCAATCTGCTTACCGTATGAGAGGGTTTGGCCCCTTTGCTCACCCAGTGCTCCAGTCTCGCGTTGTTTACCACAAACTCGGAAGGGACCTTCCTGGGATTGTAGTAGCCCAGTCTTTCAAGGAATCTTCCATCACGTGGATGCCTTGAATCAGTAGCCACAATGTGAAAAAAAGCATTGTGGCGGTTTCCGGCTCTTGTCAATCTGATCGTCACTGCCATACTATTTGCTCCCTGTGCAACAAGCCCTGCCTAGGGTCTGCCGCTAAACAGTCCACGCATGACCCTTCCCATGCCGAACTTGTTAATTCTCTTCATCGTCTTTTTCATCATCAAGTACTGTTTAATAAACTGGTTCACCTCTTGAACGGAAGTGCCGCTGCCCTTGGCGATCCTTTTCCTTCTGCTACCATTCAAGATGGCGTGGTTCAGCCTCTCCTCCTTGGTCATGGAGCAGATGATTGCCTCGACCCTTTTCAATTCTTCTTCCGGGGCCATGGAGCCGGGCATGTTCTTCATCATCTTGCCCATTCCGGGGATTTTCTCCATCAATTCCGTCAAATCACCCATCTTGCGAAGCTGGTTCAAGTGGTCCCTGAAATCCTCAATGGTA
The DNA here is from genome assembly GCA_027031935.1 of Myxococcales bacterium. Classification (GTDB taxonomy): domain Bacteria; phylum Myxococcota; class B64-G9; order B64-G9; family B64-G9; genus JALVPF01. The sequence goes on along the minus strand of JALVPF010000200.1, from coordinate 35,775 downwards.
AACTCGTTCTTTCTGAATTTTCGCTGAAGCTCCTCGGCTTTTTTCTGGTCATATGACTCCTGTGCTTTTTCTATCAAGCCCAGCACATCTCCCATGCCGAGGATTCGTCCTGCCATGCGATCGGGATGGAAGGCCTCCATGGCATCCATTCTTTCGCCCGTTCCCACAAACAGGATGGGTTTTCCTGTCACTGCCTTGATGGACAGCGCAGCCCCACCGCGGGCATCACCATCCGTCTTGGTGAGGATAACGCCGTCTACGCCAAGATCCTCGTCAAAACGCTCCGCCACGTTGACCGCATCCTGACCGGTCATGGAGTCCGCCACCAACAGTATCTGCTTTGGCTGAATCTCCCTCTTTATGTTGAGCAGCTCTTGCATCAAGTCTTCGTCGACGTGCAGCCTTCCTGCAGTATCGAGCAAAACCACATCGTTGTTCTGCACCTCGGCCTTTTCCATGGCCTGCCTGCAGATCTCCACGGGGTCCTGCCCAGTGGTCGACGGAAAAACCGGGACATCCAGGTCCCCTGCCAACTTGGTCAGTTGCTCGATGGCAGCAGGTCGATACACGTCTGCAGGTACCAGGTATGGCCGCCTGCCCATCTTTTTCAACATGTGGGCAAGCTTGCCCACGCTGGTGGTTTTACCAGAGCCCTGCAGACCACAGAGCATCACTGCAACAGGGGGTCTTGCGGCCAGGTCCAGTTCGCCAGCCTTGCCCCCCATGAGGGAAATAAGCTCTTCATTTACGATCTTTATGAACTGTTGACCGGGTGTCAGTGAAGCCAGCACCTCCTTGCCCATGGCACGCTTCTTCACCGATGCGATAAAATCCTTTACAACCCGATAGTTTACGTCTGCCTCCAACAAATTGATCCGAACATCCCGCAGAGCGTCCTTGATGTTGGATTCGGACAACTTGCCATGGCCCTTCAGGCGCTTGAACGTCAGTCCAAGCTTGTCTGACAGACTATCGAACATGGTTCAGCATTCTCCCTCGGGCATCACAGCCCGGTTCAAGGCGCGTAAAGATATCCAACACCCCCACCTATGTCAAGCAAAATTGCGTACTTCCAGGATTTCCCAGCCCGTGCAGGCGAAAGGTTTTTTCACTCCCGTGCTTGCCTGTAGAATCTTTTTGTCACGGGACGCTGGGTACACCCACTGCCGTAAATATTGATTTGAGGTCCTCGTCGTCGAAATGGAGTCCCGCTCCGAAAAAGTAGTCAAAAGTGTCATGTCCGTCAGAGGCTAGACTGAAAAAATCGTCACCTCCGGCTGCCATATACACATGGTTGGCGAGCCACGATGGTCTGTATATCATCATCAGTTTCAACCTTGGCAGGGAGTCCTCACCGAATTCATTTGTGCCGAACTGGAACAGATCAAGTTTGAACTCCAGGTCATCATTGAAGAAAAACAGGTTTGCTCCAAGGCCACCGGTGTTTTCGATTATCCCGAACCTCAAGCCAAGAAAATAGTATCGTTTGAAAAACTCCAGTGAGAATTTGAAATCATCCGTGACCGTGATGCTCTGGGTCCCGCCATTTCTGCAGTCTTCAGGGCTGACACAGGTTTTTTCAACTTTGACAGAGCCCCTGGGATCATCGATGACCTCGAACAGGTAATACTTGTCGCTTTTGGGGATCAATCTCAGGGCCAGGTAGTTCTTCAGCGCGCCCTCACGAATGTGAAACTCCGTTCGCAGGTCTATCTCAGTTCTGAGACGGGCAAGCTTTCCAGTCACTGAAGAGACATCATCCAGCACCCCCTCGGCCTTGTCCACCAACTTGTCATCGTTGACCAGTCGACCCAGGGTCCCATCGCCTTCGTTTATCTTTCGGGAGATATGATCCAGGTTATCCAGGGAACGATTGACCTTTTCAAGCGTCTCCTTTATGCCCCCGACGCTTTCTTTCCAATCGTTTCCTCCTTGACCTACTATGTCGTTGAGGTTGTTTACTAATCTCCGCAGGTCCGAACTGGTGGCGTGAATATCGTCCAGAATATCCTGATAACGACTTCTTGTACCGGATGTAACCCCGGCTATATCGCCCAGAATCTGGTCGATCTTCGCGCTACCCCTCAAAACCGTATCATTTACCCTCTCGGTCAGTATGGTCACGTTGTCTGCGATTTCGTTCATCCGCTTCATTATCCCGCCGATGGAATCCTTGCGTTCCATGTCCCCGAGAAGACTTTTGAGTGATTTCGTAACTTCCCCTATGTCACCGGTAATGCCATTCAATTTCTGGAAGACGGCACCCACTCCAGTCTCTTCGTAAACATTTACTATCTGTCCTCCATCACCCAACGGATTTTGAGTATCCTTGCCAGGTGACAAGGTTATAAGCTTGTCGCCGATGAGTGATTCGGAAATTTTAGACAAGGACGCATCCTTGAACAGGGGCACATCCTTTTTTATTCGCAGGTTCAGCCTCGCCCTATGTCCAACGAGTTCTATACTCTCGATATATCCCACCTCGATACCGGCCATGAGCACCCTGGAACGTTTTGCAAGTCCCAAAACGTCATCGAGCACAGCATAGACCCTGTAGGAATCGCCGCTCATATTTCCCCGCTGCAGTGAACTGACAGCATAGAAAAAACCTGCTGCGGCCATCACCGCCAACAAGCCAACCTTGACAGGAGTCAAAAACTTCTTCATGACCTTATTTCCAGATTCTTTCTGAGGCCATGGGAAGCTTCAGACCAATGGAACACACCAGAGACTCGAAGGTCATCAGTTCCTCTGGGTCCGTTTACCGGAAACTTGTCTTCAGATGAGATGGAGAGGGGCATGTCGTTAAAAATCGTCCTCTGTCCAGTCGCTATCGTCTTGTTTGGACTCGACATCTTTTTTGGTGTCGGTCTTTTCATGCTTGGGCTTGGGTTTTCCCATGATAAGCCACTGGGGAATCAATTCTACGAGATCTATCTCGGCAATATAGGTGTCATCCTTTTCATCCACTCCCTTCACTTTAAACCTTTTATAAAACTCTCCTGTGAGTTCAGCATAGGAGAAATCTGTTCCCATGAAGTATGTATAGACAGTGCTTGATGTTATCCACTTGACCCCTGCATAAGAGGGCATCTAGCGATATATCTCGTTCATCTTGAGTATCAGTATCCCTA
>JALVPF010000200.1:23651-32631 GCA_027031935.1 Myxococcales bacterium | reverse complement strand
ATATAGGTGTCATCGTTTTTTTCACCCAGCAAAACCGAGGTAATCTGAAGTTCCAGGCTAATAACGTTCTTCTTCTCCAGTTCGAAGTAACGCATTACCGGACGATTACTGAACCTCAGTTCGATCCTGTCCCCGTAGAGGCCAAGTCCCAGATCTTCGGAGAAATCCACATCACTCTCTGCATCGTATTTGTCTGATTGTGTCTCGACCGTGACTTCGGCACGATGCAGCCTGTTGTTATCCAGCCAGTATCTCTTGCCCCTGAAATTGCCGTGTAACACACCTATGAGAGCCAGATTGACCGGTTTGGGAAAGTCCATGGTGATGCTCTCGTCAACACCCGTCCCCTTTGCTCCTTCCGCCCAGGCGGTCTGCAGGTTCCTGTCAAACACGTTTTCGGGAGAAATGTCATCTTCCTTGAGGGTCGACGAGGCGGTGATCTTCACATTTGCAAAAGGGCTTTTTTCACTGTCTCTGAAAAAGACATCCTTGCCGGCTACGAGAGTCCTGTCGAACTCCTTTGTTCCATTGGCTGTCTTGTGGACGAGGTGAAATGTCATGGCCTTGCCTGAAACACTGACTTTGGTAGGATATACGTTTTCGAACATGGCATGCCAAAGAACTCTATAGTGCCTCGGTTCACCGATGAGTATCAACACTGCGCCCTTCTGATCGACCGCGCTTTCAGGTTCCCGGTAGCATATGATGAAATCGGACTCTCCATCGCCATCCAGGTCGGCTTGCGTTGCATCTGTAACCGTATAATGGTTTGTTATTCCACGGTAATATTGGCTTTTTTTATATGCATCCTCCGCATGGGCATTCTGCAGCACAAGAAAAGAAAGGGCAAAACACAAGGTTGATATGCGAGATGTGGCAGTCAGTGCCAACACAAAACGCTCCTTCTAACTACAGCCAATTGATACAGGAGGAATTTCCACCCCCTGCAATATACACAACACCATGCATGCTAGTTCCAAAAAGGTTTTCTTGTCAATGTTTTGCCTGATCTGGAAAATCTGATTCAATAGTGTGGGAGGTTTGGGCTTATTCCAGTTCAGGGAATTTGTTAGTCGAGAGAATCCATCAGTCCAGAGATTTGACGAATTTTACTAATCGCTCAGCGATGAGGTCCAGATGAAGAACCGAGTCCACCATGCCTGAAGCAATGGCTTCCCGTGGCATTCCAAAGATCACCGAACTCTGTTCTGATTCAGCTATGGTCAATCCACCATTCTTCTTGACGACCGTAACACCCCTTTTGCCGTCATTTCCCATCCCGGTCAGGATGACCGCAGCCAGGTTCCCTCCGGCTGCATGCGCAGCAGACTCGAAGAGCACATCTATGGAAGGGACATATTTTGCTTCTGAAACCTCGTTAATTTCAGTATAATAAAGATCATTTTTCATTTTGACTTTCATGTGGAACCCACCAGGGGCCACAAAGACCATGCCTGCCTCGATTACTTCGCCACCCGAGGCTTCTCTAACGGTGAGACCGACAGAGCGGTCCAGGCGCTCAGCAAAAGCTCTGGTGAAGTTTGCAGGCATATGTTGAGCCACCAGATACGCCAAAGGCAGTTCCCATGGCAATCTTAAGAACAGGGACTGCAGTGCAGGCGGACCTCCGGTGGATGCACCAATTACCACAAGAGCCTTGGGGGTCTTGGCAGCCATGGAGAGTCTCTCGTCCAGACTGGCTTGAGATTCTGTGTGCATGTTCCGCTCTAGAACAAGTCGGGGAAAGGGCCCCCTGAGCATCCTGACCATTGCAATTTTTTCAATCAGCTCATCTGTAATGGACTCGAGTTCTGCCGAAACCTGACTCGCAGGTTTGGAAATAAAATCAAGTGCACCAAGTTCCAGCGCCTTGAACACATTGTTCTGATTGGAGTGCGAGGAGACCACGATGACCGGTGTTGGCTGTTTATTCATCAAAATTCTCAGAAAGGTGAATCCATCCATCCCTGGCATTTCCAGATCCAAAGTGATCAAATCAGGCTTTAGTCTAAAAGCCTCTTTCAATGCTCTTTCGCCGTTGTTCGCCCTCCCGACCACCTCTGCATCTCCACTACGTTTAAGTACACTTGCAATGGTCTGCCTGTTGAAAGCGGAATCATCCACCACCAAAACTCTAAGCGGCCGAATCTGTTCTTTGTTTTTCAAGTGGTTCCGCCTCCAAGTTGGACTTGCCTGGGTTTTCTGTATACCATATCATTGACCAGATACAGGAGTTCGAAATCCGTGGTTATGTTAATCAATGATTCAGAATGACCCAGGAGCAGGTAGCCCAACTCATCGAGTTTGTCGAAAAAAGTGCCTACGACTTTCCTCCTGGCATCAGCGTCAAAGTAGATAAGAACATTTCTGCACAAGATGACATCCACCTTGCCCAGCAACTGCAACATCTCCTCATCCATCAGATTCAGCTGACCAAAGCTGGTAATCTTGCGAATATCATCAACAACACGATACATGCCATCTTCGACAGGTTCGAAATACTTATCCTTGAAATACGGCTCGATAGCGCGAAAAGAAGAGCGTCCATAAACCCCCTTCCTTGCTGATTGAAGCATCTTGCGAGAAATATCGTTGCCAAAAACTTCAAGGTTCCAATCTGCAAGATCTTCACGCTCCCTGAGCAACATGGCGATGGTGTAAGCCTCCTCCCCCGAAGAACAGCCGGCAGACCAGATTCTCAGCTTGCGCTCATATGCTTTTCTCTCTATAAGTTCCGGCAGAATTTCGTCCGACAAGGCCCGAAGCTGATATTTTTCCCTGAAAAAATATGTCTCATTGGTCGTCAGCAACTCCACGATTTCCTCAAGTTCCTGCCGTCTCTCAGAGCTGAAACGCAGGTATCTATAATAGTCGATGAAAGAGCCCAGTGAGAGTTCCGAAAGACGGGAATTGAGCCTGCGTTCCAGGAGGTAACTGACATCATCCTGGAAAAAAATACCGCAATAATCATAGACCAGGTCCCTGAGGAGTCTGAACTCCTCCGATGACATGGGTATTTTTTCTTCCCTATCCCAAACCACTTCAAAGCTCCTTGGCTACCAACTGCTCTCCTTGTCCTGCATCGTGTCCAGAACCCGATTTATCTCTTCTCTTACGAGTTCGTCCGTTTCCTTTTCTGCATGCTCTGCCAGGAGCTTGAAACATTCCTTCTCGCCCCTTGCGGCAATCACTTTTACCGCGGCCATGCGCACATCCCACCTCGAATTTCCAAGGGTTGCGCCAATAAGGGTGCAAAGCTTGGGCTTGAGCCAAAAGGTGGAACTTGCGAGCAGCTCCTTGAGAACCTCGGGATCAGCACTTGTACACAAATACTCCAGAACTTCCGAGTCACCATTCCAGGCGAGGAGTCCAAGGGCACGCGTCGCAGAAATTGCGACCAACACGTCGTCATGAGCCAACAGCGGAACCACGTGCTCTGCTGAGTTCCGTTCGCCAAGCTCTCCCAAAGCACCAAGCGCTTCCCTCACCACGTCTGCATGTTCATCTCTTAGCAGCAACACCAATCCGTCTACCGCTCCCCGACCTTTCTGCCGTCCAAGGGCCCGTGCCGAGGCCATTCGGACATGCTCACTCTCATCGGCAAGCATCATCCTGATCCTATCAACCACCCCCTCAGCACCGATTTTTCCAAGTGCATCGATTGCGTATGCTCTTACCAGTGGGTCTTGATCTCCGGTCAGTTCCTGCAGCAGCGCCTGATCCGACTTCAAGGCAATGCCGCATATGGTTTCCGCCGCAAAACGTCTGGCATCAGCGGAACCCGAGTCCATGACAGTCATCAGCCCTTCGAGTAGCTCGTCATGAAATTTTTTGCCGAGCATGGTCATGGCACCAACTGCACCCCGGCTCGCATGCCCACCTGTTTCGATGATTTTCAACAAAGATTGTATGACCGACAGGTCTCCGACCTCACCCAATGCAAGCTGTGCCGCCTGGGCTACCTCCTGATCTTCATCGAGACATTTTTGGACTATGCTGGCGAGTGTGCTCTTGTTTCCATAGTGACCCAACATCTTCAAGGCCAAAACCTTTTCGGCCCTGCCAAGATCATCCAGCAGTTCATCCAGTCTTGTTGCTCCCTTGGGCCCTATGGCCTCCAGTGCGCCGAATATCCTGTCGTTCAAGCTCTCATCCGATGCAGCTCTCAGCAAAGACTCCACGGCCTCTGTTCTTCCCGTCCAGCCCAGGATCGTAACGGCCGCAGCTTTTTGTTCCTGGTCCGCACTATCCAACAGCCTCTCGAGGGCAATACACAACGCATCAGAGGCAGACTGTGCCACTTTGACTTCCATCTCAATCTGGGAGTGTTTGTCCAGCCTGCTCACCAGACGAATTAGTGACGATACCGCAGCAGCCAAATCAGCCTTCGATCTCGAGTTCAAGGCATCTACAAGAATTTCGGCAGCCCTTTTCATGCTCTGGGGATCATCAATGGCACCCATCAGCTTCAACACCATGGGCCTTAGTGGCCCCACCGACAAAAGAGACTCCAGGACATCAAAGGGAACTTTTGCACCAAGCCTGTTCAATGAATCCAAAGCAGAAAGCTTGACCAGAAGGCCATCGTCGCCCAAAGAAGCCAGGAGGCGCGGAACACAACTTGGATCGCCAATTGATCCCATGGCCTCAGCAGCTGCTCCCCGAACATTCTCATCTTCGTCAGACAGGGCCTTTGCCAAAGGATGCAGGGCTTGGGGCAATTTCAATTCCCCCAGTATGTCTGCTGCAAACTTTCTCACGTCCTTGTCTTCATTCTCAAGCAAGCCAGCCACGGTAGCCATGGCTTTTTCTCCGGCATTTATGAGGACCTCAGATGCCGAGTTCCTGAGTCCAGCGTTGTCCTGAGATGAAAGCCCCCCTGCCAAGGCGGCGAGCAGTTCATCGTCAAAAGAACAAGCTGAAGCCACCTCCACTGCGGCTTTTCTGACTCTCCACGACTCGTCACCAAGAGCCTTGAGTAAAATATCAGAAGGGATCTTGTTAAAAACCTCCGGGAGTTTTCTAGTTGCCGTGTGCCGGATCTCCTCTATCGTGCTGTCCAAGGCCTCTAAAATCGTTTTTTCACCTGTTTCGGTCATGCTTCATTCTCCTGACCATCATGTATCCTGATTTTATTCTTGAGGTCCACGACAGTCCTGCCTAGTAAGTCCAATACTTCCTCGACTTCGGTCAGCCGTTGCAACTCCAGCGAAGAAGAGTCACGTACCTCCTCGGCAGCCTTGGCAACATGACCTATACCCTGTGCCTGCTCCGTTATTGCCTTGGCAATAAATCCTACCATCTCACTCATTTTTTCCATGCTTCTACTGACTCCGGTCACTGCCTGGACCTGTTCAGAGGCACTTCTACCAACAAACTTGGCATCATCACGAAGCTGTTCTGCGACCCTGTTGATCCTCTCCCCGCTGGCGGTCTGGTCAGCCATGGATTGTCTGACATCCCTGAGCATTTCCGCCATTTTGGCCATGGAATGGCTTATGGAAGTAGCCAACTGTCCATGGGCTTTGGTCGATTCACGAATCTCGCCTGCCATCCGGAGAACCTCGGAGACCGAGATTAAAATCTGCTGCAAAGCTGCCCCCGCCTTGTTCGCCAACTGTACGCCGTTATTTACGCTGCTCGAGCCCCTCTCCATGGCTGCCACAGCCCTTTTGGAGTCAGCCTGAACAGACTTTATGAGACCAGAGATCTCCTTGGTAGAGCTTGCTGTCCGATCTGCCAGATCCTTGATTTCATCTGCCACTACGGCAAAGCCCTTGCCGTGTTCACCCGCTGCAGCAGCGATGATGGCTGCATTGAGAGCCAGCAGGTTGGTCTGTTGTGCCACATCTGAAATCACCGTAAGGATTTTGCCTACCGCATTCATTTGCTGGCTCAGGCTGTTTATGACATCCCTTGCCTCATGAGTTACCAACTGAATTTCATTGATCCCGGAGATGGTCTCTTCCACGGACTGGGCACCCTGTGTTGCGATCTCACTGACCTGCTCTATCAGCCGGTTGGTATCCGAAATGTTGCTTTCCACCTGGGAGTTGGCGGCGCCCATAGCAGAGACGGTGGCGTTCGTGTCATCCGCCCTGCCGGCAAGGGTATCCATGCTATTTTTTACCATTTTCATCGAATTCGTTATCTGGGCGATATCTTCAGCAGCATCATCCACCAGGCTCTGAAGATTTTCTGCCGATGAAGACACCTCACGAACGCTCTGTTCTATTTCGAAAAGAGACGAGGTGCAATCAGTGGACGATATCTTCAGAGAATCGACCTGCTCGGCGATACTGTCGACAGACATACGCATCTGAAGAATGGCTGCTGCTGTCTGCTCTGCCAATTCCTCCCTCTTTTCGCTGCTTTTTCTAAGTGCATCGATGCGGTCCGACAAACGCCCCCTTTGCAGGAGCAAGGACTCCGAGAAAGATCTTCCCGCCTCCAAAACCGATCTAACATAAACCACCAGTTGCTGCATTCCTTTGGACAGCTCACCGATTTCGCCACCTAGTTCCACTTCCATGTCCTCATAGATGGCGCCCTGGGATATTGCCTCTACCGTTTTGGTAAGGCGTCTGATAGGCCTGATGCTGGTGACAATAATCGATCTTAGCAAGAACATACCCACACCAGCCATAAGCAAGGCCGCCAACAGAACCCATATTCCTACCTGCCAAAAAATTTCGGACGCAAACCTGTTTTCCTGTATCCAGAACAACTCCATGGATTTGGTGACATTTTTTCTCATGTATAAAAAGGGAGCACGCTTTTGCTGCCATGTGCTTGAATCGACCTCAATGATGCGAAGCAGCCAGCTCTTGTCCACATCCCTGTTACCGGTGACTATCTCGCCGGAATCCTTGACCAACATACTGGTCCACCCTGATTTCGCAGCACTGGAATTTTCAATAGCATTCGAAGGTTCTTGTCCTGCCTTCAAATAATTGCTGACATGTCTTGCAGCCGACAGGAATTCAACCATGTCACCGGAAATGACATCCTTCGCTCTTTCGGAAGAATCCCTGTCTATCCATACGAGCATGCTTGCACACAAGACCATGAAAACAAGGACCATGTATGCATAGAGCAGTCGCAAGACAAAGCTGGAACCAACATGGGCTCGGGACGAGAGCCTGGAGAGGATCTCTATCCTCAGGACTCCAAGTGTTCTCTGATCAGCATGGTAAGACAACAGGCTTTCTATCAATGCCCCAAAGAAAGCGAGAGTACTCATAAGAACGACCTGCCATGGAGTAATCCCCAACCAGAGCCACGCCATCAGCTCAACGATTGCAGCACCCAAGGTCCACAGAAAAAATATCCAGACGCTTTCCTTTAAAGGGAAGCTCTCGACATTCCGTAAAACAGATGTGAACTCTGCGTCATTCAGTTTGTCCATGTTTCGCAAGGGAACCACTATGGAGCGCGCCATCAGGCGACTGACGAATGTACTCAATAGACTCATGGGGATTAGAACAACTGCAAACAACAAAATCACAGGCCAGATAATGTCACTGAGGCCATCGAGTAACAAAGACATGATGATCAAAAAGGATGATGACAATCCGAGCCTTGCCACTTGCGGACGCTTTTTTTCCAGTTTTTGTAAAATGGGGTTGAGTTCCACTTTCAGACCTCACCTTCCGCAACAGCTTTTCCCAAATCATCTTTAAAGAACGACGGCGTAAGTACCTTCTTCAGGTTGAGCAACAGCAGCAACCTGTCATCCGCCTGGCAAACTCCGAGAATCAGCCCAGGTTCCATTTCCCTTCCCAAGGCAGGTGGAGGTTTGATATGAGAGCTGGATATCCTGAGCACATCGAGAACTTCATCGACCAAAAACCCGACCACTTTCTCACTCACAACAGCGATAATTATTTTGCTCTCCCTTTTCTCCCCAGAGTTACTTACGCCAAAGCGTTTTCTCAGATCTACCACAGGAATTATAGAACCCCTTAGATTGATCACTCCTTCCAGCAGCCCGGTTTCATCATGGACCGGGGTGATTTTTTGCGGATTGATGATCTCCTTGATCCTCATTATGTCAATGACATAGTCCTCGGTGCCCACACGAAATGCGGCCATCTGAATGATGCCATTATCTTGAAGCCCACCGACACTCACTTTTGCTTTCCCTTCTCCTGAAAATCAATGTACTTCTCCAGATCGACCAGGGAATCCAGTTCCAACAATGTGAACATCTGTCCATCCAGCCTACCGAAACCCATGATGTGGTCCGATTCGGATTTACCGAGGAAGGCGCCTGGTGGCTCTATGTCCTTATCGTGCAGTCGAATCACATGACTTACCTGGTCCACCAGCAGACCAATTTTCTCGTCGTGCTTGGTAACGATTAGCACCCTGCTTGCCTTGGTCTGCGGAAGTTCATCGAGGCCCAAGAGCAATCTCAAATCCAGTACGGGAACAATAAGACCTCGCAAGGACAATACCCCAAGCAGGGACGCTTTTGTTCGCGGCACTTCGGTAAAAGTTGCAGGTTTTATAATCTCCGAGATATCCATGATGCTGACAGCAAACATTTCATCTGAAAGCCTGAAGGTCAGAAATTGCTCCCGTGACTCGTCCGATACTGATGCAGCGCCATCCTGTTCATCCGGCAGGGGAACCACATTGGCCTTTTTGCGTTTGATAAAAAACTCTTCAAGGGACTTGGCAAGAATGTCCTGTTCGTGCCGCTCTTCAACATTTTCTGTCTTGTCGTCCAAACTCGTCTCCTGAACCTGTATTGCTATCTATCCCGATCCATGGCCTCTTCTATGATGGCGCCAACATCAATAACCAGGATGGTCTTCTGATCTGCCAGGCTGGTGGCTCCTGCTATTCCCGGCACCTTGGAAAGAGATTTTCCCAGGTGCTTGATAACGATATCCTGTTGACCCAGCATATCATCCACAACGATACCAAGACAATTTTGAGCAAGTCCCACCACAACCACGAAAAGGGTTTCAGT
>JALVPF010000200.1:19861-23641 GCA_027031935.1 Myxococcales bacterium | reverse complement strand
CATGAAGCGATTTTGACTCCAACTCGAACAAACGACCGAGGCGCACCAAGGGCAAGGTCACGCCCCTATGTTCGATCACCTCCCTGCGCTCTATGGTACTTACGATGTTGGCATCAATATTGATGATCTCGATCACCGAGTTCAAGGGAATAGCATAAGTCCTTTCGGCAACTTTTATGATCAAGGCTCGAATGATCGCCAGGGTAATGGGCAAGGTTATTACTATCTTTGTGCCAGCTCCTGGTTTGGATTCGAGATCGATCATGCCGCTGAGATCCGCTATATTGTTTTTCACCACATCGAGGCCAACACCTCTTCCTGACAATTCACTCACCTGCTCACTGGTTGAAAACCCAGGCATAAAAAGAAGATCCATGGCTTCCCTGTCGGACATCTCCTCAACCCGCTGCGGATCCACAATACCTGACTCCAATGCCTTGGCTTTGACTTTTTCCAGTTCGATACCACAACCGTCATCGGAGATCTCTATCACCACATGGTTGCCCTTCTGAAAGGCGTTTATATCGATTGTGCCCTGTCGTGGTTTGCCCAGCTTCTCCCTCTGCTCTGGAGATTCGATTCCATGATCCACTGCGTTTCTTATGATGTGAACCAGGGGATCGGCCAGATCTTCGACGATCAGTTTATCCAGTTCCGTGTCAGCTCCCTTGACTCTCAATTGAATCTCCTTGCCGACCATCCTCGACAGACGCCTCACGAGGCGGGACATCTTGTCCAAATTCTGTCCGAGGGGAACCATTCTGACGTCCATGATGCCGGATTGAAGCTCGTTGAGCTTTCGTTCGAAATTCCTTGCCTCCTTGTAAAGGTCTACAGCCAGGCCGGTGAACCCCAACTCCGCTTTCAGTCTCTCGGACAGATTTTGTACCGCGGTTCGAACCAGAACCAACTCGCCCACGGCGTTCATGAGTGTATCCAGCTTGTTAATATCCACCCGTACGGTCTGGCTAACCGATCTCATGCTGTATGTATCTGATTCCAGAGACCTATCCACGTCCAGGGTGGAGTCCGACTCTATGGTCTCTACATCTGAAGGCATGGGCTTTCCATTTTCGATGACCTTGATCCCCACATTTGAAAAGCTCAGCACTTTCGCGACCTGCTCTTTGTCCTTTCTTGTTGCTATGATTATGTCAAAATCGATCTTCTGCTCAGAAGACAGGTCGGAACTTGGAAGTGTTGACACGACCTCACCTATCTTTTTCAACTCCGCAGACAGCTCGGCCAATCCATCATCAAAACTCATCAAATCAAACGATGCGTGAATCATCATGAGATTCATGCCCTGCCTGACGTTATCCACCAGTCGGTACTCTTCGTACTCGGTCAACACCGACAGGACCTCCTGATCGATTTTCAATCTGGCTAAGACGTCACCTTCACCCTTTTTCTTGGAAGAAGCCGCAGCCTTGTCCAGTTGTTTGCCTATAGCATTCAAGGCACGTTTGGGAACTTTCGGGCCACCACTGGCTTCAGCGATAAGACGATTGAAAAGCTCAAGAGTCTCGAACAAGGCATCGATCACATCTGTATCAGGTTCGACCCGACCTAATCTTATGGCGTCCAGGAGGTTCTCCATGGAGTGGGCAAGTTCGGAGAGCTTCACCGCCCCGAACATTCCGGAAAGGCCCTTGAGGGAATGCGCGGCCCTGAAAATATTGTTGATTAAATCGGGGTCTCTTTTTTTGCGTTTCAGATCATCGTCAAGCTTCAAAATGTCACGATTGAGGCTTTCGACGATTTCCTGTGCTTCCGACAGAAACTCGTTTAGAGCCTTTTCGCTTATTCCATCGATTAGCTCTGTCATCAGGCGCCTTTCATTAGATAGCGCGAGACGGTCTCCTTCAATACCGAAGGCTCAAAGGGTTTGACCAGATATGCATTGGCACCGAGAGCGAGTCCTCGTTCACGATCTCTCTGACTGGATTCGGTGGATATAATAATCAGCGGCGTATCGCGGTACTTCTTATTGTCACGAATGAACTTGATCAGTTCCAAGCCATTGATGTCAGGCATGTTGATATCCGTGATTATCAGGTCGAAGTCCCCCCTGGGGAGCACCCGTAAGGCATCGAAACCCGATGAAGCTTCACTGGTCTCGACGCCTTCCAGCTCCTCGATCGTGGAGGCAATGAGGGTTCTCATTGCACCACTATCCTCCACCACCAGCACATGGAAACTCACGGTCCACCTCCTACTGCAAACCACGGAATTATTGATTATTTCATCCTGCTATAAGATAAGTCAAGATAAGGAGGCATAAGGAGGCATCGCCATGAACGAAAAACTGGCAGTCGGAATCTCATCAGGTGGTCTTGACAGTCTGCTAGCCATTAAAGTTGTCCAGAGGATGGGATTTCGGGTAATTGCCATCAATTTTTCCATAGGATTCGAACAGGGCCATCTCAAGCACTGGATAGATCACCCATCGTCACCCTTGAGCCCATCAAAGGCACTATTGGAAACCGGCGCCGAGGTGGAGATCATGGACATCAGAGAAGAGTACTTCCCCCTCCTGGCAAATCCCCCTCACGGCACGGGTGCCCATTGTAACCCTTGCATCGACTGCCATGGAATGATGCTCAGAATAGCAGGTCGCAGGAGCGACGAACTGGGATCAAAATTTGTCTTTACCGGAGAGGTGCTGGGTCAGCGGCCCATGAGCCAAAACCGACAATCCCTGGACGTGGTTGCCCGAATAAGTGGGCTGGGCAACAGGCTCGTCAGGCCCCTGAGTGGAGCCCTTTTGCCACCAAGCGCACCTGAACAAGAGGGGCTAATCTCACGAGGCGATCTGCTCGACATTCAGGGGCGATCCCGAAAACGGCAGATTGAATTGGCAAAAGAATTCTCCATCACAGACTATCCGGCCCCGGCAGGTGGTTGCCTACTGACCGATGGAAATTACTGTTCCCGACTCAAGGACCTCTTCCTGCGGCGACCCGGAAAGATTCTTCATCGTGACGATCCCCTGTTGCTGTTTGTGGGCAGGCACCTGCTTTTACCTGGAGGAGCCAAGGCCATCATAGGCCGGGACGAAAGAGATAACGGAGTAATTGAACGCTTCGCACACTTGGGTTTCATTCTGGAAGCAGTTGATTTTCCCGGTCCTACAGTGCTTGTTGAAAAACCCGTTTCGGATGCGGACCTCATGGTGGCAGCGAGCGTCTGCGCTGGCTATGGCAAAGGACGAGGCGAAAAACGGGTGACAGTAAGGATTTCAGATGAAAGAGTTCATAGCCAGAAAGAGGTGACACCTGGAATCCCGGAAGGAACCAGGCTGCTATAGAATCTCACTTTTCCTGGTTGAGCTTGCGGTAAATCGTCCTTGTGGCGACTCCGAGAATCTTCGCCGCCAGGTTCTTGTCTCCTCCCGTTGCATCTAGAGTGGCAGCAAGCAGCCGCCGTTCAGCTTCTTCAAGGGACGTCCCAACAGGAATGAACACCCCCTTGTCATCACTCAACAACACCTGCTCATGCCCTGAATCCCCGTGAGAGTTCAGAGACAGGATTGGCTCAGGAAGATCGTCCAAGTCTATCACCTTGTCTCTGGACAGTACCACTGCTCTCTCAATGACGTTTTCCAGTTGGCGGACATTACCAGGCCAATCATACATGCACAGGGCATCCATGGCGCGACCGGCTACGGCCAGCAACTCCCTGTCGTTCTTGGACGAGTATCTCCTTAGAAAGAAGTTGACAAGGAGAGGAATGTCGCCGGTTCGGTCCCGTAGGGGAGGAACCTTTACGCGTATCACG
>JALVPF010000200.1:1221-19851 GCA_027031935.1 Myxococcales bacterium | reverse complement strand
CTGTAGAACAAGTCCTCCCTGAACTTCCCTTGGGCTACAGCCTCGTCCAGGTCCCGGTTTGTTGCGGTGACCAATCTGAAATCCACATGGATGGTTTCATTGGAGCCCAGTCTCTCGAATTCTCCCTCCTGTAACACCCTGAGGAGTTTCACCTGGGTTGCCAGGGTCATGTCCCCCACTTCATCCAGGAACAATGTGCCACCGTCAGCTTCTTCGAATCGTCCCTGTCTCCTGCGATCGGCACCGGTAAATGCGCCCTTTTCATACCCGAAAAGCTCACTTTCCAGGATGGTATCCGGAAGGGCCGCACAGTTTACGGCAACAAACGGGTTTTGCGCTCTGGGACTACTACGGTGGACAGCCCTGGCCAAGAGTTCTTTCCCTGTGCCGCTCTCTCCAGTCAACATCACCGAGGCAGACGATGGCCCAGCCTGCCTGATGGTTTCAAGGGTTTTGACTATGGCAGGGCTTTGACCAATGATATCCTGTGGTCTGAGGGTCTCCAGCTGCTTGCGAAGGTCGCGGTTTTCAATCAGAAGGTTCTGTTTTTCAAGGGCCCTGCGAACCACTTTTGTGATAAACACCTTTTTCAGAGGTTTGGTGATGAAATCATAAGCGCCCTGTTTCATGGCTTCTACTGCAGCCTCTATGGTCCCGAAGGCTGTCATCATGACTATCTCTGTCTCGGGAGAGATGGCTCTCGTGGCCTTGAGCAGATCTGCACCATTCATTCCCGGCATGACGAGGTCCGTTAGCATCACGTGAACATGGTGGTTCCTTATCATGTCCAGAGCCTGCTTCCCATCTGCCGCGGTGAGCGTATGATAACCTTCTTTTTTGAAAATTCGTTCCAGGCTTTCAACATGGGAGGACTCGTCGTCCACCACCAGGATGGTTTTTGTCGAAAGGTCATCGGCGCTCACGGTGTCTCTCCCTAGATCATTGAATGTCCATGCAGCAACGGCTTCCCAACAAATCCATGGCCCGTGTCTTGTCAAAGCTCTCCCACATCTTGGCCTGAGTCTGAGAGCCAGGAAAACAATCCGAGAGATCCTTGACTCCATAAGTGTCATTTGTACTATCAGGATCACAGTAATGGCAATAGCCGGCAGGATCGCAAAGAAAACAGGAGTAGTACCCTCCTCCAACAAAGGCGTTTCCGGGGTTTTCGTCATCAGAATTAATGACCCACTCGGCCAGGTTACCACTCATATCAAAAGCACCATACTCGGATTCGCAGCCAGAAAACTGTCCTGTTTTTGATTTGGTAGCACCGTCGATCCAGGCATCATTGCAGATCCCGCTGACAAATACCGCACCGTATGGATAACGATTCAAAGACGGACCCATACATGCGTCCTTGTACTCTGCAATGGTGCATAGACGCTTGCCCTGGAATTCACAGGCCCACTTGGCCCTGTACCATGAGAGGTAAGAAGAAGGCAAAACACCTTTTATGGAACACGCATACAGATGGGCAGACGGCTGGCCAGAGGCAGGGAATCCGGATGGATAATCGTCACTTGATTCACCATACCTTGTGCCGGTGCAATCCTTGTTTTCAAATATTGTGCTCTCGAAAAGATCTATGGCGACCGTGTCACTGATCGCCACCATCAGTCCGCCCGGTTCATCCACCACTCCGTTGCAGTTGTTGTCCAATCCGTCGGTCAACTCGGGTCCTTGCTCCGGCTCCATGATCATGACCGCGTCCTCATCAGTCTCTCCATCACAATCGTTGTCAACACAATTGCACGTGGCATCATCCTCTGAATAGTCAGGGCCATAATCGCATTCACTCCACTGCCCCGAGGGCAGACATTCAGTCATAGCACCAGCACAAACTCCGTCCTGCAATGGGCATGCGTGCTCCAAGGCATCCTCGTCCGTCTCGCCGTCACAATCCGAGTCGATTCCATCGCAACTCGAATCGTCCTCTGTTGGCACCTGTCCGTCACACTCTACGCCAAACCCGTCTTTCGTGCATATCCACATCCCTTCCGGGCAGGTTCCGTTTCTGCACGCATGGCCCAATTCGGGCCAGGTCTCGTCTGTCTGCCCATCACAATCATTGTCCACATGATCACATGCTTCGATTCCGGAGTTTGTCTTGCGACATCCCCTCTCACACTTGCCTTTAGTAGAACACTTGAAACCGTCTGGGCATTCCATATCGATGGTACAGTCATATGCGCACTGATTTGCACGACAGTACCTTCCTGACGGACAGTCATCATCAGTGGTGCATTCGGGCGATTCCTTGCTGCATCCATTTGACAACACCGCAAGCATTGTTGCAAAGGTCGATACAAGGAAAAACCATCCCCCTGCTGTCAAGAGCCTCATCATACTAGAACTCCTCCTTGTAAGGCACATATGAAAATAATAACACTTGTTTGTTCACCTTGGCCATTGCTTACTTTTGGCCATCGAGACAGGAGAGCATGACAGAAAGCTACAATTGCCCTCTTTCAATATCAAAACGCAGCTGGGACCATGAATGGCTGATTGCTGTATGTTGGATTCGCATAAACATAATTTTACAAGTTCATAAAGTAAGTCTATAGCCCCCTAAAATTTTTACGTTTTTTTGATTTTCGGTCTTGACTTCCACGATCTAACCGGATACGTTCCGCCCGAGAGAGGCCACAAGGTCTAATTTTACTAGCTTTCTTGAACTGTTAGGAGGCAACAAATGTATTCGTCGGTCAAGGAATTCATGGATCATGTCAAGGTCAAGAACCCTGGCGAAAAAGAGTTCCACCAAGCGGTACAGGAGGTAGTCGAATCTCTATGGCCAGTCGTCGATCAAAACCCGCAATACAAGGCGGCCAACATTCTGGGCAGGATCGTCGAGCCAGAACGGGTTGTCATGTTCCGTGTACCTTGGGTAGACGATCAGGGGAAAGTTCAGGTCAACCGTGGTTACAGGATCGAGATGAACTCGGCCATAGGGCCTTACAAGGGAGGTCTGCGCTTCCACCCCAGCGTAACCATCGGTATCCTCAAGTTCCTGGCCTTTGAACAGGTATTCAAAAACTCCCTGACCACTCTTCCCATGGGTGGAGGCAAGGGTGGATCCGATTTCGATCCCAAGGGAAAGAGCGACGGGGAAGTGATGAGGTTCTGTCAGAGTTTCATGATGGAACTCTCACGACACATAGGCCCGAACACCGATGTCCCGGCTGGTGACATTGGAGTAGGTGGACGGGAGATAGGCTTCCTGTTTGGAATGTATAAAAAACTCCGTAACGAGTTCACCGGAGTCCTGACGGGAAAAGGTCTGAACTGGGGCGGAAGTCTGATCAGACCCGAAGCTACAGGCTACGGTGCGGTTTACTTTGCCAAGGAGATGCTCGGCACCAGAAACGAGTCTTTCAAGGGAAAGATTGTCGCCATCTCCGGTTCTGGCAATGTTGCCCAATATGCTACCGAAAAGGCCACCGTCCTTGGCGCAAAGGTCGTGACCTTGTCCGATTCCAATGGCTCAATTTATGATCCCGATGGTATCGACGCTGAAAAACTGGCGTGGGTCATGGAGTTGAAAAACGTTCGCCGTGGCAGAATTCGTGAATACGCGGAGAAATTCACCAAGGCGCAATACATGGAAGGACAGCGCCCTTGGAGCATAAAATGTGACATTGCCATTCCCTCTGCCACGCAGAACGAGATCAACAAGGAAGAAGCCGAGACCCTGGTTAAGAACGGGTGCTTCTGTGTCAGCGAAGGCGCGAACATGCCTTCCGAGCCGGCGGCGGTAGATGTCTGGATGGAAAAGAAGATCCTTTTCGCCCCAGGTAAAGCAGCCAACGCTGGTGGAGTTGCCACTTCCGGGCTGGAGATGAGCCAGAACTCCATGCGACTGAACTGGAGCCGCGACGAAGTGGACGACAAACTCCACGGTATAATGAAAAGCATCCACGAAGTTTGCGTGCGTTATGGCAAAAAGGGTGATTTCATCAACTACGTGGATGGCGCGAACATCGGTGGATTCATCAAGGTCGCCGATGCCATGTTGGACCAGGGCATTGTCTGACGAGTACGCTTTTGCATGAATGAATGCGGGGCACCTTTCTGGTGCCCCTTTTTTTAGATATTTGGCAAGAGTAACTTTGTAAGCAGCTTAAATGGGTATAAAATCGAAGCCATGAAAACACAAAACGCATTCAGAAAAGAGCACCTCCTGATGCCCATCAGGGTCAGGGATGTTCTCCTGGTGTCTTCGCGATATGACGCTTTCGTCCTGGAAGAAGATGGACATCTGACCGAGCAAGTCTTCCTGGAATATCGATCGCTTAGTCTCTCGTCAGCGCCAAGATTTACGCATGTTACTACTGAATCCGCTGCGCTGGAACTCTTGAGGGTACGTCATTTTGACCTTGTACTGGTCGTATCGCGAGATGCCACATCATCTCTGCTGGAGTTCGGCAGGAAGGTAAAAAAACTGCAACCGGAACAAGCGGTGGTTGTATTGGGATTCGAATCAGCGGATCTCTCCAAGCTAAAGGGACTGCTTGGACCGGAGACCATCGACTCTCTGTTCGTCTGGAACGGAGACGCCAAGATCCTGCTGGCAATCATAAAGCACATTGAAGACAAGCTCAACGTGGACAACGACATAGAAGTTGCAGGCGTACGGGTCATTCTGGTGGTTGAAGATTCCATAAGGCATTACTCTTCATTTCTTGCTACGCTTTACCCGGAGCTGATGAAGCAATCCCACTCCCTGTTTTTCGAAGGACTCAACCGCCTCCAGCGCCTTTTGCGCATGCGCACGAGACCCAAGGTGTTGCATGCGAAAACCTTCGAGGAAGCGCAAAGTCTCTACGAAAAATACAAGCACAACATGCTCGCATTGATCTCTGATGTCAGCTTTCCAAGAGGGGGCAAGATCGACAGGGATGCAGGGTTGAAACTGGCGAGCCTGGTGAGAGCCGAGCAACCAGATCTACCGGTTCTTCTTCAGTCGGCGCAACCAGAGCATGGCATTGAAGCCGACAAGATGCATGTTCAGTTCGTAACCAAGGACTCCCCCAACCTTCTGCACACCCTGAGAAAGTTCCTAGTGGACTACCTGGGATTCGGTCCCTTTATATTCCGTCTTCCAGACGGTACAGAGGTTGGGCGAGCCAGTGACGTACGGGAATTGGCCGAATGTCTCAAGACAGTGCCAAGCGAGTCCCTGGAATACCACGCAAGGCGAAACCACATCTCCAACTGGCTGATGGCCAGAAGCGAGTTCGAGTTGGCAGAAATTCTCCGTCCACAGGAGGTTGGAGATTTTGAAACCCTGGATGACATGCGGGAATTCACCCTCGCCGCACTTGAAGCACGCTTTCGCCAGGTTCGCAGGGGTGTTATAGCTGATTTTTCAGCTCGCGAGTTTGATCTCAAGAGCCTCTTCCAGAGACTGGGTGATGGCAGCCTGGGAGGCAAGGCTCGTGGTATAGCTTTCCTGAACCACCTGATAACCAACGAATGCGGCTCGGGCAAGCTTGAAGGACTTAGAATCCAAATTCCTCAAACTTTTGTGATAGCCACAAATTTTTACGAACAGTTCATGGAGGCAAATGATCTGTGGGATCTGGCAGCGGGAGGCCTTTCAGATGACGATCTGGTAGAAGCTTTTTGTTCGAAAGCATTGCCTGAAGATCTGGTTGCTGACCTGAGAGTCATACTTCACCAGGTGACAGCTCCTCTGGCGGTGAGGTCATCCAGCCTGCTCGAAGACGACATGCTGCACCCCTTTGCGGGAATCTATGGAACGGTGATGATCCCCAACAAGGACGAGAACCTGGCCGTTCGCATAAAGGACCTGTGTCGCGCAATAAAAACGGTGTATGCGTCGACCTGGTTTTCAAACGCAAGGAGCTACCTTTCCAATACTGCGCACCGGGCGGAAGAAGAACGAATGGCCGTAATCATTCAACGGGTTGTGGGCCGCCAACATGGTGACAGATTCTATCCTGACTTCGCTGGAGTGGCTCATTCTTACAACTACTACCCTCTTGGGCCGCAGAAGGCCAATGAAGGGGTGGTACGAGCAGTGCTCGGATTGGGAAGACTGGTTGTGGATGGGGGCCAGGCTCTGCGCTTCTGTCCGAAACATCCTGAGGTCTTGCCTCAATTTGCGACTCCGACCCTCGTTGCCAAAAACTCTCAGCGAAAATTTTATGCGCTTGATATGACCAAGGACTGGGCCCGGTCGACCTCGCGCTTTGATGATAACCAGATTCTCTATGACCTCACCCAGGCTGTCGAAGATGGAACATTCGGGTCCGTTGGATCCATTTATGATGTTCAAAACGACAGAATTACCGAAAGCCCATTTCAAAAAGGCGCACTGGTGGTAACCTTCAACAATATTCTCAAGCACCAGGCCATACCCCTTGCTCCAGCCATGAGCAGATTTCTCGATATTGTCACAGAGGCCATGGGCATGCCGGTGGAACTGGAATTTGCTTGCGACATGGGCTATCAGGACCCCAAGGGCAAGGAGACTGAGCCGGCAACTTTTTACCCTCTCCAGGTTCGACCAATCATTACCAGGGCAACATTCAGCGACCTGGAGATGGACAAAATTCCCCAGGAAAAAATCGTATGCATGTCCGACCAATCCCTTGGACACGGTTTTTTTACCGACATTCAGGATATCATTTATGTCAAACCAGATGCATTCGATCCTTCAGTCACTGTAAGCATAGCCAGGCAAGTCGGTCAGTTGAACGACAAATTGGTCGAGGCCAACAAGAGATATATCCTCATTGGTCCTGGCCGCTGGGGTTCTTCGGACCACTGGTTAGGCATACCTGTTCAATGGAACCAGATTTCCAACGCGAGGATTATCGTGGAAGCCTCGCCCGACGGATTCAACGTGGAGCCATCACAAGGAACCCATTTTTTTCACAACCTCACTGCACTGGGCCTGGGCTACTTTACCATTCCTGCAGAGACAAAAGGGGATACCACCGCATTAAATAATTTTGTGAACTGGGATTGGCTCCACATGCAACCGCTTTTGGAAGAGACCCCTTACCTTCGACACATTTCTTCGCCCCGGCCCCTGATAGCTTACCTGGATGGAAAAAACAGCATCGGTATAATCGCATGGTGTGATAAAAACGATAGTCACTGCAAATCAGAAACAGAGGATGATCCTGATTCGAACTAGTGGAATTTCATGGCCGCTATGGCTGCTGCCTGGGCTGCAACTGCACAAGATCCATTTTTCGCAGCATCCAGAGCCTGTTTGGCTATGGGATCACCTATCTCACCCAAGGCCCAGGCTGCAGCTGAGCGCACCTGACAATCGGGATCATTTTGCAATACACCGACAAGATTTCCAACGGCATCAAGGGCCTTGATTCTGCCAAGGGACCATGCCGATTCCCGCCTCACGCCGGACTCACTGTCGGAAAGAGCCAGCAAGAGAGATGACGGGTCCACATCCGGAGCAGAAGCAAGCGCCCTTGCACATGCTGTTCGAACAGAATGACTCTCATCACCTGCCAGTGCGGATGACAAGGCCTGAGCTCCCCCAATCCGATGAAGCTTGCCTATGGCCTCCGCGGCCCGCAGACGAACCAAGTAGGCAGGATCGCCATTTAATGCGGTAATGAGTGGTGCCATGCCAGCTGCACTTCTGAGAACGCCTAGGGACAATGCCGCATTGGAGCGAACCTCTATGGAATTGTCCTGGTTAGCCAATTGCTCAGCAGCCGCAGAAACGCTGTTTGCGTAATCTCCCCTACTCCTGAGAAGCCATGCAGCCATGCGTGCCACATCCTCGTCTGGATGAGCCAGCAAGGCCCTGAGTGGTTCGGTGGCTTCGGTCGAGTAATCGCTCGCCAGAATTTCCATGGCAGCTATCAGTGTGCCAGGACCGTACCTATCCTGATCCAAAAAGTTTACAGGATCTCCATTTAGAACATCTTGCGCACTGACGCGAAAGGAACACAAAATTATAGCCAACAATGTCATCACTAAAAATCGTGCTCTAAAAAACATCATGGTTTAGCCCCCCGGCCGTGGAAGGGAGCCCCGGCTTCCACCCAATCCAACAGTAACCATCGCTCCTCATCGGTGAGTTCGCCGTGGAACTCGGCCTTGTCGTCAGGATGGTGATGTTCCTGGTCGAAGCCCCAAGGTGCCCACGTGGGTGCGCCATTACAGCTGTAGCGACATGGAACTCCCAGCTTCTGAATCAGGCGGCTGTCCCTGGCCCTACCCGGTACCACGTATGGTCGCATCGTTTGCACTACCCTGCCATGTGAATCTCGGATTGAATCCACAAACAAGAGATTGGAATAGGCTACCGAAGTGATCCCACTGGGCTCATCATGAAGATCCAGCCCTCTTGGATTTCCGGAGAGGTCCACATAAATTCCGGATGCAGTCTCTGCATCATGGCATCCTGATACGGCACAAGAACGGGAAAGTATGGGTTGAATGTCTCTTCTGAAATCGAAATCACGTTGTTGCTCAAGCTGTCCAGCCAAGTCAAAGGGTTCTGCCCTGGCAGCCAGGCTGTTGTCGAAACCTGCACCTGAACCATCGTTGGAATGGCAGGCAGAGCACCTGCGCTCTGAACATTGCGGTCCGCCACGCCAGATTGGGTCCCTCATGACAGATGCCCCATAGTTGTCTATGAGTTCGATTTGCAAAGGCACATGGCTGGGCAAGTTCACCGAGAAAGAACCGTCTGCCATGATGGGAGCGACGGTCTCTGTACCATCCTGGCCTGCACAGAAAGCTCCGACATCACTACCACCGAGAGTCATGGCAAAAGGTGCCAGCGCTGCAGACAACCCCTGCAAGACCCTTATTCCAACCGCTCCATTGGAGATTGCCTCCTTACCAACGAGGCCTTCAATTCTCATGGTGTTCCTGTCACATCCAAGCTCAGGACGCTGTGGAAAATCAACATCCCTGTCCAACAGTTCATGGGCCATTATGGCAACTGCCTGCACCTCGTCGTAATCCGGGTTATTGTAAACAGGCCACCTCTTTGCCGTCCTCGCGTCGAGTACGGCGATTCCGAAATCAGGTGTCATGCCCTTGTCATCATCCAACACACCAACGCATCCGCCTTCAACCTTTGCATAAGACACAAGAAACTTATTTTCACCTATGGGTATTGCGTCTTTCACCCTGCCCTCAGGTGAACACGATGCTCCCGTTGGTAGACCAGGAACTACTCCCTTGAAGACGCCATCCTGATTCTGCTGACAAATGGTTCCAGCGGAAAAAGTTCCAACAGGAGCAACACAGCTTGCAAAAGTCCTGTTCAACTCATCGCGGGAAATTCCCAAAGGCAAACCTTGCTGTCCAATCTCGGAAGTGATGATGCTCGCACCATGGTACTGTGTTGGATCAATGCTCATGGTCATGAAAGTAGCCTTGCCGTGTTTCTTGGTCCAGTTGACCAGGTTCAAGCTTCCATCGGGGAACATGCGTGGGCCAAAAACATGGCCAGGGCCATAGTCCAACCTCCTGATGTCGGAGCCATCCGCTTGTACCGCCATCAGCACCTTTGACCGGCCCCTGCCCTGGAAATCCACGGGACCATCAGGTGACACCCTGGTAAAGGCGATGGAGCCACCAGGGAGGTAATGCGGATTGGTATCATCGAAAGGTCCGAAAGTAAGACGCCTGCATTGGTCCCCCAGGTCACCATCATCTTGCAGACATCCAGATCCGTCACCGATTTTGTCCAGATCCATCTCCACGATGTGATATCTGTCATACATTCCAATCCGGACGCCAAACACAAGAGTCTTGCCATCCGGGGATACATCCAGACCATCGATTGATCCATCGGCAAGATCGACAAGGCGGGTCAGCTTGCCCCCTGGAGCGGCGGGTTCCAACAGGAGCAAGCTCGCCCCTGGAGAAGGCGAAGACAAGTTCAACAAACTCCCGGCATTTCTTTCATGGGCACGTTGCACGAAGGCTATGGAGGAGAACCCGAAAGACGGAGTCAATCCAGGAGGTGGATCATCAGAACACCCCACGACGAGCATGGCGGTCAGGATAGCCATTATGAAGGACTTGATTGTTTGCTCTCTATTCAAGCCGAATCTCCTGCCCATCGCAGTCGTGGACTCACCACGTCGAGGCCTAAGCTTACCGAAAAAGATTCTGCAGCATAGCCACAGAGATCGCAAGCGAGGTGGGAAATCAGGGTGAAACCCAACTGGGAAATCAGGGCACACCACCGCACTGTTGTTTTGCCGGTCGATAGCGTCCCCCCATCTCCGGCTGGACTGTGCCCTTGTGCTTGATGTACTGGGCAACCAGTTCCCTGATAAGGTTATGGGTAAACTTAACATCACGGCCATGGGCGAATGTATAGTAACCATCTCCCCCGTTTATCAAAAATTCATTTGTACCCACGACGTAAAGACGGTCATCCTCAAGGGGTCCGTTTTCCGTAGTGATGGACACGCAGCGCTGCCCCGGTTTTCGATCTGGATCGAATTCAACCTTGAGGCCTGAAATTTCCATGATTCCATAAGATGCAGACAGCCCGTGCTCCAGAATTTCCCTGATCTGTTTTCCCGATAGGGTAACCTTGACGAGGCTGTTGTCAAAAGGCACGACTTCGTAAATACGCCCGAAGGTGACTACCCCCGCAGGGATGAAGGTTCTCAAACCACCCGAATTGTACATGGCTATGGCTATCTCCGGGTCAGAAGCTCTCATGGCATCCGTAACCAGGTTACCAACCGGAGAGTCGAGTTTTGTCTGATTGGGCAACTCACAAGCCGAGCGGCCCAACCTGATCCTCTCCAGGTGGGCTACCGCATGGGCAAAAGCATGGAGTTTATTGGTGAACGATTTGACAGGCTCGATGCGAACTCCCATGAACTCCAAGTCGGAACCATCCTCGTTCTTGTGCAGATAAAAAGTGTTGTCATAGACCCTCGTTTTTCCCGGGATTACCCTGTGTGTCTTTTCATCAACAAATAACTCGGCCCTCCCAAAGGAGACCCCATGAGCCCAGGACTGCAAAACGACCACCCCTGAAACTATTCCTGTATATGGAATGTGGTTGTGTCCGCCAACGATCAAATCTACCTCGTGAGGCTTCAGTTGGTGGATCAGATCTGCCAGGGGCCCCTTGACTAGTCCGGTTTTCTCATCCAGCTTAAGCCCTGAATGAGCGACCACAACGATGACCGTGGCGCCCTTTTTACGGACCTGAGGCAGCACCCTCCTCAAACTTGGCAACAGCGGCCTGAACTCGAGGCCCTTTACATTGGCCGGGTGGGTGGTCAAGCCAGTATCCACGGCCAACAAGCCTATGATTCCGATCTTGATCCCCTTGCGCTCAATGATTGTATACTGTGCAAATCCGGGCCAGTCTGGAGGTTTGCCGGTAGCTCTATCAAAAAGGTTTGCTCCCAGGAAAGGAAAGTGGGCCTGCTTGATTCTTTTCTTGATTACACCCAGCGGATCCTCTCCGGGTTTGGACGGAGTGCTCCTGTAACCAACGGGACCAAAATCAAAATCATGATTGCCAATGGATGATGCTGCGTACTTCAGGTCATTGTAAAATTCTATCACAGCACGTCCTTCGCTGGCTGCAGACAAAAGCGTGCCCTGGTACAGATCCCCACCATCGAGAATCAGCAGGCCATGAGGGTTATCACGTCTGACCGCATTGAAATAAGCAGCTATGTAATCCATGCCACCTATCTCACGTCCATCGACCATCTTTCCACGTCGGGCATCCAAAGCGCCATGGAAGTCGTTCGTTCCAATTACGGTCAGTTTTATTGCAGCAGGTCTGGTGGCAGGATCTGCGCCGGCTGGAAAGACCCAACCGATGAACACACACAATGTAATCGCGCTGAGCCGTCTCATCAAATACTCCGTTCAGTCTCTCAACAGCCCCCCTTGCGCGAAATCAATCCAAACTCATACTATCCGCAGGACGTGCGCTTGGCAAAAAGATTTTTTCTCTCAGGGCCGATGACGCACTGTTCCAGCAAGACAAAAGGCATATAACACTCATTGCAGTCTCAAATCCTGCCCTCTGAAATCAGAATTCCCAGATTGCTTGTGAGGTCACAAAGGTACAAGGAGTCGTGCGCAGTCACCCATCGCCAACATCGAGGCCCCACTGTGACGTAAAAGATTATCCACACAGGGGACACAAACGAGGCGGCAAATCAGGGACAGTCATAGAGATCTTCTGCAGATACCCAGACCTCTGAACCTTCCTCCGTGGGAGATTTTCGGCTTTGTGTTATGGTCACCATGTACCTGTCATCTTTCCTGGTTTTTGTTCTTCCTCTATACTGGCACACAGGTTTGCATTCCCACCTGACACACTGTCCCGGACTCCAGCCTCTGAGCACACGCTCTCTTCGTGCCTCTTCTCTTGCCTTGGCCTCCTTGGCGGCTCGCTCTTTTTCCTTCTTTTCAGCCTCGGTCATCATCTTGACGGATCGGTACCTGATGGTGCAGGTGTCGGTGGTTCTCTCCAGGGTAAGGTGAACCTTGTCATCCTTAATAAAACTCAGGCGAGTGCCATTTCTGGTTCCAGCCAGAAACTGCGCCGCCTGTCTCCCGGAATGAAGTGCCTTGTAACGACGAGCGAAGAACCTGTAAATTGCCTCCATCTTGTTACCGGTATAGACTTCGCAGAGATCCACGCCAGACAGTTTCTCATCGGTAAATCGCACGACCACCTCAAATCCTCCGGCCAAGCCAGCGCCATCGAAAATCCTGCAAGGTTCCTCTGGGTCCAGTGTGCATCTGCACTCCGCTCCGGCATCCTTTCCAGTTTTCCACTTTTCCATAAACCTGCTGTGGGTTTTCCATCTCTTCTTTGGAGTCCCCCATGGCAAACTCGTGATTGCCTTGTCCCACTGTATGAAAAAATCCAGGTTCGCCAAGGCCCTTTTTTCCAGATCATCATCACGAGCGTCGGTAAGCGCCTGTTCCATGTTCTCGAGATGGTCTCTCATCTGTACAGTCTTATTTCCAGCCTGCAGGAATGGCTCACATTTTGAAAGAGTATCGTTGATCTTTGCCATGAATTTGAGGTCAGGAGCCTTGACCAAAGACAGGATAGAGACACAGTGTTTTCCAGCTGCAAGCTCCAAATCCTTGAGCCCATCAAAGCTCGGAAACCTGTCATGCATGAGCTTTACCTGTCTGAGCATTCCATCGAGCTCTTTGACGTCTTTGGGAGCAAATGAAAGCAAGTG
Organism: Myxococcales bacterium; assembly: GCA_027031935.1. Lineage (GTDB taxonomy): Bacteria > Myxococcota > B64-G9 > B64-G9 > B64-G9 > JALVPF01. The sequence goes on along the minus strand of JALVPF010000200.1, from coordinate 6,631 downwards.
ATCGTACCACCTGGACAAGAACCTGAGTTCAAGGTCAGGATAGAATTGAGATTTTGGAAACAGCTCCAGGAAATAGACGAAACCTTCCCTCATTTTGGGGAATGCGACTTTCTTATCATCCATGGCCACCAGGTAATCACGCCAGGCCAGTTCCAGATCTCTCTTTATATAGCCCATGAGACCAGGCATGTATCCACCAGCTATCTCCTGAATCTCTGCCAGAACTTTCCTGATAGCCTCAAAATTTTCACTCTTGACCTCAATACTCCTGACAGCCTTTATGGCTGCCAATGTGAACATCTTCTCCAGTCTTGCAAAGCCAGGATGTTTTGGATGAACCCTGTAAAAACTCTCAAGAACCATGGACACCCTCTTGAGAGTCTTGAGGTATGAATCCAGAGGACGAAGCGGAATCTCGAACTGCTTTTTCTCCCATGGTTGCAAAAGTGCAGCCCACTTGTCTGCAACCTTTTTCCTCAACGCATCAAATCTGACATTATCTATGCCTTTCTTGTCCATGTTGTCGAAGATGGACTCGAGTCGACTTACATCCTCCATGGTAGACACTGGTCTGGAACTCAGGTCCTTAAACAGATGGTCGAGTACGGAATCGCTCAATGAGACATGAAGCTGCCCCCTCACATCCCACAGGGTCTCATCGGAGATCTTTCCAGCATCTTTGCCCTGCCCCATGATTCTCTCCATGTGACCACGCACGAAGATGTCTTTTCTCTGGGCGGACTTTGCCATTTCCAAAGCTTTCTTACCTTCGAACCCAAGGGAGATAAGGTCCTTTGCCATCAGGGCTTCAAGCTTTTGCGTCAGATAATTTCGAGCGGTCAACTCATCCTTGAGCAACAAATCCCGCTCATCGACCTTCACCGACACGACTTGGCCAGCAGAAACAGTGCTCTTGGCGCTCTTTGCAGTCCCCTTTGAACCGGATTTGCTCGAAGCACCCAGCAAAGCACAGGATGTGACAAAAGCAGAACTACAAACCAGAGCAGATAACAAAAAACTTCCAATCACTGATACTCTCATTGCACACGACCCCCAATCGCCTGCACACTACCAATTTTTCGTGTTCGGAATCAAGCTATTGCAGAGTTCCCCTGATTTCCCACACTATTGAATCAGAGGACTGTCTATACCAATGTCCCGATACTGTGGCCAACTTGCCCAGTACTTTCGGCCCAACTCTTCGAGAACCCAGTGTGGATACTCGGACTGAATGTCGTCAAAGCCCAGATCATATATATCCAGGTACTTGGATTTATCACCACCGGTCAACACCAGCGCGTCTTTCCAGAAAGCATTGGCCAGCAACTTGCTGCCAGACTTTTTTGCCATATCCACAAAATCATCTACCTGACTCTCATCGACTTCTATGATCTCCGCAGGAGGCTCCAGTACACTCCACGATGTAAGGTAATCATTCAGGTCAGTGGGTCGGGCCTGAATCCTGACACCGGGGACTGTATTCCGAGCAAGCACAGCGGCTTCCACATCGGGGGTTGACACAAATGCCTGGTCAAGCATATCCATGTCCCTGATTGCCAAGGCTACCAGGTCGGCCCTGTCAGTCTTGGTATCCACGTCGATGTTGATCCGTCCCTTGGCCAGTTCCAAAACCTCCTTGAAGGAAGGGACCCTCTCACAGGAAAAATCCCCCAGGTATCCATCCACCAGCAAAGGGATCTTTGTAACCTCCTCAAGGGTCATCTCATCCACCTTCTTCGCAATGCCAGTGGTCCTCTCGATGGATGCGTCATGCATGACCACGAGTTTTTCGTCCGAGGTATGACGCACATCCAACTCTATGGAGTCCAGACCCAACAGTATGGCCAGGCGGAATCCAGACAAGCTGTTCTCAGGTGTAAACAGGCCAAGTTCCCCGCCCGCTCCCCGGTGACCTGTGACAAGACGCTGCACGCAGTCCTTGTCGGTGATGCAGTCCAAGGGTACTTTGGACGAACGCGAAGGAAGCTCATCTGCCCGACAGTCGAAGAGCCGGTATTCCAGGTCCCGCAAAGGCTCTGTCCCCCCGTTTTCAGCTGATGAACAGGCCAGGAAGGAAAAAAGGGCCAGCCCCAATAAAGGAAAAGCTCTTGTCGATTTCATCTCTGCTCCAAATTTCGACGGCAATCATGCCGGGAGATTGTACTCCCTGATCAGCTACCATCGCTTCGCGAAAAAAGGCCCTTGAACCAGTTCCAGGCATGATACATCTTGGCAGCAAAACCTCCATCCACCCGTCCTTCAGAAACATGTTCGGCAGGAGCAGGTTCTGCAGGAACCGACACCTGGGCATCGGCTACAGATTCCAGCCTGGAAATCAAGTTGACCATGGAGTCGCTGGCGTTTAGTTGCACGTCTGCCAACTCTCCACCATCCCTGTCCCTGGCGGTAACCCTCAGCAAACACTCCTGGGTCAATCCAAAAGTCATCTCTATCATCCTGCTCCCGGCCGGTCCCGGTTCGATATACGGGAATGACCATTCTGGTCTGGTTGTCAAGGTAGGTGTACAAGCCATAGGTGCGAGAAGCAGGCAACGCGGTACCACCGGATATGACCTTGCGGAATACGCCTCCAGGCACTCCAATGCCTATGGACATGGGCAAGACGTCAACCAACTTGAAAGAAGCCTTCTTGTTTATGGACTCTCCCATGAGAGCCGCACCTATGGCCACTGATTCATCCGGATGAACACCCTTGAGCGGCTCCTTGCCGAAAAGCTCCTGGATTTTCTCCCAGATCATCGGCATGCGAGTCTGTCCACCCACCAGCAAGATATCATCCACGACATCAGTACCCAGCCCACGTTCTGCGAGCACAGACTCACACACATCCATTGTCCGGTCTACGAGGGGTGTAACCAGTTTTTCAAGGGTCTTTCGATCCACTGTAATATCGAGATTTACGGGGGCCCCATCCAGCTTGCCGATGAAAGGCAAAGCAATTCTGGCTTCGCTTTTGGAACTGAGCGTTCGTTTTGCGAACTCTGCCCCTTGCAACACACGAAGATAAGCCACGCGATCTATCTCCGGCATCTTTCCAAGAGACAGTTGGAACTCAATGAGAACGTGGTCCATCAGTTGATTGTCGAAATCCACTCCACCCAGAAAAGTGTCACCACCTGTTGACAAGACCTCAAAGGTATCCCCCTTCATCTCCAGCAAGGTAGCATCAAAAGTTCCACCACCCAGATCATACACCAACAGGGTCCTATCCCCCTCGGCCTTCATTCCGAAGGTTATGGCTGCAGCGGTTGGTTCATTGAGTATCCGCTCCACCTTGAAGCCGGCCAACTCCCCTGCCTTGCGAACAGCCTGGCGCTGGTTTTCATTGAAAAATGCAGGGACAGTTATGACTGCGCGCTTTATGTATCCTCCAACATACTCCTGTGCTGTATCACGTATTTCAGTGAGAATCTTTGCGGCCACTTCCTCCAGTGTAAGCACCTTGTCATCGATCTGGACAGCTGCGCTGTTGTCGTGCCCCTTGACAATCTTGTAATGGAACCTGTCTCTGACCTCTCTCACCACAGGAGAATCGAAAGGGCGGCCCACCAGTCGTTTGCTCCCATAGATTGTTCTCCCGGGGTTAATCTCCATTTGGGCTTTGGCCGCATGACCCACAAGCTCGTCACCAAGCTCATTGATGGCGACTACTGATGGAATGGTGTTATGTCCCCTTCTCGAGGGAATCACAAAAGGCTTTCCGCTTTTCACTATGGCACAGCAAGAATTTGTGGTGCCAAGATCGATACCCAGGATGGGTCCTTCTACATGGTCCTCATCAGTGGAACCGGAACATAGCTTTTCCAGGTCTCGGTCTTCGACCAGGAGCACCATACGACGCAGGCTTTCATCCAAAGTTCCTTTAATACTTGGTTGTGTAGAGACATGGATCTCCGCTGCCTGGACCTCGTCTCTGGTGACTTCCTTCAGTAAATCAGCAGACAAATCGGGTAGCGGTCGTACGATGTCATCCTGCTGTTGCGGAGGAATTTGGGGCTGTGCTGCAAAAACAGAATCATCACCTGCAGCCTGGGCATCAGGTTCTGCTTGTTTTACAGCAGGTGTGTGTGCAATGGGTGGCTCTGGGATAGGTGGCTCCGGAACCGATGCTTGTGGTGTTTGGGACAAATCCCGTGCCGGGGCTTTAGCAGAGGCCTGTCGCCGGGGCCGTACTTGAGCCTGATCCAAGCATCGAGTGGGGCCAGCGGCTTGGCTTGAAGAGGAATCCGACCCAGGGGAAAGCGCATCGGGCACATGGCCGGAGACAGACACACGACCTTCTGCCTTTTTTTTTAGCTGCTGAACTCTGCCCCACGCAACCTGCGAAGCCTGATCCATGGATTTAATGACGAGCGCCATCCTGCCTTTGGGCAGTCCCTTGGGCCGCTTGACCTCAACCTTTGCTTTTATGGCTGGTCTTCCATCTTTCAATAACAGATTGAGCTCTGCTATTGCTCCTTCAGCACGTTCGGGAACATCCTTGACGATAAAGCCCCATTTCCTCACGCTTGGAGCCAGGTTCTTTATCAGCTCGGCCATGGTCTTGGCGGAGGTTCGAAAAACAATCGAAGAGTCAGAACGGTTGATTTTACCTACGGGAGTTTTCTTTTTGTCCTTAGTCAATGTCCCCACCAGACTCTAATACATCCGCTTATACCACTAGTTCTTTTTTTCTGTAATCTTGCCAATAACTACCCCTTGCCCGCAAGGCCTGAGTTCAACGGTTCCGTCCATCTGCTTACCGTTTACGGAGGCATGGAGCACAAGCTCGTCACTTTTACCTGAAGAATCCAGGGCCCATTTCCAGGCGGTCAAGTCTTTGGAGAGCATCGCGGGTAAAAAATCGCCCAAGGCCACCAGAGGGAAGGAAAACGCGCTGGACAATGATTCGAATTCACCCATTGCCTTTTCGCCATTACCTGACTTCAGTGCCGTCGAGAAGGCCTGAACATGCTCATTGATGTACCCGGCCAACTTCTCTCTTGGCACCCCACAATGCCTTACAACTTGCTGCTGGTCAGGACCGCCCAATGCCTTGGAGAGTTTTGTGGAGGCATCAGAACCACGCATGGGTCCCAGCTGCTCCAGCAATGTCCATGATTTCTTGTCTGATGATTTCTCAAAAACAAAAGCGACGATGTCATTATCCAGAATTTTACCCTGCTTGATACCTGGCCATACTATGGCGGCTCGGCGATCAGCCCTCGATACCTCGGCTATCAAGGCGAAGGCCAGCCCGGGTGATTTTTTCTCAATCTCACTCTTTACCGCATCCCTGAGGACAAACTCCATGATTACCGGAGCGTTCTGAATGGAGGAAGTTTTTTTTGCGGCCTTGAGTTCTGGTTTCGCCACAGGCGGATGCAAAGCAAGCTCCGCAGCCTTTCTC
>JALVPF010000200.1:0-1211 GCA_027031935.1 Myxococcales bacterium | reverse complement strand
CCTTTCTCACATCGGGATCCACATCTTTCAGACGGCGTGTAAACTCTGCCCTCACCTTTTCGTCCGTCGGGTCAATGGAAGCCAGCGCCTTTATGATGCTCGCCCTTATCAAGGCAACCTTTTCCCTGGAAATGGCTGACAGGAGCATAGGAACACATGACTTGGAGTCAGCACCGATCTTGCCCAGAGTTATGATGATCCCTCGTCTCAGCGTTGGGTCCTTGGTCTTCAGACCTCGTTCCAAATAAGGGACCGCAGTTTTTCCCATCCTGGTAAGACTGTTTTGAGCCTCTTCCTGAACCGACCAGTCATCATGCCTGAGAAGATCGATCCAGGTGCCCACAGTCTTGCCGTCCATGCTTGGTTCACTTGAACAAGCAGAGAAAGCGAAGAAACAAAATCCCAACCATGCAACCAACCGCATAAACACCCTGCCACTTGACATCACATGCCTCCCTGATTTTAAGCCATACCAAGTGTAGGAATATTGTATTTATAAATCAACAACAAAGGTATTTTTCTTGATGGAGGAATTTTCCGCCAACTGCCTCGTGTTTTGGAAACGGAGGCCTTACAATAAGGGACGAAAGAAATAATTTTTTCCCAATGGATAGTCATCTATTGAATATATATGGCATTTTACAAATATTAAACGACTCGTTGCGTTTTTCTTTTGCTTGCATGCCCTGTCCCGATCCGGTAGCGTTATGTACGTTCAACCCTCCAGCAAAGGAGGCAAAGCATGTGCAGGATGCTTGGTGTAATGTGTAATGATGCGGACTTGCTCAGCTGTGCCATAGAAGAAGTAAATGAGTCACTGAAATTGACCGACCACCAGGGCCATCATGGTTTGGGCCTGGGATATTATTCCGATGATGATCCTCTGCTCAAGAGACGCCCGTCCAATCAGCAGGAGGACATCGATTATTCGCAACTGGTCAAAGGGATAGAATCCAACACGCTTCTGGTTCATGTCAGAAGAGCAACGGTCGGTGCATGGAAAAACAAAAACACTCACCCATTCAGATTCAGACGATGGCTCTTCGCCCACGTTGGACATCTACCAATGATAGAGCCGAAACGTGCTGACATTCTCGCTTCTCTGCCTCCTTTCCTGGCCAGAAACGTATTAGGAGAGACCGACAGCGAACTGGCCTTTCATCTCTTCCTCGACAATCTGTATACCGATGGCACCATAAATGACCTGACCC
>JALVPF010000199.1 GCA_027031935.1 Myxococcales bacterium | reverse complement strand
GTTTGGTGATGGCACGCTGCGAGGGATGATGATGAGGCTTCAGACGACATTGTCCGATTCCGTTACTGGTGCAGGAGGAAATTTTTCAACCCTTGGCGAGGTCGGAATAAGTTCCTCTTCAGATGGGAGTCTGACAATCAATGAATCGGACTTGAGCGATGCCATGGACGAGGACTTCAAGGGGATAGCATCCTTGTTTACCACCGCTGACACTGGAATCATCGACCGGCTCAACTCTGTGATCGAGGATTACACCGACTCGGTAGATGGTATAATCAAGCAACGTCAGGATGGCCTGGACGACAGGTATGATAACCTGGCCAGCCAGATCGATCGTATGGAGTTGAGAATCGATGCATATGAACGTCAGTTGGTGGCGCAGTTTACCGCCTTGGAGACCACCATTTCCCAGCTGAAGGGACAACAGAGTTCTCTGTCATCATTAGGAGGTTGAGCTAAATGCAAAATCCATATTTCAAGTCCAAGGTCATGACTGCTGACCGGGGACAATTGCTCCTGATGCTATACGATGGGGCTATCCGCTTCAATGAGCAGGCTCTGCAGTTGCTTCAAGAGGAGAAAAAAGTTCAGGCCCTGGCTCCCATGGGAAAAAGTCTTGCCATAATACAGGAGCTTCAGAACATGCTCGATAACACCAAGGCACCGGAGCTTTGCGACAATTTGGAGCGGCTGTATGTTTTTCTGCAGGACCAGATAATGAGTGCCCAACTCAATGGTGGAAAAAAGAACCTGGAGACGGTTGGCGGGATTTTGAAAGAACTCAGGAGTGGTTGGGCCGAGGCAATTGACAAGGTCTCCAAATCAGGGGAACTGAGACGGGCTGGATGATGAAAGTTGATTCTCAGGCAGCCCTCGGCGTGCTCGGCAAGCTCGAAGAGCTAACCTTAAGGATACACGAAGCCCTTGCTTTCGATAAATTTGAGCAATTGCCGTTACTTCTGAAACAACGCCAAGACCTCATCGGTGATTTGAGAGACTTTGACGCTTCTGCTCGCGCATCCGGAGCTTCCCGCCTCTGGAAAAATGATAAAGAATTCCGCAACAAACTCGAGAAGTTGCTTCGTTCGGGGGATGCTCTGATTGAGACTTGCACGAGCCGCCTGGAGCTGTTGGCTCATGCAAAGCGTCAACGTTCCGTCATACGAACGACTCTCAGGGGATATAAACCCTATGCCCTTTCTCCCATCAGCACCCGTAAAGTTGAAAGTTAAAGAAAAAAATCAAAGAGTTATCTCAGGTCCATTCTTTGTCTTTTCTTTTTGACTCTGGCTGGCACTGCATTTGCAGGATGTTTACATCGGTGAAGTGACACGTGGGCTCAGATGCTTTACGAGGGAGCAGGTCATGGAAGCGATTGCAGCATTATCTAACATGGACCATTTGGCGGGCGCGGAGCTTTTGGACGCGAAAAATGGCCAGAAGACCCTGCGAATCAGTGGAAAATATGTTCATTCGGCCTATGATCCGCAGATCGAGGCTGACAGGTGGGCAAAGCTCCAAACTGAAGGAAAAGACGAGCCTGAAAAATCCATGTGGGTGCTTTTGGGCTGTGGCCTGGGCTACCATGTAAAAGCATTGGTGAAAAATGGTGTGCGAAATGTACTCGCATTCGAGCCTGAACCTGAGTTGGAAAAATTTCGCGAGCAAATCCATATCCTGGATGATCTGCATAAAGACGCAAGGGTTTTTGTCACCAGCGACAGGGCAGAGCTAAGAGACGCTTTTCGT
>JALVPF010000198.1:9108-16000 GCA_027031935.1 Myxococcales bacterium | reverse complement strand
GACCTGATGCAGACCAAGATGCTGGCTTGGACCACGCCGAGTCTGAGGCGGATGAGCCGCCAAGTCTGGATGGACAGGGATGCGGCTGTGCGTCAGCAAACTCGCGACAGGGGCTGTCCATCTCTGCAATCTTGCTGCTTTGTTTTGTTCTATCCTGGATGAAGCGCAATTGAGGGCCTTGTCTGCATACATAGAATAACTCGCGGTTTTTGGGGGGGAGAACTATTGTAACAGCGGAATTATGCTGTATATTTTTGCTTGATAAGTAAAACTGGTTTAGTAAACTGGTTTATGGAATAAATCCAAGGAGACTTCATCATGTCCGATTTGTCTGACGAGATAGGTTCCTTTGAGGCAAAAACCCGCCTTGCGGAGCTGTTGAGGGAGACCGAAAAAGGACGGAGTTTCGTGATCATGCGAAGGGGAAAGGCGGTGGCGAAGTTGGTTCCCATAGGAGATGAAGTTGTGGAGACAAGCTTCGATGAGATTCGTTCTGAATTTCTGCGCATACGGGAAACTGTCAAACCCGGTCCAGGCATCAGGGAACTCATAGACGCAGGGCGGCGGTTTTGATAGAGCTGGTCCTTGATTGCTCCCTTGCCTTGGCCTGGTCCATTCCGGATGAGAATTTCTCAGCTGCAGATGAGATTTTGAAAAGTGTAGAAAGTGAGAGTCGTTTCTGGGTTCCGGCTTTGTGGTGGTATGAGCTATCCAACGCACTGACAATGGCCGAGCGACATGGACGGCTGATGCATTCAAGCGCAGGACGTCTGGTCGAACTCTATTCCCATCTTCCGATTTATACCGATACGCTCCTGGGAGCACAGGCCTTTGTCCGTCACATGGCGTTGGCGCAAAGATATAAACTGAGCACATATGATGCTGCATACCTGGAGCTGGCCGAACGTCGCGGGCTCGCCCTGGCCACTTTGGACAAGGCTCTTCAAAAAGCCGCCCGGCACGCGGGCATTGTCACTCAATGTCCTTAGTATATTACTGAAGTTCAACTCACCAGATTAGAAGTCTAGCTTGTGCCCATCTCAAAACTACGGATGGGACCCCTGGTGTTTCAATGCCGAAACGAGAAATTTTTCGTAAAGTCAAGGAGAACAAACATTTGCGCGGAGGCGTGCTTTTGTATGCCGCACAAGAAAATGTGAAGTTTGACGCAGAGATTGCGGAAAAGAGCCGTTTCTGGATGAAAACTAGCTCACCAGTCGTCACTGGTGGGTAAGTGATAAACCGCCCAGGCCTGGAAGGAAAGCCCATTGCAATCACTGAATGATGGTGTTTTGATATATTTCCAAAAATGGGAGGGAAAGGATAGAGTAATGACAAAGATTTTGTTGATGAGTGTGCTGTCGTGCCTGTCGTCTATGATTTTCTTGTCATGTGTAGGAAGTGTAAGCGGTTCTAACGTGTGTGAGGGAGTGACGTGTTCGGATCACGGGGTATGTGCCGTGTCCGCGAGTGGTGCACTGTGTGCATGTGATGAAGGTTATCACGCAGAAGGTTTCGACTGTATAGAAGATGGCAGCATGAATCCTTGTAAGGACGTTGATTGTTCCGAACACGGAGTGTGTGCCATAGAAGTGACAGGAGATCTAGTGTGTGTGTGCGACGATGGGTATCACACAGAAGGACTCAATTGCATTGAGGATGGGGAAGTTAATCCCTGTGAAGGGATTGATTGTTCGGATCACGGCACATGCTTCGCTATCGACGGTAGTGCAGTCTGTCACTGCGACGATGGGTATCACACAGAAGGACTCAATTGCATTGAGGATGGGGAAGTTAATCCCTGTGAGGGGGTTGATTGCTCGGCTCACGGAACATGCTCCGCTATCGATGGCAGTGCATCCTGTTCCTGCGATGATGGATATCACTCCGAGGGTCTCAGCTGCGTAGAGGATGGAGGTGGCTATGTACCCCCAAGCCCTCCAAATGCTACTCATTTCAACCGTGACTACTACGATCAGATGCGCGCGCTTGGACGTCCGACACAAGAGACGCCCTGGGGCTTTCAGGAAATTTCGCTCGAAGGCATGAGCACACACGACGTCTCCTCTATCGCCGAGTATCAGAGCCTTGTCTCCAACCAGGCCTCGCAGATAGATGGCAGCTATGTGTGGAACGATGGTGGCACCCACTTTGTCAACTTTGCGGCTGGCACGTACGCGGTTACCGACCCCGGAACTTATTATGTCATGCGCATCCCATCTCGAACAGTCATTCAGGGCGCTGGCATCGGTGAGACAGTCTTTGTCGCTTCAACGCCCACACCTCTTGACCGGACCAACGTGAGGCTTTTCTCGATCGAGAAATCCGACGATGTGGCAATCAGAAACCTCAGCTTCTACAACGAAACGAACAACACGCGTTGGAGCTTTCTCTACGCGGTTGATCACACCGACGGCGGCGTGAGGGAGAATTTTTTGTTTGAGAACATAGAATTTGATGACAGCTTTGGGGCTGTCGGTGGCGCCAGTGGAGGCACAACGGCTGGGAGTGACTTTAACTTCATCACGCTGCGGGGCCTGCGAAAGCGCCTCGGCCACACCAGCGCGATGATTCGTGCTAACTTTACGATTCCAGTGCCTACAAACTATCAGTTTCTTTCGCAAAACTCAGACGGCGTGCACCTCGCTGGACAGGTCGGCATTCGGCGTGGCAACAGCACTGTGATTCATGACTGCATACTAGGGGACAACATTTCCGCGACACTCGATATCTACAACAACTATGTAGAGATCGTAGGCACGCAGCTTATTGATCCTCTTCACGACCACTCGATCAAAAACCCAAATGGAAATCATCTCTATGTCCACGACAGCAGTTTCGATCTGACTTACACCGAGAGGCTGATTCGAGGCGGCGCATACTGGATGCCGACCTTTCTAACTCACGAAGGTGGCGCTCTGGCAAATTATCACTTGCGGGGTATCCTTTTCACGCGGGCTGGGACGATCTTCGAAGATGGTGTCGCCATACCCGAAGGGGAGGTGTTTCAGCTATACAATAATCGGCCAGATAATGTATCTGGAGACATGGTTTGGGAGGATATTTCTTTCTCGGGCTACGACAATGAGATAGTGGGTTATCCCAACGTTCAAAGGGAGTTAGGTTTTCAGGCGATCAACTACACACTGTTTGAAGCTCGGCCAGGTCAGTCTAAGGCAATCGAGGACCGCGGCAATCCAGACTTCTCGGTAGAGGTGGACAAGCGAAGCGGAAGCTCGCGAGAGGACCTGACGGGTGTCTATTCGTGGGGCGCTCGGAGTGATGGAACCATCGATTTTCCTAGAGAAAACCGCACATTTCGTGGTTCGAAAGCAGAAACCGAGAGTCGTCCCTACGTCATGATGCACAACGCTAGTGTCAGCTCTTTCTACAATAGCCTCCTGGGTATTCGTCAGACGGTGGGTGCTCGCTCGGTACCACCGGGTAGTCCGAGTGCGACGGACTTGTATGCTTCACCTGATGTCGTCTACGGATCGGACCGCGATCTTGGATCGGACGGCTCTCAGGCAAACCCGATGTCTCTACATCGTGCACTTTCGCGAGTCGAACCGGGGCAGACTGTGTGGCTTCGCGGAGGTGTCTACCACTTCAGCATTACGGGTGCAGACCCCTACTACCCCACTGTGTCCAGCAATGGATTAGCTGATGCTCGCATAGTTGTAGAGGGCTATCCAGGAGAGCATACCACGATCGAGGGTACACCCAGTGACTGGAATGTGGGGTCATTAGCTTCGGAACACCGATCCTTCCGGGTCCAGGGCGATTACGTTACGCTGCGCAATTTTGAGATCCGTCAAAATGCTGCTTTCGGGTTGTATAACGAGGGAGACCATGTAATTGTCGAGGGACTAGTTGTACATGATAATCTTTTAACAGGAATCTCGAATCACGGACGACAATGTATCATCCGTGATAACGTCAGCTACGGAAACTCTGATTATGGTTTTTCTTCAGGGGCATATGACAACGGAAACAATGCAGATGGGATAACGTCCACGTTGGAAACCGATGGCACCATCATCGAGCACAATACTGTGTATGGAAACTCAGATGACGGTATCGATCTTTTCTATGCACGTGGCGTCACGGTTCGATTCAATCGTGTTTATTGGAACGGTCGTCATCCGGATGGAAGCGATTTTGTGGCTGCGGACTTCAGGGGAAATGGCCAGGGAATAAAGACAGGTGGTTCAGGCAGCCAGGGAAACATCATCGAACACAATATTTCCTATAAAAACAAGAGCCACGGTGTCGACATCAGTGAGCGCGACAATATCGATTGCATTTGGCGTTATAATACAGCCTGGTCCAACGGAGGTAAAGGCTTTTACGATCTTGCTGGTATTGGCAACGACGTGCATGCCAATATCGCTCACGACAATGGAGCAGGTCCTTCAAACGCAAGCACTGATGAGGTCAACAACTCGTGGCAGCGCTCTGGGGCAGTCGAGTTCATCAGCACCGACCCTGTCGATCCAGACTTTTTACGACCAGTTTCCGGAGGAGGCATGGAGGATATTGGTGCCTACGCAAATCCCGGTTGATCCAAGCACATTGAATCGTCCTGGTCCAGCATTTGGGTGGATGAGTAGATTCCAGTGTGGGGGAAATGATAGTAGAGGACGTTTCAAAGGGGCTCGCTTTGTGAGACGAAAGCACTTGCGGCCGTTATTTGGTGCGATTTCTCCGAGGTCCAATTTGCTTTCCCGTTGAGCAAAGCGTCAGAAATCCAGCTTACCAGTCGTCGCTGGTGGGTAGATGATAAACCGCTCCGCCCTGGAAGGAGCCTGGTCCAGATCGGTAGGTTCCTGTCTTGTGCCAAATGGACAGGAGATTGTCATCGTCCACATCGGTGTAGGCGATACAACGAAACCAGTTGCCATCCCTGATGCCCCTCCTGGCACGATAGTTCGTAGTATATGAATAACATGCATAACATGAATCGGTAATTATGAATCCTATTTCCTTGAAAACCTCACCAACACGTCGGTTGTAAAGGCGCTGATTGATTCTGCTCGATCCGCCGTTTAGCTGCCTGAGCCTGCCGTTGCCTCTTCCCCTTGGGTTTGGACACAGGGGGCGGCGCATTCTTCTAGGGAGAGCCATTGACACGGTGTTTCCATTTCCATCTGCATGGGGGCTGTTGAAGTAATCGATCACACCTCGGTAGCACCGTCCCAGGTTTATTGGCACTTCCGAGACCTTGGATTCCCTGATGTTGTTTACAAATGAGGGAATGGCCACAGCTGCAAGGATGCCAACGATTGCCACGGTGCTCATTAGTTCCACCAGAGTGAACCCATGGCGATTTCTCGATCTCGATTCCATTTCAGCCCTCGTCGTGTCAGTTGGAAAATTGGCCAATTCTCAAGATGTCTTGTACTATACCGATAATTATACTATCGGATGTTTGGTCTGTCTATTTTGGGGTTTGCCATGAACGGCAAGGAAAATCGGCAAAATCTGCGAGTCCCGGTCAACCTTCGGGTGAGACTGGCTATTGGCAACAATACGGAATTCACTGATGCATATTCCAGAAACCTTAGTGAAAGCGGTATGTTCGTCCAGACTGCATCTCCAGCCAAAAAAGGGGACCGGGTTAAGTTTGAGATAATTCTCCACGCAAAGGGTGGAGAAAAAATCATGCGTGGGACCGGGCAGGTGGCGTGGACGAGGAGTCCCGGCAAGGCAATGGAGCAGGTAAGGCCAGCTGGCATGGGAATCCGTTTCAGGGTTCTGGATGATGCGTCGAAAGCATTGATAAAGACCGTTATAAAAAAACATCTGGCGCAGCACCCTTCCTTGCAAAAACCCGAGGAGGATTTTAAAGCTGCAAAGGAGGCTTCTGAAGCTGCAAAGGAAAGAAGGGTTGCACCTCGGGCTACAGCAGGCATGAGCGTACTGTTCAGGTACAAGGGGGATGCTTCTCCTTACCATGGGCATGTGATCAATATCAGTTCGAGCGGTGTGTTCATAAGGACACAAGAACCCGGAGACTCCGGGACCGGCATCAGTTTCGAAATCCAGCTTCCGGATGATTTGGGGGAGGTCAAGGGTATTGGTGTGGTCGCCTGGCAGGCACCCATGAGTCTTCCAGGGGAACGCCCCAGGATTCCCGGAATGGGCGTCAAGTTCATCGACCTGGAAGAAGACTCCAGGGAACTTCTGGAAAGGGCTCTTTCAGAACATCTCCTGGGGGAGTTGTCCGAGATATCGACTTCCACGGGCACGTCCATACCGAAAGCAATGTCTGAAGAGGCTGCTTCGAAAGAATCGTCACCGGATGAGCCTGATGCTGATGATAAAGGTGAACCTGCTCCTGGCCAAGAGCAAGCTGAGGTCATGGAGGGAGAAGACCAAGTCGACCTTGGTTTTTCCATTCAGATGGAAGTTCAACCAGAGCCGAAGGGGAGGGCTGCCGAACTTGATGGCATGGCTCTGAGAAAGTGGGTGGTCAACTCTTTGGTTGCCTCCGTGGAAATAGCCAGGTTGCCGGAGTTTGCGCATACGGAGACTATTCAGTATCTGTTGAGCAGTTGGTGCCAGGATTTTCTGAAGGGGCTCACTGTAGACCTGACCATGTACTGGAACATGCTTCTTAGTGAAACTGGGGTTACGGTGGAGGAGGCCACAGTACCTGTCAATATTTTTTATGCAGCACGGCATGAACATGGCATTGGAATGTTGATGCCGGAAGGCTTTGAAAGCCTCCGCAACATGGGGCAATTGCGGGCGAAGGCTGAAAACCTGCTCAGGGCGTCTGAAGGTTTTTTGGAAGTCGTACAAAAAATTGCATCCCGACCAGTGGAAGGGATGGACGAAAAAATTGTTGCTTACGAGCATCAGGCTCATTCACAGAGGAACAAGAAGA
>JALVPF010000198.1:0-9098 GCA_027031935.1 Myxococcales bacterium | reverse complement strand
CACCTGAACCACCATTCTGTTCAACATGCTCCAAAATGGAAGTTTATTGCGGCCTTGCTTGTCATGGGAATTGCTTTGGGTGTTTTCGGATCTGTCGCCTCGTCCGTTTTTCAGAGCAAGGCATCAAGTGCGGATTTGACTGAATACGAACAGCTTCTGGTTTTGAAAGATGCACTTCAAAAAGATGACACAATAAACGCCTATGTGGCGGATCCTCGTTGGGAGGAGATGACCGAGTCCGAGCGAAGGGATGTGGTGGTGGAACTCAGCGACAAGCTTGCCTTGGATGGTATAAGGAGGCTTACCCTGTTTGATGATAGCGGTGTGGTTTGTGTCGCTGTTGCACCTTCTGAAAACGGCAACAGGGTGATTCTCCTGGGCCAGGAGGTGTATGATCAATCAGGTCTTGAACAGAAGGATGAGGGAAAATAGCGTCTTTATTCTTTCTGTTTTTCAATCTATTTTTCCAAGGTGAATTCATCGACTAACTCTTTGCCATCAACACTGTATGCCTTCACCTTCATTTTATTACCGATGACATCCACTACCACGTAGTTGCCCACGTCTCCATCGCGGGATACAGCAGTCCACCAGTCGCTTCCGGCTGAATATGGAGGTGAGAAAAATCCCCCGGCAACCACATAGACCACTCCGTCTCCATCATCAGCAACCTGGCCGTCCCGGATGGGAAAAGTTCGCTCGTAGTCGTGATCGTGTCCATTGAACACTATATCAACATTGTGTTTTTCAAAAATAGGAACCCAGTTCTGTTTTACGTAATCGGTGGATCCATGGTGGGAGGCAGAGAAGGCTGCGTGATGAAAAATTATTACTGTCCAGACGATGTTTTGGTTTGAGCTGGACTTGGCAAGGTCTGAATCCAGCCACTGGACTTGATCCTGGACTGCAGACTCGCTGTTGGAATTCAGTCCCACGAAGTGCGTGTTGCCATAATCGAAGGACCATGCATATTCGGAAAATCCCTCAGGCAGTCCATCCATGACAGGCAGAGCGAACTGCTCGAAGTACACCCTTTCGAATATTTCATGGTTGCCAATCACCGGCATCAGGACCGTATCTTTCAAAAGAGGCCCCATGGCTTCAAACCACAGGTCCCACTGGCCTTGTACCCCCATGTCTGTCATGTCTCCGGAGAACAACCAGAAGTCGGCACCCAGATCCTTGTACCTGTCTATGTTTGCTGCAATCCCATCATATCCGCCTCGACTGTCACCTGCTGCGACGAACCTGTAAGCTGTGGAGGGGGCTACAGGCGGTGCCGTTGTAAAGCTGTAACAGCCAGACAGATTTACTCCCTGGAGAGTTCGTGCTTCTTCGTCAAACTCATCCCAGGTGCCTGCACGATAATAGTATGTGGTGGATGGTTCGAGTCCGGTCAGCTCTACCTCCCAGTTCACAAATTCCTCGCCCGTGTCATTGGTCAGGCTGTCGTGATAGATGGTTCCCGTTCCTTCCGCCACCCTGGTGGAAGAGAAAACCACTATCTGAGGCTCGCTGGACGATTTGTCTATATTCTCCGGGTCGTCTTTTGCAAACCACACTCTCGGGGTGTAGCCGCTTGCGTCCATGAACTCGGTCCGCCATTGTATGACCACGCTGCTGGTGGGATCATCCTGCCAGGTCAGGTGAATATTCATGGGAGTCTTGGTCTCATCACTGATCCATTTCTGGGGCAGATGGATGCTCTCATCTGGGCCTTGCTCTCCGCTGCATCCGGTCACGAACATGACGAGAGCCAAGACAGTCAGCACGCCTGTTGCCAATGGGCGAAATTCCGGGAAGACTCGCATTGTTTCACTCCTTAAATTGTAGGGCGCTCATATTACACCCGAACGGGTCGTTTTTAAACCCTAACTTTCCAGCTTGGCATCGTAATCATCAAATTCGTATCGCATTCCGAATCTCTTCCCTCAGGTCCCGAATCTGCCTCGAAAATTTATTAAGTTGCAGCATCTTCGTAGGCCCGCGGCAGGCGAAGCTGCCCGTAGCTTCGAGCTTGCCGAGAAGCCAAGGGTAGCTAGCCGTAGACAGGGCCGTACCACACGCTCCAGGGTGATTTTTATCATCTGTGGGTGACGCCAAAGGCGTCATGAGGACTCCCACACTATTGAATCAGATTTCCCAGATCGCAAGCGAGGTGGGAAATCATGGCGGGTCTCGGGTATTCTCTCGTTGACATTCCCCTTACAGGATGGTAGGTTCCGGCGCACTTCGGGACCAACTGAAGGGGAAATGACAACGTGAATTTCCAGGAAGTGATCATCAAGCTGCAGCAGTTCTGGATGGACCAGGGGTGCCTGGTCCAGCAACCTTACGACATGGAAACAGGGGCGGGAACCTTCCATCCTGCGACCTTTCTCCGTTCCCTGGGACCCGAGCCCTGGCGAGTGGCATATGTGGAGCCATGCCGTCGTCCGACAGACGGTCGTTTCGGGGAAAATCCCAACAGGTTGCAGCATTATTACCAGTTCCAGGTCATCCTGAAACCTTCACCGTCCAATGTGCAGGATCTGTACCTGGATTCACTCCGGGCTATAGGTATTGCCGTCGAAGCGCACGATCTTAGGTTTGTGGAAGATGACTGGGAGTCTCCGACTCTTGGAGCGTGGGGGCTTGGTTGGGAAGTGTGGCTGGATGGCATGGAGGTCACCCAGTTTACCTACTTCCAGCAGTGCGGCGGAATAGATCTCAAGCCCATTTCGGTTGAGTTGACCTATGGGCTTGAACGACTGGCCATGATGTTGCAGGACGTGGACAATGTCTACGATCTGCGGTGGAACGACAAGATCAAATATGGCCAGGTTCATCATCAGGCAGAGGTGGAATTTTCCGAGTACAATTTCAACGCTGCAGATACCAAAATGCTGTTTGAGCTGTTCGACATGTATGAACAGGAGTGCAAAAGACTGCAATCCCACAAAAAATCCCAGGCTCTGCCAGCCTATGATTACTGCCTCAAGTGTTCACATTCTTTCAATATTCTCGACGCCAGGGGCGCTATCAGCGTTACCGAGCGTCAGGCATACATCGGACGGGTGCGTGATCTTGCACGTACCTGTGCCAGAATGTATCTGGACGAACGCAAACGCCTTGGATGGCCTTTGCTGTACCAGCAGGAGAATGCCGAGGCATGAAACATTTTTTTGAAAGTGAGTTGTTTTTTCTTCTTGTGGCTGGCGTGGTCATGCTCATCGGATGGAGGATCATCAAGAGGGGCAGGATGCCTGGCGAGACACCTTCAGTGCTCGAACGCATACTCATGTTTGGTGGTTTCGTAGTCACCATCACCGCTTTGCTCGTTTTGATTTTCAGATCCGATGTGTTGGACAAGCCAGGGGACAAGGGCAAGGACTCCGAGGAGCCCAAGGAGTTGTCCAATTTCGAAAGAGAGCCCTCAGGATGTTCAAAGCCCACAAAGCAGATCAAGGAATTCAAGAACCAATGATTGGGAGATTTGGAATTATCCAACTCAACGAAAAACGACTTTTGACAACTGACAGGTGATTTAATGGACTTCCTACTCGAAGTCGGTTGTGAGGAAATACCGGCAAGATTTTTGCCACCGGCCCTCTCTGATCTGGAGAGACTTTTCGTCAATGGTTTGAAATCAGCCAGGTTGGCAAGTGACATTTCCGGTTTGGTAATCCAGAGCTTGGGTACTCCGAGACGGCTGGTTCTCATCGTAAAAGGTATTGCGGACAGGCAGACAGACCTGGATGAGGAGATTTTTGGACCAAAGGTCCAGGCGGCGTACGACGCAGATGGGAATCCCACAAAGGCCTGCCTGGGATTTGCCAGGAGCAAGGGTGTGGAAGTCCAAAAGCTCATGCGCTTTGAGACGCCCAAGGGCGAGGTGGTGGGGATAAAGAGGTTTGTCAAGGGTGCTCCAGCAAAACAGGTGCTGGCCGATGTTGTACTGGGGGCTCTTTCAAAGCTGGGCTTTCCAAAATCAATGAGGTGGGGTGCCGGAGATTATCTGTTCGCCAGGCCTGTTCACTGGATCTTGTCCCTGTTGGACGGTGAGGTTCTGGACCTGGAATTTGCAGGGGTGAAATCGGGGAGGACATCTGTCGGGCACAGGTTTGCGTCTCCTGAATCTTTCGAAGTGAAATCGCCCGATGACTACCTGGCTCAGCTTAGGGAAAGAAAGGTCATAGTCGATCCGAAAGAGAGATTGGAAATCGTCAGAACCGATGCAAGAAAACTTGCTGCTGAACAAGATGGGGTGTTGATAAGCGACGAGGGTCTGGAAGAAGAGATCGCCTATCTCACTGAATACCCAGTGGCTTTGCTGGGCAGGTTTGACGAGAGATTTCTGGAGGTTCCCCGTTCGGTGCTCATAGCGGCCATGCGAAACCATCAACGGTATTTTTCCATCGAGGACAAGGATGGCAAACTGATCAATTCTTTTGTTGCAGTCTCCAACACACCGGTCAAGGATCCGGATGTGGTAAGACATGGAAATGAGAGGGTCTTGTCTGCACGGCTATCTGACGCGAGGTTTTTCTTCGAAGTGGATCAGAAGACCTCGCCTGCGGAATTGGTGCCCGAGCTCCAGGACATGCTCTTTCAGGCGGATCTGGGTTCCTATTATGAAAAGGCCGTCAGGGTCGCTGCCTTGGCTGTCGAGATCGCGCATTTGCTGGACTTGGGGACCGATCGTATCCCTCGCGTCATAGAGGCCTTGTCCGTGAAGATAAACGAGCTTTCGGATGCCAAGGAGAAATTCAGCTGGTTGCTGGCACGAGCATCCTTGTTGGCAAAGAGCGACCTTCTCACGGAGATGGTTGGTGAGTTTCCAGAGTTGCAGGGAGAGATGGGGGGAGTGTATGCGGAGATTGCAGGCGAAGATCCCCTGATCGTGTCGGCCATAAAAGATCAATACCGCCCTAGATTCTCCGGAGACGAGCCCCCGTCCGACGACGCAGGTGCCATCGTCTCCATGGCGGATAGGCTGGACACCATGGTGGGATGTTTCGGCGTCGGCTTGAGGCCGACAGGAACTGCTGATCCCTATGCCTTGAGAAGAGCCTGTCTTGGGGTCATAAGCGTTGTTTGGGACAGGGGTTATCATTTGTCACTGCGCTCACTGCTGGCTTTGGCCGTTGGAGAGCTGGCGCCCAAGATTGAGGAGGCGCTGCTGAAAAAAGCCCAGGCAAAGGCGAAAAAACTCGCTGCAAGAAAAAAGAAGGAGCCGGTATTACCCACGTCCGTAGAACCATTTGAAAAGGATCTCGTGGACTCGGTCATGGGCTTTTTCGAAGGGAGACTTCGCACGAGGCTCCAGGAAAACGCTCCCCATGACGTGGTGGATGCAGTGCTGGCCGCAGGAATGGATGATATTCTGGATGTAAAATTGAGATCCGACGCTCTGGCTTCATTTGCAAAAGAGCATGCTTTTGGTGATTTGGCGGTTGCGTTCAAGAGAGTCGTGAACATCATCAAGGACTTCGAGGGTGGAGAGGTAAAACCTGAGCTTTTCCAGCATGAGGAGGAAAAGCAACTTTACGATGTGTACAAGACCGTTGCCCCCGGCTTTCAGGAGCTTGTGTCCGAGCGCAGGTACGAGGACGCCATGGATCTTTTGGCCTCTAGGCTTCGGGCTCCGGTGGACGACTTTTTCGAAGCAGTGCTGGTCAATGATCCCGATGACATTCCCAGACAGACAAATCGAAAGTCGCTCCTTTCAGACATAGCGACTTTGTTTGCCAGCATAGCTGATTTCAGCAGATTGCAGACCAGAGATTGATTTTGGTTGGATTTTGAACACAGAGCTTTTGCTCAGACATTGGAGGAATAATATGGCCACCAAAAAATTCGTCTATTTTTTTGGCGATGGAAAAGCTGATGGTAGGGGGGACATGAAGAACCTACTCGGTGGAAAGGGCGCCGGACTCGCAGAGATGAGTCGCCTTGGTATTCCGGTTCCACCTGGATTCACAATTACCACTGATGTGTGTACGGCTTTTTATGACAACAACAGGAGCTATCCTGCAGGCCTGGAAGACCAGGTTACGAAAAATCTCAGGCACGTGGAAAAGATCATGGGCGCCAAGTTTGGCGATTCGGTCAATCCTCTTTTGGTGTCGGTTCGTTCTGGAGCCAGGGTGAGCATGCCGGGGATGATGGATACGGTCCTGAATCTTGGCCTGAATGACACGACTGTCTTGGGCCTGGCAGCCAAGACGGGTAATCGACGCTTTGCCTACGACTCCTATCGCAGGTTCGTGCAGATGTACGGAGACGTGGTCTTGGGCATGAAGCCTGAGAGCAAGGACGAGGAAGATCCTTTCGAGGTCATTCTGGAAAGAAAAAAACGTGAGGTTGGCGCTGAATACGATACGGACCTGGATACGGATGCTCTCCTGGACCTGGTAGACCAGTTCAAGAGTGCAATTCGCCAAAGGACGGGGCATGTCTTCCCCGAAGATCCCTATGACCAGCTATGGGGAGCTATAGGCGCAGTTTTTGGTTCGTGGGACAACGAGAGGGCCATCGCCTATCGCGCCATGAATGGTATTCCGGGTGACTGGGGTACTGCGGTAAACGTCCAGACAATGGTATTTGGGAACATGGGCGAAGATAGTGGAACTGGTGTACTGTTTACGAGAAACCCGGCAACCGGTGAAAAGGCCTTGTACGGGGAGTTTCTGATGAACGCCCAGGGAGAAGACGTGGTTGCAGGGATCAGGACACCACGACCCATCTCCGAGTTGGAAGATGCAGCGCCAGATGTCTACAGGCAGATAGTTGACATTACCAAACTCGTGGAAGCACATTACCGCGACATGCAGGACATGGAATTTACGGTTCAGGACGGCAAGCTGTGGATGCTGCAGACAAGAGTCGGAAAACGCACGGGCTCTGCGGCCATCAAGATAGCGATAGATTTGGTGGATGAAGGATTGATAGACGAAGTCGAGGCCATCAGAAGGATCGAGCCTGATTCTCTTAACCAGCTGCTGCAGCCTGTTTTCGATGAAGGTGACAAGCAGGAGGCTCTTGCCCACGGGAGGCTATTGACCAAAGGTCTCAATGCGGGACCTGGGGCAGCATCGGGAAAAGTCGTGTTCAATGCCGAGGATGCCGTTGAATGGGCGCAGAGGGGCGAGAAGGTCATCCTGGTTCGCATCGAGACGTCACCCGAGGACATCCGTGGTATGAACGCGGCAGAGGGTATACTGACGGCCAGGGGAGGATCCACCTCTCATGCGGCTCTCGTCGCAAGGCAGATGGGCAAGGTTTGTGTTGCCGGTTGTGGTGACTTGGAGATCAACTACCGTGACAGGCTTATGGGCGTGGCTGGCAAGATTGTCTCGGAGGGTGACTGGATTTCCATTGACGGAACCACCGGTGAGGTGATGGAAGGAAAGATAAAAACCCGGCCATCCGAGGTCATACAGGTCCTGTTGGAAAAGAGCCTGTCGCCGGATAAGTCAGCAGATTACCGTCGGTTCGCCAAGCTGATGCAGTGGGCTGATTCAAACAGGCGTCTGAATATACGTACCAACGCCGACCAACCGGATCAGGCTTCTCAGGCGGTCGCCTTTGGTGCAGAAGGTATAGGTTTGTGTCGTACCGAACACATGTTTTTCGGTGAGGAAAAGATCGGCCCCATGAGAGAGATGATCCTTGCGGAGGATACCGAGGCAAGGTTACGCGCTCTGGACAAGTTGTTGCCCCTGCAACGTGAAGACTTCAGAGGGATTTTCCTCGCCATGGAGGACCGTCCTGTTACCATCAGGACCCTTGATCCCCCCTTGCACGAGTTCTTGCCCCACAAGGAAGAGGAGATAGCAGAGCTGGCTCAGGATATGGGTGTTTCCATCGAGGCTCTCAAGGCAAAGGTGGAATCCCTGCATGAGCTCAACCCCATGCTCGGACACCGTGGTTGCAGACTGGGCATTTCGTACCCTGAAATAACAGCCATGCAGGCCAGAGCCATAATGGAAGCAGCCTGCCTGGTCAAGAAGCAGACAGGCAGAGCTCCTTTGCCGGAGATCATGATTCCCTTCGTGGGTAATGTGGCCGAGTTGGCAAACCAGGCCGCAACTGTCCGAGAGGTTGCCGAGAAGGTGAAAGATGAGCAGGGTGTGGACATGGATTACCTGGTGGGCACCATGGTGGAGTTGCCGAGAGCCGCGCTGACTGCTGATGAAGTTGCAAGGGAAGCAGAGTTTTTCTCTTTTGGTACCAATGACTTGACCCAGACCACAATGGGTTTGAGCAGAGATGACGCAGGGAAGTTCCTTCCCATGTATATAGAAAAGGGCTTCTACGACATGGATCCATTCCAGAGCATAGATGTAAGCGGTGTGGGACAGTTAGTTGCCATGGGTACCGAGCGTGGGCGATCCACGAGACCCGGTCTCAAAGTGGGCGTTTGTGGTGAACATGGTGGTGAGCCCAGGTCCATAAAGTTCTTCCATGACACAGGCTTGAACTATGTCTCCTGTTCTCCATTCCGTGTGCCCATCGCCAGGTTGGCTGCAGCCCAGGCCGCAATCCTGGAGGCTGATGCGAAGAAAGCTGCAAAAAAAGCTTCAAAGGGGAAGAAAAGCTCTAAAAAGCCTGTTAAGAAGAAGCTAACCAAGAAGAAGGTCGCCAAGAAGAAGCCGGCCAAGAAAAAGGTTGCCAAGAAGAAGGTTGCCAAGAAGAAGGTAGCCAAGAAGAAGGTAGCCAAGAAGAAGCCGGCCAAGAAGAAGGTTGCCAAGAAAAAGGTTGCCAAGAAGCGCTCCAGGTAGGGAGCTTTTGTTTAAATTTTTTCCTGTTCCTCTAAGGTTGCAAACTGCAGCCGGGGAGGCGAGTTGCTGATCCGAAAGCTGTTTTCATTATTTGCTTGTGGCCTGTTATGCACAGCTGTTTTTGCCTTGGCTTCCTGCGAGGAAGGCCGGTTTGGAAAGCCTCTGGTAAAGGACGGGTTTCAATTTCCTACTGGCCTGGCCATACATCCTGCTGGATTTGCTTTTGTTGCGTCGGCCAATTTCGATGTGGCCTATGTTCAGGGAGCACTGAGGGTAATAGATCTCAACGCCCTGGCTGCAGAACTTGCGCTTCCCGTGGAACAACGGCAGGAC
>JALVPF010000197.1:28429-40774 GCA_027031935.1 Myxococcales bacterium | reverse complement strand
CCACAGCACTGCTCAGGTCGATCTCAGGCAAGGGAATGGAAGCCAACTGACCATTGGCAAAGGCCTGCATCAAGGCATCACGCATGAGCTGCTCGAAACCATCACCCATCAGGTCTACAAATCCGATGAACTGGTCTTGCACGACATCCAGCTCTGTTTCCAAGCCATCTATCTGGGTTATGGAGATTCCGATCTGTCCATCGGATAAGGTAAGCTCCAGACCCATGCTTGCAGAAGCCCACACGATTATATCCATAGGGATTCCAGCGAAATCCATGGATGCATGAAGCTTCAGGTCTCCGATAAAGATGGAAAGATTCCCGTCAGAACAATCCGACGCGGTGGGGGCAAGCATTCCGGAGAGATCCAGATGCAGGTTGCTTATACCATATTGTTCCAGCGAGCTGAGGTCTCCCAACATTTCAGGAGGGATGGGGAACTCCAGAAGACCACCGTTCCATGCCGCGTAAAACAGTTCGTTCAGCATGTCATCGGACAGCACCAGTTCGAAAGGATATGCACCGGGTATAAGCAGGTGCTGGCCGCCAGGTCCACATTGAACGCGCAAAGCAAGGCCAAGATTGTCATAGGGAGTCTGCTTGATGGTATAGCCGCCAGTTCGCAGGCCTATGGCTCCACCTCCAGAATGAAAATCAGTGAAATCGAAATCTGTGCTTAGCAAGACCGTGATAACATCCCCGGAGTTGTCAAGCTTTGGCAAATCGAAGGTCTGGCTTATGGCCAGGGCTCCCAGGGCATCCTCCAGCATGGGAGCGAGTTGGTCGGTAAGCTGGCTATTTATCTCGTCCTCCAGGCTGGTAACCAGCTGATCCTGAATGAAGGTCATGACGACACTAATGAGAAAATCGGTCCACCAGTCATCGGACCATATATCCAGGTTATTGATAGTGGACGAGGAATTTGCAACAGACACATGCAGAGTGTGATCCGCATTGACAGACAGCAGGATATCTGCGTTTACCACCAAAGAATCCATGGACAGGCCACCGGTGGAATCTCCCCCTGTCCACCAGCATGTACACGGAAAACCACATGGACAATCGAAAATCAGATCTCCGTGTATTCCGTTCAACGACGCCACCACATGCATTCCGCCATCAATGGCTGTGAGCGAAGTGCTCACAGAATCATAGGACAAGGACGTCAGGTAGATGTCGTACCCACCCTGCTGCGCAATGGGAGTATCCGGGTCTATCATTGAACTCAGATCCATGTTGCTCAAGACCAACTCGAATATGGTTGCAAAGTCATCAGGTGGCAGCGAATGATCACCATCATCCAGAACAGATTGACCCAACCATACACCCATTCCCTGTTCAGCCATGCCAGAGCCGGAGACGTTGATCATGGGTTTTCTGTAATCGGTTGACCATAAAAACGATTGAACACGTTTTCTGCTGGATCCAAAGCTATCCGTAGCCTCGAATACCAGCACATTACCACCCACCTGGGCCTGAACCGTCTGGCTGAAGGAGCCATCCTGGTTCAGCGGCACCTGGACCGAGTTTATGGAAAATGATGTTATATCTCCAGCGCCGCTCACCACAGAACCAGTGACCGTGACAGTCAGGTCCGAGTTGGATCCCTGAATGGTAGCTCCCCTGGGTGGATAATCGATGGTGAAGGTGGGGAAGCATTCATGCAATGCCTGCAACTCGTTACGACATCCGTCTATGGGATCACAGGTATCGGTAGTACAGTCGTTGCCATCATCACAGAGCGTTGCGGTGATATCGGTCCCCGCACATGTGCCGGCCGTATCACCCTGACACATGTCATCGATGGTACAGACACTTCCATCATCGCATGATGATACGACACCTGTTCCATCGTTTACACAGCCTGTTGCCGGATCACACGAGTCGTTAGTACACGGATTGGCGTCATCGCAGTTGGTGGCAAAGGTACCCAAGCATGTGCCCATTTCATCTCCCTGGCAGGTATCACCACTTGTACAGGGGTTGCCGTCATCACATGCCGATGCGATCCCCGTGCCGTCGTGGACGCATCCCTCTATGGGTTGACAGGTATCGACCGTGCATGGATTGTGATCGTCACATTCGGAGATAGGCCTGAACACTCCTGCGCAGGTACCTGCTAGATCACCGCGACACACGTCGTTGTCAGTACACACGTTGTGATCATCACATGCGGCAGTGATACCAGTACCATCATACACACAGCCCGACTCCGGATCACAGCTATCTGCCGTGCACGGGTTATGATCATCACATGAAGTCGGCTCTGTCCCTGCGCAGGATCCATCCGCAGCACAGGTATCCGAAGCAGTGCATGGATCACCGTCATCACACACAGCCCCTTGATCAATTTCATGCATGCACCCGGTCTGCGCATCACAGAAATCAGCGGTACAGGGGTCTGCATCGTCGCACAGGTCCGGCCCAATGTCCTCGCCCCTGCAGGTTCCGTCCGCATCGCCCTGGCAGACATCACCATCCGTGCAAGCATTGTGATCATCGCACGCTACATCGACTCCGGTTCCGTCATGGACACAGCCAAGATCTGCCTCACACCAGTCGTCGGTACAGGGATTTTCATCATCGCATGCCTCTTCACCCAGGGGCTCGCCTGAGCACGTGCCTTCCGAATCCCCCTGACAGACATCGTCAGTGGTGCACTCATCACCATCGTCACATCCATCTGTGACACCAGTCCCATCATGTACACACCCTGAATCGGATTCGCATGTATCAACAGTGCATGGGTTTGAATCATCACATTCCGTCGCCGGATCTATGGGATCATGAACACAACCCTTGTCCGGATCGCATGAATCCTTGGTACACATGTCTCCGTCGTCGCATTTGCCATCAGTACAAAGACTATCCGGCCCAGTGGCAGCACTGTCGCAGGCCGCAACCAACAAGAGTATCATGAACAAAAAAACTACGGTCAGCAATCGTCTCATGGAGGCATCCTCCTGCAGGGCACTTTTCTTCCTGGAACCGTACAAGTCTCCCTGCGCCAGGCAATGACAGCACCAATTTCCCGATCTCTACGGATATTAGCAAAAAAAACGATTTTCGGGTATTCGTATTTCATGAACCGACCAGGCACGAAAACCATTCGCTCTTTTGCCCTCTGGGGTCTGCTTGCGGTGGGATTGGCATATGCGTATAGATGGATGTTCACAGGACAAGTTCTGGCTGGTCGTGATGTATACAGGTTGTTCATTCCTGACGCGAATTATCTTCTCAGGTGCATTCAGCAAGGCCAATGGCCACTGTGGAACCCTTACGAACGTCTCGGGCAGCCTTTTCTCGCGACAATGTATTCGCAGGTGCTCTACCCCCCTCACCTCATCGCTGCAGCTATTGGAGGGTCCGTCTGGTCCATCACCATACAGCAGGTTTTCAACTCTGTTGTTGCTGCCGCCGGAACTTATGTTTTCATGAAACGAATAGAAGCTTCCTTTCAGGCCGCCTTGTTGGCAGCGAGTGCGTTTTCCATCGGACCCATGATGGTACACCTGGGCATACAGCAGAACGTGGCGTCCGCCGCAGCATGGACAGGCTTCATACTCATGGCTTCAGTAGATATGGGGCAGGCAGCCACTCTAAAAAACCTCATGAAACTCTCTGTGTTCTTCACCATGAGCCTCTTGTCAGGTTCCCCCGAGACGCTCATCTGGCAGGGCATGTTGAGTATCTCACTGATACTCACTTTCGGATTCAGGAAAAAGACTTTGGCTCTTTTTTCCGCGAGCACACTGTGGGCCGCCCTAATGGGCGCGATCATTTTGCTCCCCGCTGCACGATTCGCCATGCAGGCTGTACACGCATCCAGCGCATCAGAACGATTTCAATGGTCTGCACCCGCCATCTCGCTTTTGTCCATGGGATGGTTCGGCGCGGATCTGCCCAAACCGACCTATTCAGGTGGCGAGCAAAATTTTATCCCTACGGTCTTCCTGGGAACCCTCGTAGTGGCGCTCTGGCTCGCAGCACTTTTTCTTAAGAAAAGATCCTGGATCGCGAGGATTCTTGCCTTTGGTGGAGCGTTCTTTGCCATCTTGGCCATGGGCTCACATTTCTGGCCTTCGAAGATTCTGCTGAACCTGCCTCCCTTCAGTCTGTTCCGCTATCCATCAAAGTACCTCGTGGCGGCCAGCTTCTGTATTGCGGCCAGCGCCGGGCTGGGCCTTGACAGGCTGGCCGGAACCCTTGGCGAGATCAGATCTCGATCAAAACGGATAGTGTTGCTTGCCGCTCCAGTGGGGCTGATAATTGCATTAACACAGCTAGGCGTCCGGCTTTTGCCCATGAGGCGAGGTGCAGCATCAGGAGCCATATGGCTAAGTGCGTTCTTGTTCCTTGGTGCCACGGTTCTCCTGCTCATAAAAACCGAACGAAACACCCATCGTCTCAAATGGGCCTTGCTTGGACTGGTGCTGCTGGAATTGGCGGCTTCGCATTTTGTGCTTGGCAGCCAATACTGGTTGCCCGCCCGGGACATGGAACCCGCTTCGACTTTTGCCGACTATCTGCCAGAGGATTTCAACGGACGTGTCAGCGTGGTCATCCTTGGTAAGTGCGCAGCAACAAAAACCTGCATGACCAAGGACAAGACCTACAACATACGACAAAGTCTTTCCGTGTTGGTCCCGAGGAGAAACACCGAGTTGAGAGTCCATGGCGTGGATGGGTATGGTGCCCCCATCCCGGCACGAATAGAAAGAGTCATGCACAAGCCTCCAAGGGCCGTATATGACATGGTCGGTGCCGAATATTTCGTTCGGCGTGGTAGTCAGCCTTTTGCAGATCTCCAGGAGGTCATCCATCCGGAAGGCATGCCAGGTCTGTGGCGTTCCACCACAGCCATGCCCAGGGCATGGGTGGTTCAAAAGGCAAAGATCGTCACCTCCGAGCAGGCCTTCGAGGCTCTTGTTGATCCTGCGGAACCGGGGAGGAGCACCGTTTTTCTCGAACAGGGAAAAGCCATTGATGGTAAAAGTTGCGAATCAAGGGTGGTGATTGAAGACGAAGGCCCCAACCACCTCACCATGCATGCTAAGGCATGCGCTGACGGATATCTGGTGATCAGTGACCAGTATTTTCCCGGTTGGCATGCCAGGATAAACGGACAGTACGTGGACGTGTTACAGGCCAACTACATCATGAGAGCCCTTGCGATCAAAAAGGGCGACAACAAGGTCGAGATGCGTTACAAACCTTGGACTTTTACTGCAGGAGCATGGTTGAGCCTTATGGCACTGTTGGCCCTTGTAGCTACCTCATTTGAAAGTTGGCGAAAGGCTCGACAATCCCCTCGAAGGGCAAAATAAAAAAACGCATTGACGAGCAGTGGAACCTGTGGGTATGTTTTTTCCATGCGATACTTATTTGGGGACCTAACAGAAGCGCCGTACCAGGAAGATGTTCTAACCCTCCTGCAGAACGTCATCGAGATGGGCGTCGAGACGCTCAAGCTCCAGGGCGAGTCCATCAGGATCAGGCAGGCAATCGAGCAGGAAAAGACAAGGCTTGCCCAAACTCTTCGCGATATAGAGCAGTTCCAACAGGGTCTGCAAAAGACCATACAGACGAGTTTTTCCAACCGCCCTGCTGGTGACGTAGTGGTGGATATCGGTCAGGCGGTCACATCCACTCTGCAGCAGCACGCCAAGGACGGAAAGAGCAAGACAAGGGCCCGGGCTGAGGAAAAAATAGTTGCGCTTCAGGCACGAGCGAGCCAGGTAGCAGGCGCCACTTTCGAATATATGCGCAAGTTCTTCATGGACAGCGGTCTCAAGATTCGATCTCGCACCCTGGTTTGCGAACTGGACAACTCTGCCTACCAGGCACAGTGTGAACTTACGGATCTGGCAGGAATAAGCTGTACATATACACTGAACACAAACTCCGTTGCCCTGTTCTCGAGCCCAAAACGTTTTTCGGATGTGGTTACAGGAAGACACGAGATACCCATTGGTACGAAAAAGGCATGGAGAAAAAAGGAACCCGTGCCGGACCTTGTTCGTATAGATGACGCAACCATCGTACGGATCGAAGAAAAAGAAGAGATCGGTGAATACAGGCTCAAGCTTAGAAGCGGGCAGGGTCAGGTGGTGGTACAAATTCACAGGCTTGCCGACGGTGGACTAAAGGCGTTCTGGATTGATGGTAGCGGTAGCATGCAGGCTATCGCATCAAGCCTGTTCTCTATTGAACAAAAAGACCTGCTTTCGAGTTTCTGGAAATCCACGGAAGAATCCATCAGCGCATTATACCAGTCAAAAACTTCTCTCAAATCAATCCATCTTGAGAACAAGGACGTGATTCAGGAGGAACTGTTCAGCGATGTGGTCCGTAGACTGATAAGCTATCTCGCTCCCATAGTTCAGGAGTTGGACCGCCATTCCCTTGTACCTGGCGAACTCAGCTTGACCCATGCGGGCGAAGAGGAAGGCAAACGCGAAGTGTTTTTTGTACGCAAGAGCACCCTGCTGGAAAAAATCCATTCTCTACCTCCATTGCTCCAAAGACACTTCTCTCCCCTCGGCCTGGATGTGAACTCGGATGCAAGTGCATCCAAACCAGTATCCAACCCAGTACCCAAACCAGCGGAAAACAACCCAGCCATCCGCCAGGTTTCCCCCAAGGAAACTCCGCCGATCCGACCTGCAGGTACTGAACGAACAGTTGAGGTCAGCCCGGAGATAGTTCGCGGAGTGCTCGTGGAGCCCGAGGGCGACGATAAAAAATAGCTTGAAGCGAACCTGTTTCAATCCTTCTGAAAAATCTGACAATTGAAAGCCCACATGGAGCTTTTTTAGCAGGCCAAAAGTCTTTCATTATTGTTACATTTTGTGCTATTTTCTGTTTAGTGTTTCACGTTGTTACAGCACCCTGCAAGTTGTCTCGAACATAGTTCAGAATGAACGAGGAAATTGAAAATTTACCACTGCAAAACAGGAAGAAGACGTCATGACAGATGAGACAAAGACCGTTTTGGTAATCGATGATGAACCGGATATTCGCACTTATCTTGCCACCCTGCTGCAGGACAATGGATACCGTGTCAGCACTGCTGAAAATGGTGAGGATGGATGGGCAAAAGTGCAGTCTCTGCGACCTGACCTGATAACCCTTGATATTACCATGCCTGAGAAAAGCGGGGTCAGATTTTACAGGGATGTCAAACAGAACGATGAGCTGAAAAATATTCCGGTCATCATTGTCACCGGCGTATCCGTAGACTTCGAAAAATTCATATCCAGCCGCACCAAGGTACCACCCCCAGAGGGATACCTGAGCAAACCTATTGAAAAAGAACAATTTTTAGACAAAGTTGCCAAAGCGCTCAATTGAACTCAAATCTACATCCCATATGCAGGTCGACTGAAACCGGCAGGTGCAGCCCAGGGTTTGGGAGTGCCGCAATGATACATGTCAAAATACAATTTATAGTCCTTGTCGGAGCAGCTTACCTTATACAAATCAATGACATGCGTGTCCAATTCACCCTTCTTCAGTCTGTATGCCGGGTTCATCATGTTCTCATTGAATCCTGTATTCTTCGGAGAAGGATTTCTCTCTCCTACGCTTCCTATCCTTTTGAAACTCGGTGCCTTTCCATCCTTGCATCGTAAATCATCGAGAAAGCGCTGCTCACCCGGGGGAAGACAGACCTCTATGGACTCCTTTTTGGAAGTCCCCCAGGTTTTGGACAGCTTTAGCTCCAAAGCAGTTTTCATGGATTTCGGATCCATACAGTTGGCCACACAAGCCTTGGTTACGTCCTCACTTTGATTCGACGAAACCAAGCCTGATTTTTCCAACCAAACGCACTCCAAAACACATCTGTGTCGAATTGCTCCTTGAAGTTTTTTATAATCTACTTTGGGCTTACCCGCTTGCCCTGTAGGGGTGGATGCCATGACAGTGGTGCTCGCAAGCACCAGGGCCAACAGTGTTGACATTGGTCTCAATCTCATCTTCTTTTCCTTTTCTGAAATAGAGCACACACGAGTACTGAAAGCATTATACGGACCGATCAGAAAATTTCTAAAAAACTCGGAAGGATGCTCACTTCAAAGACATGAAGGAACCTACATCTCGTCTTCGAAATTAATATAGCCAGGTTTCACATCCACCATGGCATTGACTATCAGCTCCACCAGGCCGCCATAGTGAAGACCCGCCTTCTTGGTTGCACCATAATATGCGAAGATATCGCGGATCTGTCCCTTGCAATTGGAACAAGGTGCACAGACATATTTGGGATGCTCCGGGTCCATGGGCTCGTCCTTGAAGGCCTCGAGGATCTGCCTGAACTTTCTCCTGCCAGAGACGTGATGACGCCAGTCGGCAAAATTATGACCGGACATTATTGCAAAGCCCGACCCTCCGCCGCAGCAGAAGTTGTGGACCCCGTGGGGTTCCATTTCCCTGAATCGCCCTGGGGGCAGAATGGCTTCCAGGATATCTCGCTGAGGTTTGACGATACCCATGAGTCTGACCATGTTGCACGGATCATGCAGTGTAACGGGAAAATCATTGCGGGATGGATCCAGCTTCAACTTTCCAGAGCATACTATGTCCCGTAACAGGACGATGGCATTCTCCCTCGGTACGTTGATGTCACCCGTCAGTAGCCTGTCGGCGATAACCGTAAGCGCCTTGTTGGCATGTCCACATTCGGCGATGACGATCTTTTTCACTCCCAGTTCAGCCGCTACCTTGGCGTGGCGGACCGCTGTTCTTGCAAACTGTACATCGTCATAGAAAACACCGTAGTTGATGCCATCATAGGCTGGTGCCTCGGACGACATGCACCAGTCCAATCCCGCCTGCTGAAAGATGAGGCTGAAAGATCCCACGTTTTCGGGCCAGGCCATTATCTCGCCAGCGTTGTGCACCAGGAGAATTTCCGCACCCTTTTTATCAAAGGGAGTGTGGACCTCAATGCCCGTGATTTCCGAGGTGTCCTCGTCGATAAAGTCCACATTGTCCTTTACCACCAGCGAGTTCATCCCTGTTGAAGACCCGACTTTGAGCTGAAGCACGGACCCGTTTTCATGAAGTTCCTTTGGCGCAATACCCATCTCCTGCGAGGCGATCTTGCGGATTTCCCTCGCCATCAATGCATTATCACAACCAATCGGGCAAGTCTGGGCGCACCTCCTGCAGATATTGCACCTGTAAGACAGCTCTATGAGCCTGGTGACGGTCTTCCAGTTCAGGTCTATGTCCCCATGATGCCATCTGGACTTGCCCTTGATGTACTTCAGGTAGATTCGCCTGAGAATCTCCGAACGGTAGGTAGGACGATACAGAGGATTGCGACCGCTCTCCAGGTAAATGTGGCAAGAGTCGGAGCAGGTCTGACACTTTGCACAGTGTTCCAGAGAGAGCATGAATGGCTGCAGGAAGGTCCAGTTGTCCTCAGCAGAAATGCTCTTTCGCAGACCACTGATAAAACCGTTGACCAGCTTCTCTTCCTGCTCCTTGGACTCAGGAACGGGTATATTCAGAGCAATGGTGTCGTCCAGGACTACTAGGGTCTGACCAGCCTTTTCCGTAAGCCTTTTGAATCCCGGCTCGGTATCCGCCTTGTCAAAAGGTGGAGGCAGGGGTTCCTGGTCTTCCCACAGGACCTCTGCCAGGGGTTCTACACCCTTTGCAATCGTCTTGACGCTGGGAGGTCGTTTCATTTTTTTACCTCCTCCGTGGCAACCTGTGCCCAACTTTTCTTGCCATCACCCCCAATGTGTTCAGCAGACCAGCTCACGGGCAGGGTCAATAATCCCTCGATCTCTTCTTCCTCCTTGCCGTTTTTCAAATTTGGAGCATCGTTCCACCTGATGGAATGATAAGCGAAATATTTACCAACAAAATGCGACATGTGAGTCATGGGGATGTATGCCAGCAGAGCGCTGAGGGATATTATCGTAAGCCCAAAAAGTGCCGCCCCTGTTCCATGGACGGGAATGGCCGCCATCTTGAAACTCACCAGGTTGTAGACGAAATAGCTCACAAGGCTGAAGTCGTGGTCTATGGCTATCCAGGTGATAAAAGCCAGGCCGAATGCCCCCACGAAGAACAACAGATTGAAGATATCAGAGGCCGAGGTGAAATCACGCAAATCCTCGTCTGTCAACCTCCGATGTATGAGGCCTGCGGCCCCGAACAGGCTCAGAACCATTCCCGCAAAACCAAGTACTATGGTAACAACCTGCAGCAGTCCTCCGAACCACGAGGCTATGGCTGCAGGCCACACCAGCGCCAACAACGAGGCAAACACCATGACCCCCGTTGCACTGATGATGAGATACAAGCCAAAATGGAAAGGAAAGGATCTGAACCACATCTTCCTGTTGTGCTCCCAAAGCGCAGCCAAAAAGACTATCTCGATAAACATGGCCTTGGCCTCGGCCCAAAGCGAAACATGCCGTTGCTTGGTCCACCATTCGGGCTCTTCCAGGTATGAACCACCGTATGAGGCCTTTTTTCCCTCGTGTGCCACAGGGTACAATTCCCAACGCACATGTGCTGGCATCTTGGTCCAAAAGACCACCCTCAAAAGCACTGCACCGAAAAACACGACTATGGCTGCATATGCAACAATATAAAGAACAATGGACATTTGGTTCCTCTCCTTGAGCTTGATGCAGGCCCTATCCAATGATTCAGATACTGCAACGACCCAGATGTTAGATATTTCACGCAACCGGAGTTGCAACATTTGTATCCACATTATGTTGCAATTGAAATGTATTTTCAAGCAAAGAGAATGGAAAGAGAATGGAATTCCAAATCTCCCACACAATTGAATCAGATTTCCCAGATCGCTTGTGAGGTCACACAGATGCAAGGAATCGTCCGCAGTCGTGGATTCACCACGTCGAGGCCTCACCTTACCGAAAAAGATTCCGCAGCATCGACACAGAGATTGCAAGCGAGGTGGGAAATCATGGGGAATTTCTGCTTACTTCAGTTAGCGGACAGGCTCACATCCCATGGAAAAATCTTCATATTTTTCCACCCAAGATCTTTTGCCAAGAGCGCCATGTGCTCGTTCATGCAAAGAGCCTCCACAGTCTCTCCCAACTTGCCTATCTCGCCATTTTCATGCATTTTTTCAATCTGCCACTCGGAGGTGAAGACAAAGTGGGTGACCGGATTGGTCTCGATCAATTTTTTCGCGGCATGGCCCATGGGAAAGTCTATCCTCAGGACCTCTGCCCCGGCCAAGTCCAGTTCAGCCGCCAGTTGCTGTTCTCTGTAAAATATTGCGATCCTCTTTCCGCTCAATGGCCTGGAAGAAAACCACCTCAAGCTCGAGCCAAGGCTGACCGTGGGTCCGATAACAAAAACCGCTGGGGGTGAGATCCCGGCCTCTTGAGCATCTTTTGCCAACTCGCTCACAGTGCTTATCAGGGTACTCTGCGCGCCTGTGCAGCCCTTTTGCACCAGGGCGGCAGGGGTGTCCGGGGACATGCCATGTGCAATCAGGGTCTCGGTGATGGTCGGCAACCTGCCCACGGACATGTAACCCACCACAGTGGCGTTCTCATCTTTTGCCAGCAGATCCCAACGCACTTGCGGTCCGCTGTCCTTGTCGCTTTCGTGCCCGGTCACCAAGGTCAATCTCACCGATGTCTCCCTGTGGGTTACAGGTATCCCGGCACAACCAGGCGCAGCAATACCGGATGTTACACCTGGCACTATTTCGAAAGGCACGCCTGCATGGACCAGTGCCATGGCTTCTTCCCCTCCCCTTCCGAAGACAAAAGGGTCTCCACCCTTGAATCTCACCACGCGTTTACCTTGCCCGGCCAAACGCACCAGCAACTCGTTGATCTCTTCCTGGGGCACAGGGTGATGATGAGGCTGTTTGCCCACCGGGTGCAGTTCGACACTATCTGCCAGAAAGCCGGGCATGGCAGGCATGGCAAGCCTGTCATAGACCACAGCGTCGCAGTTTGCCAGACGCTGTAAAGCCCTGACGGTCAAAAGTCCGGGGTCCCCCGGTCCTGCACCCACCAGAGACACAAAGCCCTTTTTCTGTGGTGGATCCCTGTGCGATTTTCGTTCACCGATCAGGCGATCCATCTCCTGCTCAGACAGAGCCCTTGCCACAAGCTGCTCTTTATCCACGGTACGGGAAAAAAATTCGTCAAAGAGATGGTCTTGTTCCTTGGCATCCTCCGTGTGCGCTTTAACCTTGTCTCTGAAAACCGCCGCGCAAGCGGCCCAGGACTTCCACGACTCGCCCATTCTTTTTCCAAGAAGCTGCCTCATCCTTCGCGTTGCAAAAGGGGCTCTGCCATCAGAAGACAGGCTCAGTTGCATGGGTCCC
>JALVPF010000197.1:0-28419 GCA_027031935.1 Myxococcales bacterium | reverse complement strand
CATGGATCCCCATCTGATCCGTGCCGGCAGATGAAAGGAACAAAGCTCCGGGTCGTCTGCAACGTTCACCCAAATTCCTCCACCACTGGCATCCTCAAATACAGCCCGGTTTACTCCGCGGTCATCCGTCGCAGCAAACACAAGGGCATAGTCGCGGGAAGCCTCCCCGTCCTGATACTCGCGCTGGTGCAGCAAGATTTCGCCTCCATGCGACAGCATGGTGAGTTTCTCACATGGATTGGGGGCTACTACAGTCACTCGCGCCCCTTCGGCCACGAGGCCCTCAACTTTTCGAAACGCCACACTGCCACCACCTACCACCAGGCATTGACGGTCTTTTACATCAAGCATCACAGGGTACATGAATGAATTCTCCCAACAGTCCGCAAAGGCCATGTCAATTTTTTTGAACGAGCCCCATGGCCAGCAACCATGCCACACCACCTCCAAGGTAACAGGCATCCCTGCCGTGTTGCCTCAGCAACCTGCAAACTTCAGCGGAGCGAGTGCCCCTGGAGCAAAGTACCATAAAAGGCTCACTGGGCAACTGGGATAATTTGGATCTGATCTCCATCTGTTCTACAGCCAGGGTGTCCCCTCCAGGAATATCGATCTCTTTTCTTTCGTCCCCGGTCCGGACATCCAGGATCTTCAGTCCATGAAGATCCGAATCCGGCGCCTTTGCGCAGACACCATCCAGATGGTTTTCGGCGATCATGGCCAACTGAGCCAGTGGCTCCATGGCAGGGGCATACGGGGGTGCGTAGGCATGCTCCAGGTTACAGAAATCTTCAAGTCCAGCACCCGCAAGAATGAGCTGGGATGCCACGTCTATCCGCTTGGCACACTCTCCCTTGCCAAGAGCCTGTATGCCCAAAACCCTCCTGCTTTCTCCATCGAAGACCATCTGCAGCAAAATCGTCTCGCTCTCCGGCCAATAATGAGCCCTATCATGGGGAGCACTCCATACAGCCTCGGCGGTAGGAAATATCTTTTTGGCTTTATCCAGGCTTAGACCCACAGCTCCAACGTTCAAGTCAAAAACCTTTATGGCGATGGCACCAGCCACAGCGCCAAACACCTGACGGCGGCCTGCGAGTATGTTCGCAAGCATCCTCCCCTGCCTGTTTGCCAAAGAGCCCATGGGCATGTGAAGCTTGGCTCCGCTGACAACATGACTGACCTCTACGCAATCTCCCACCGCCCAAATATGCGGGATCGAAGTTGACATGTGTTCGTCCACCGCGATGGCGCCACTTGGACCGATACGCACACCGGCGCTTTGCGCAAGCTCTACGCGGGCTTGCACTCCAAAGGCAACTATGGCCACGTCACCCTTGTATTCACAATCTTGCGCCCTTACCACGACTCCATCATCATCAGCCAGGATGTCTTTGACGAAAGTATCGCAGTGCAACTCCACCTCATTTCGCTTCATCTCGTGGGCCACCACCGCACCAGATTGCGAGTCGAGTACCTGGGCCAATGGCCATGGTCCGGCCTCCAATAGGCAAACCTCGGAATCCCACATGGCCTTGAAAGCCTCGGCCAGTTCACAGCCCACCAAACCTGCACCCACAATAAGCACACGCCTTATTTTGCCCTTTTTCAGTCCCTCAT
This sequence comes from Myxococcales bacterium, assembly GCA_027031935.1. GTDB lineage: Bacteria > Myxococcota > B64-G9 > B64-G9 > B64-G9 > JALVPF01. The sequence continues at coordinate 26,799 of JALVPF010000197.1, read as the reverse complement.
CCAGGCTGCGCAAATCGCCGAGATCATGAAACGACAATACCCTGGGATGCTGGACTTGGCCAGGCAATCTCCTCGGCCTTGCTCCTGTTGCAAGCACCAGGTCGTCCCAGGGTAACTCATGCACACCACCCGGCCCCTTGACCTTCAGAAGATGATGCTCCACATCCACCGACAAGGCCAGGGTGTTACTTAAAATTTCAATGCCCTTTGCCTCAGAAAAATATGCCAGGTCTCTCAAGGTCCCGTCATCGGTTTTGAGCAACTCACCCTCTTGCGGAATATCGCCAGAAAGAACATAAGGCATTCCACATGCGGCCAGTGAGAAGACTTCGCCTTTTTCCACCACCGTGATCTGTCTGTCCGCCTGAAGTCTTCTCAGCCTCGCAGCACATCTCAGGCCCGCCGCTGAAGCTCCGACTATCACGGCTCTTTCGTTTTTTTTCTGCATGGCTTGCTTCTCCCCAAAAAAAACCGTACTGACCGTTTGTCATGTCAGTACGGAAAAATTACTACCTCTGTCGACCTCGCATTCAGCTCCGTATCAGCGTGCCTCCAACTGTTCCCGAATGCTAATTGCGATCTTGTACAGAGCTGCTAGGACCAGGAATCCTATGGCATATATTCCCAGGCTTATGATCCCCTCCGGTAGTGTCGGCCAATACTCGGTGACGCGATCCATGGGGTTCGGTATGAAGCCGGTTATGACCATGGTGAGACCTTTTTCAATCCACAGAGCCGCTATCACACCAGCACACAAGACAGCCAGGGCAGATTCATTACGTCGGATCTTGGGGAACAACAGGAAGAACAGTGTACCGAAGGACAGGACGACCGATACCCATGCCCATGGTGTCAACATGGATTTACCACCCAGACCCAAAAACAGGTACTGGAAGGAATGATAGTGTTCAGGCATGTCGCTATATACGCCGGTGAAAACCTCCACCAGCACAAAGAAGACGTTGATGGCCATGGCATAGGTGACTATCTGAGCCAACTTTCCTATGGCCTCCTTGCCAGGGTCGAACTTGCTGAACTTGCGAACGATAAGCGCCAGAATAATCAAAAGACTCGGGCCGGACGCAAAGGCCGAAGCCAGAAACCTCGGAGCCAGGATGGCTGTCATCCAAAACGGCCTAGCTTCCAGTCCGGCATATAGAAAAGCCGTCACCGTGTGAATGCTTACCGCCCAGGGTATGGAAAGGATGATGATGGGTTTTATCCATCTGGGAGGAGCGACACCTTTTCTCTCAGCTCCGAAAGTGACCATGGATATGACCACATTCAAAAACAGATAACCCATCAACACTATGGTATCCCAGAACATGGGCGAGTTTGGGGTCGGGTGTAAAAATACGTTTACGATCCTCATGGGCTGGCCCATATCCACAAAGATAAACAGAATACACATGGTCACGGCTGGTATGGCCAGGAACTCACCCAGGATTGTCATGCGACCGAAGGCCTTGTAGTTGTGCAAGTAGTAAGGCAGGACGACCATCACGGCCGAGGCGGCAATACCCACCAGGAAGGTAAACTGAGAGATGTAAAACCCCCAGCTTACATCCCTGCTCATGCCCGTGATCCCCAGCCCAACCTTGAGCTGGTATAAAAAAGTGATGACGCCGGCGCAGGCCAAAACGGCCAGTATCCCGATTAGCGTCCAGTACCTTTTGCTTCCCTTAAGCGCGTACTCTAGCATGACGACCTCACAGCAGGTAGTAAACCTGAGGGCTGGTTCCCAGGCTGGGTTTTCGACGAACAGTCTGCCTTGAACGCAACACCCTGGATATTTCGGAGTTCGGATCAGCGATATCGCCGAAAACAATCGTGCCGGCACCACCAACCTTGTTTGCAGCATCCACACATGCCGGATTCTCGCCCCTGGCCAGGCGCTCTGCACAGAGTGTACATTTTTCCACGACACCCTTTGTCCTGGTGGGATAGTCCGTGCGGATACCCTGACGAACAAAAGGTTTGGGATCCCGCCAGTTGAAAGACCTGGACCCATAGGGACACGCAGCCATGCAATAGCGACAACCGATACACCTGTGCATGTCCATCATCACGATTCCATCTTCTTCCCTCTTGAACGTGGCCTTGGTGGGGCACACCCTTACGCATGGTGGCCGGTCACAGTGATTACACAGCACCAGGACTGGCTGTTTGCGCATCTGCTCGGGAGTGAACTTGTCCACCTGAGTCGGAAAGGCAGCCTCGTACTCCTCTGTCCAAATCCACTTGACCTCTTCTTCCGCTATTCCCAGGTCAGGAATATTGTGTGCAGAATTACATGCCTTGGCAGCTGCGGCCCGGACATCGTCCCTGCCCAAACGTTTCATATCCAGGGCCATAGCCCAGCGCTTTGCCTTGAGTGCCTTGGGTGAAGACTCGAAGGCTTTGCCAACAGCCCTCAGGACAGGGATTCCCCAAAGGGCGCCAAAAACTCCTGTTCCTGTGATCTTGAGGAAGTTCCTTCTGCTCTCATCCATGGCTCACTCCCCTGTCGGTGTCACATGACAGTCCCAACAATACGGGTCTACTGCCATGTAGTTGTGACACCGGTCGCAGAACTTGGCCCTGCTTTCGTGACATTTCAGGCAATTCTTGTTCAAGCTCATCTCGAACTTTCGACCATCGGAAGATACGTACATGCGCTTGCCTTCCCGCACCACCTCGTTTCGCCATTGGTCCAGCATGTTCATGTGCCAATGACGCATGTACTCCGTGTCCTCGACACACTTTTTTTCGCCCTTGGGCAACTCGAGCACAGGTCGCGCACTGGGCGATCCAAACAAATTGGTAAACCAGAGAGGAAACGTGGCTACCACGATGAATGCCACGAGTCCGGCAAGTATTTTTCCGGTATCGTACATGTCTCAGCCCTCCTCGTCCTCATCAGGGTCGCCCCAGACAGGCTCGAGGCGGAAGTTGAGCTTGCGCTTCTTCTCGCCCTTCATGATCATTGCATTGGCCACCATCTCGGTGATTCCCGACACACCAACTCCAGGTGCCCAGTAATCGCAGACCGTCTGCAAGGTGGCCCGGTCGATGGCACACATGGTTGCAAGGGTATTGACACCATACTTGTCCTGCACATGTTTGACCGCGCTTCCCCTTGGAAGGCCGCCGCGCAATCTCATCTCCATGTTCTCGTCAGTGCCCAATCCAGCTCCACCACCGCAACAGAAGGTCTGTTCCCTGATTGTGTTTTCAGGCATTTCGTAGAAATTGTTGCATACATGCTTCAAGACGTATCTCGGCTCCTCCAGGATACCCATGGACCTGGCCGGGTTGCACGAGTCGTGGAATGTCACCTTGAGGTGGTCGTTGCGACTTGCATCCAGTTTCAATTTTCCATGTTTGATGAGATCTGCGATAAATTCCATGATGTGAACCATCTTCGTGGACTTGGCATTTTCGAATACCGTCCCGGTAATGGGGGACTTCGGCACCTCGAGAAAGTCAGCGGGGCCGTTCATGGTATCCATATACTGGTTGACAACCCGCCACATGTGACCGCACTCTCCACCGAGTATCCACTTGACCCCCAGGCGTTTTGCCTCGGCATACATCTTGGCATTCAGTCGCTTTATCATCTCGTGGGAGGTAAACAGGCCGAAGTTACCGCCCTCTGACGCATAAGTGCTCCAGGTATAATCGAGGCCTATTTCATGAAATAGGGCCATATACCCCATGCAGGTGTAGGTTCCCGGGTCAGCCAGGAAATCCCCTGAAGGAGTTATGAACAATACCTCAGCGCCTTTTTTGTTCATGGGAATATCTATGGAGATCCCGGTGGCTTCTTCGATGTCTTCGGCAAAAAACTCCAGAGTGTCCTTGAGGCCATGAGGCCTGATGCCAAGGTGGTTACCTGTCCGGAAGCAGTTTGCCACCGGCTCCATGGCCCAGTTCACACCCAGGCCCAGTTCATGAAGAAGCTCTCTGCCCATCATGGTTATTTCTGCAGTGTCGATGCCGTAAGGGCAGAACACGGAACAACGTCTGCATTCCGTACACTGGTAGAAGTAGTAGAACCACTCCTTTATCACGTCATAGGTGAGCTTCCTTGCTCCGACCATGCGTCCGAGCAGTTTTCCGGCCGTTGTGAAATCCTTGCGGTAAACAGACCTGATTAGCTCAGCCCTCAGCACGGGCATGTTCTTTGGATCACCGCCACCTATGAAAAAGTGACACTTGTCCGCACACGCACCGCACCTTACGCAAATATCCATAAACACCTTGAAGGAGCGATATTTGTCCAGCCGTTCCCTCATGCCATTGAATATGATCTCCTGCCAGTTGTCAGGCAGCTTCCAGTCCTCGTCAGTTGGAGACCAGTCCCTGGGGTTGGGCATGCCCAGATATTCCAGGTGCTTTGCCTTCGTTGGATATATCCAGGTACCCGGCCGAAACTCCACGGGGGTTTTCATCCATGAGGTGCGAGGTGGCTTGTGGTCCACCTCCAAAAGCTCGTCCTTCTTGTAGTAGTCCATAGAGTCAAACGATGGTTCTGCCATGGCGCTACTCCTTGTTGTCCGTGCCGGACGAGGCATCATCGCCATTGTCACCGGCAGATTTTTCAGCCGCAGCCTGTTCGGGGGTCTTTTCCACGGGGAGACCGGCAGCATACATCTTTTCCCTGAATTCATCCTCGTACTCTTCGTAGGTGTGTACCTTTACGGGATAGTTCCAGGGGTTGACGTGTCGAACCGCCCTGTTGTTGTTCGGCATGTTCCTGCTTGGGCTCAGAAAGACACCGGCCAGATGCATGATCTTGCTGAAAGGCAGGTACATGAACAAGACACAGACCAGAAACAGATGGCAATAGAACAGCCAGCTAGCCTCAACGGGAGCCTTTGGGCCAAAAGATACAAGACCAAGGGCCAGTTCCTTGATTGCGACGACATCTGTTTTGAAAAGGTGCCTTAGAAAAAATCCCGTCGTGCCAATTCCCAACAAAAGCAGCAAGGGAAAGTAATCATTCACCAGAGATATGTACCGAAGCTGCGGAATAAAAAGGCGACGAAGCAGCAAGTATCCGACAGCTCCTATGAACACAAAGGTCGTGATGTAAAAAGCCGGGACTCCCAATTGGAAGAACCCGTCCACATCTTGTGTCAGTTTTACCAGCCAGGGAACAGGTTCGGAGAAGAACCTCAGGTGTCTGAAAAAGACCACAAGGAACGAGTAGTGAAATGCAATTGCTCCAATCCAAAGCCACTTGCTCGGTCCATAGACGACCTTTTCCTCCCCGCCCCTGAAGTCCATTCTCGTGTTTCTGAACAAGGATCTGAAAAATAGTATCTCCAGGATCATCCGCCCCACCACCTGCAGGCCGTTGGATGGATTGTCCAGCTTGTTCTGCTTTATCCAGGGCAAGGATTTTTCCTGACCACAAGTGGTTGGTATCTTGAAGGGAACAGGGCTTTTTGCCCAGCACAACACCCTCCAGACGATTCCAAGAAGTAGGACAACGACAGAGACATATGGCAGCACAACCCCGAAAAGCTCGCGCAGACCAGCCACACCAACTCCCAGATATGCCAGCAGCACAAGCAATAAAACCGCCACAAGGGATCCGATAAATTTCATGCTCACCACCTCGGCGTGCAATTATTCCTGTTTTTCACCAGACCTGTTCACAGACGTCATAGATATCGAGGTCAGACGTCTCGCGGTCTGCTCGTCATGTTTTTTTCCTCGTCCACGAACATGCCGGTCCGCCTCATCAGTCCGGCCATGCTTCGCTTGATCTCATCAACCCTGATCTCGTACGTTTTCTGCTTGTATTTGGTGTATATATCGAAGGCGAACAAGGCCAGTTGGTCGACTCTCCTGTTCAGCTCTCTTATAGCAGGCACTGCATCAGGACTGTTGATGTCGCCGCCTGACTCTTTCTCCAGGCTTTCCTTGAATGAAAAAATAAAGCTTACCGCCCTGGCCGGTGTAAAGTCCTGTATGGCGCGAAGCTGCATCAAGGGGTCGAGGGCTTCACACAGCTCCTTCGAATCTGCATCGGAAAGAATCAAGTCCACCAGGGATGCTATTCCCTCCGCTAGCCTGGACCCCACAGGGTTTGTGAACCTGTCGTTCACCTTTGAAAAAAAAGCCCTGGCGTCTGCAGGATAGGTAGCGAGTGTTCGCCGCAGCCAATCTGAAGCGAGGGAGGAACGCTTTTGTTTCATCTTCTCGATATAGTCCATTGGTCCATCCGTCCACGCGATTCGACGCGCTAAATGGAGCTGGCCCCCGGCACCGGAACCATCCGGCACCGAGGGGGACTTGTGTCCAAAAGCAGTTTAAGCGATGCTCACACGCAACCTGTGGGCTTGGGTAATCCGGCGATCTTGCAAGCGCCCTTTGCAGGCCCGGACGGGAACAACTCGTAAATCTTGTTGAGCTTGAATCCCGTTGACTTGCAAAGTTTTCTGATCATGGGAGCGACCTGGTACTCCACGTAGTAATCGCGCAAGAAATTTACCACCTTCCAGTGGTCTTCGGTCAACTCCTCCACGCCCTCTGTTTTAGCCATTGCTTCTGCAACTTCTTTGTTCCAGAGATCCGGCTGCTGAAGAAATCCGTCTTCATCTACTTCGTACGCTTTGTCTCCAACCATGAAATCAGGCATAGTCTTTCCTCCTTGGAAAATGGGTGATGAGACACCTAGTGTTTTGGTTCAATCTCCACAGTGGCGACTTGCCCGCCCCTGTGTCTTTCGATAGCTCTGAGAAATTCAGGTTCGGCCGCATAACCGGCCGACAGGGCTCTGTTCAGCCATATCCTGGCTTCATCCACCTGCCCTACCGCAAAAAGAGCAACCGACAGGTGATATTGACCACCAGGGTGCTCAGGGTCCAACGACGAAGCCTTTCTGAAACACTCCAGCATTTCTTCCGCTTCGCCAAGATACATGTGTGCAAGTCCCCTGTTGTAATGGGCATGGAACAGTTGGGGATTGCATTCCGCCGCCTTCCGGTTGATCTTGACACAAGAGTTGAAATCAAAGCGGCTCAACATTATGCCACCGAGATTTACCATGGCTTCTGCATAATCAGGTTTGAGTTCTATGGCTCTTTTGAGCAATTGCTCTGCTTCCGAAATACTAGACGTGCTGATCAGAGCGGTACCCAACTTCATGTGCGCTTCTGCTGACTCAGGATTTTCGGAAACCAGCTGCCTCAGACGCGCAAGCCTGCTAATCTTGCTGCTCGTTTTAGTGCTCTTGCCAACTTCACAGGTCATCATCATCACAACACCTACCTTCATCCACCCGCTTCTGAAGCCGCTCTCCCATGATCCGACCGACTTTTCCGGGTAAAGAGTGAACAATCACGCAAATCGTATCAGCAATGCCGTCATGAAGATTGTCGTCCGCTGCCAATTTGACGAGTTTTGGAACCACCGGCAAAAGCAGCTCTGGATTTTTTCTAGCGATGGCTTCCAGTACCTGTGGGGCTGTGAGTCCGTTGGAACCGGATTCATCACTCATGGAAGAAAGCAAGCGTCGAATTACGCTATCCATCAACTCAGGATAATAATCGGATGCGATTCCTATTCCGGCACAAGCCGTGGCTCTTGTCCGATCATCTGTAACATGGGTCATGCCCATCAGATGCCTGACCGACCTGGAATCCATGGCCACCAACTGTTCCACACGCTGTACATCGCCTGAACAGGCGGCCTGGCGTATTTCCTCACGCAGTTCGCGGCTCGACCTTTTTAGTGCTCGTTCCAACTATGCTGCTCCCTGCCTTGCAACCTTCAGCACGCCCGGTGCCCAACGGGGCTCTCCAAGGGCATGAATATGCAAATAAGAAGCCAAAATTCCATCCTTGCGAATTCCATCACGTCCCTTGCCCAGACCAACACCGCGCTTCATCTTGATGACAGTGGTCAGTTCGTGCGAGTCTTCGGTTACCCTGGAATAATGAAACTCGTGACCTCTCAACTCCGTGCCTTCTTCGAGAAACGGATTTGGCCCATCGACCCTTGCTTCCACGTAACCATGGCCCTGAGGACGTTCGGTGTGCTCCACGTCCACAGGCAATGCTCCCAGCATGGGCAGGGCAAGCTTTCCGTCATGCAAGGTTCTGGCTAGATACATCAAACCGCCGCACTCAGCCCATACGGGTAGTCCTTCAGAAATCCTGCGAGCCAAAAGCTCCCGATAGTGCGTATTGGCGCTGAGGGCCTCTGCGTAAACCTCGGGAAACCCACCACCAGCATAGAGGATATCTGCATCCGGTGGTTCTTCGTCATCCAAGGGAGAGCTGAACACGAGTTCTGCGCCCTCTCGCTCCAGGGCTTCTAAATTCTCGGGGTAATAGAACGAGAACGCCCTGTCGCGCAAAACGCAAATCTTCGCTCTCTTGGGTCTGCTGGTTTTTGAATCCACGCAAACATCCAGATTGCTCGCGCTCCTGGCGACTTTTTCCAGTTCCACCCAGTCCACACACCCTGAGACAAGAGCAGAGACTTCATCCAGGGACTCCTTGCTCGAGCTGTGTTCAAAAGAAGTGACCAGGCCGAGATGTCTGCTTGGCAGGTGCTCGGCCTTTGCCCGCGGAATTGCGCCCAAAACAGGCAAGGAGGTATGGGTCGAGATGGCCTTTGTTATGACGCGCTCCTGCCTGGCCGTACCAACCCTGTTCAGGATGACACCTGCCAAATCAAGATCCCGGTCCATGGCAACACAACCCATTACCATGGCAGCGATAGTGGCAGTGGTCTTGCTTACATCTACAACCAGGACCACAGGACTTCCGGTCAGTTTTGCAAGTTGGGCAGTGGAGTGGGTTCCGCTTTCATCCAGCCCGTCGAACAAGCCACGGTTACCTTCTACAATGGCCATGTCAGCAATGTCGGAACTTTTTGCAAGAGACCCCAGGATGATCTCTGGCGACATGAAGAAAGTATCCAGGTTACGTCCGGGCAAACCAGAAGCCGCCCCCAACCATGCAGCATCTATGAAATCCGGTCCTTTTTTAAAAGGGGCTACCCTATGACCCCTGGCTGACAGTCCTCTGATCAGCCCAAGGGTCACCAGGGTTTTTCCGCTGTCTCCGGACAGCCCGGCGACCACCAGTCTTGGTAGTTTGGCTCTTGCCACGCCTCTCCCCGGTTCTGCCACTCATCCGAGCAGCTTCAAGACAAATCGATGAACCCACATGGGCACTCATCACCACACTTCTTACACCCATCGCAGGTATCCAGATTTATGGAGTAGTAATTCCCAGGGCCGGGATTATCCACCTTGGAAAAACACGATGGGGTACAGAACATCCAGCAACGCTCGCAACCAAAACAAAGCCCACAGGAAAAACACCTGCTGATCTCTTCCAGAAACTGCTCTTCGCTGAGTCCCAGGACGATCTCCTGGTCGGGCTCGGAAAGCCACTGTTCCACGGGTCTGTGCGAAGGGCTCACAGCTTGCTTGGTCGGATAGATCTCCTCGAGATCCATCTTGATTCTCTCAGGGGGAATGGGTGGACGTGGATCTTCCAGCACCGGCTTCGCCTTGCCCTGCAAGACCGCGTGCATGGCCTCAGCGGCTTTCCTTCCCTGGCCGACTGCGGTGGTGACCAAATCGGGATTTACAACGTCACCGCCTACCCACAAACCATCATCGACCTGGAAGTACTCATCCTGCTTGTACCACCTGTCCTGTGGTTTGAGCCCACCGAGGGAATCAAAATCAGGGGACTGAGAGATAGCGGCAATCACCGAATCGACCGCTATCTCATACTCTGAACCATCAATGGGTACGGGTCTGCGTCTACCGGAATCATCCGGTTCTCCCAACTCCATTTTTTGGACCACCACACCTGTCACCTTGTCGCCATCGCGTTTTATCTCCACCGGGGCCACCAGGTATTCGATCTTCACGTCTTCTTTCAAGGCGTCTTCTATCTCCTGCTCTATAGCTGGCATCTCCTGCCTGGTGCGTCGATAAAGGATCGTGACCTGGGCGCCGGCCCTTCGCGCCATGCGTGCAGCGTCTATGGCAGTATTACCACCACCGATGACCGCCACGGTTTTTCCAACATCCAGCTTTTCGCCACCATTGAGCTTGGCAAGGTAGTCCGTACCACCCCACACACCTGGTCCCTGCTCTCCGGGTATGGACAGCCGCCTGGCCTGGTCGGCGCCGATGGCAACGAACACGGCCTTGTGTTTTTGCTTGAGTTCATCTGCTGTGACATCGGTACCAATTTTGGTGTTGTACCTGATCTCTACGCCCATATCCTGGATGCGCTTGACCTCGGCCAAAAGTACGTCCTGTGGCAAGCGATAAAATGGGATTCCCCAATATGTCATTCCACCGGGTTTGTCGGTCTTTTCGTACACGGTAACCGGATAACCACGGCGGGCCATCTGGTAGGCAAAGCTCAAACCCGCAGGCCCGGCACCTATGACGCCTATGGATTCGTTCTTTTCCGACTCACCATCGATCTTCGGCAGAGCCAGACCGTTTTTCAGCGACCAGTCTCCGAGATATCTTTCCAGGGCGTTTATGGATACTCCGCCTTCCTTTTCAACCCTGTTGCAGTGTTCCTCACAAGGGTGAGGACAAACCCTTCCGAGCACAGACGGAAAAGGATTGGTCTGAGCAAGCACATCAAAAGCCTTTTTATACGCTTCTTCCAACTCCAGACCTGTCTTTTCACGCTGGGCGATAATATTGAACCACAAGCGGATGTCGTTTCCAGCCGGACAACTGGCGATGCAAGGAGCCAGTTTCTCCACCTGAGAGGGGCGCAGGTTGGATTGCTGTGTGGTGGAGGCACCACTCATTCTCATTGGCTTCTTTTTCTTGTTCTTTTTTAGAAGGCTCATTCCCTTTCGCCTTTCACTCCTGATACGTCAATGTTTCCCACCGACCATTGCGCAGCTTGTGTCACGATGATCCAATCCGCTCAGATCGGGCAAAAAGAGATAAAACCCGCAGGGCCAAGTCAGACCCTGCGGGAATAATCACTCTGTTTTTTCCGGGGGCAGAACGATATAGCTTCCGCCCACGTATGAATACGTGCACTTACCTGAGTCGATGAGCTGGCGTATGGCCGCCTTGCACATCTTCTTGTCGACCTTGTCATCACCGAACTTCTTTATCATGGCCTTCTGGAGGTCCAAGGCTTTAAGATTCTTTTTGCCGTGATACTCCTTGACCATATCGTACATGGTATCCGCGACCGTCTCGACGCTCACATCGCTCATGGCAGTACTCCTTAGCTGTTGAAGATCTTGTTATGCGCAGATCTGTTATAGGTCTCACCGGCATGTGTAAAATCATCGATATGGTACTTGGTGAATTCCAGGCCGGTAAGATCAAAGAACTTGGGCCAACCGATTCGCTCGATCCATTCGCCCATTCTCTCGAACTTGCGGGCATGCTTGGCATAGACCTCAACCAGATGCTTGACCGCATTGACCACCTCGGGCCATCTGGGTGGATTATTGGGCAGGTATGGAATGGCAAGTTTCGAGAACATGGGTTTGGATCTGGCGTTGGAGAGTTTTCCACCAACCCAGATGGAGATTCCATCCGTCTCGGGATCGTTCAGTGACATGGCCGGGCAGACGGAGAAGCAGTTTGCACAATACATGCACTGTTCTTCGATGACTTCCACCGAGGGCTTGCCGTCAACAGTGGCAGAACGAATGGCACCGGTGGGACATGACGAGATGGTTGACGGGATCTCGCACACCTTGCTCATGGCGTCGTGATCGATCTTGGGTGCATGTCTGTGAACTGCAAGAACGGAAATATCCGAACAGTGCACCGCACCACACATGTTCAGACAGCAAGCAAACGCGATGCGCAACCGTGCCGGAAGTTTATCCATGCTCTCAAAGTACGGGAAAAGCTCGTCCATGATGGACTTGACCACACCGGAAGCATCGGACGCAGACGAATGGCAGTGGACCCAGCCCTGGGTGTGAACGATGTTGGTGATGGACGCGCCTGTGCCGCCCACAGGGTAGCCTTCCTTCTTGAGATCAGCGATGAGTGGGTCCACCTTGGACTCATCGGTGAGTAAAAATTCGATATTGTTTCTGCTTGTCCACCTCATGTACCCATCGCTGTATTTATCCGCCAGATCGGCGAACATTCTCAGGGTAACGATGGAAGCCAGTCTCGGTGTTGCAGCGCGAACGCTCCAGACCTTGTCTCCGGACTCTGCGGTATGAACGAGCACTCCGGGTCTGGGAATATCGTGGTCCAGCCACTTGCCATAGTTCTTCTTTATGACAGGGGGCAGGAAGTTTTCGTAATGAGGGGGGCCAATGTCGGTTCTTCTTTCAGCCATATCTGAATTCCTCCTAACAGGTTATTGAATTGCCGAATACCAAGTCCGGCCAAACCTACTCTTCACCGTCCAACTCGAAGAAGATGTACGGGTTGGTGCGGGGATGAGAGATCATTTCCGGTGCTGGTTCCAAACCGACCTGCTCCAGGAAATTTCCAAGACCGATACGCTGGATGAATTCACCTATGCGCTCGCGGTTCTTTCCATACTCGCCCCACAGATCCCAGATCTCCTCTACCACCTCGTAGATGTCCTCGAGGGAGTTTTCGATATCGATAAAAGGAATCAGGGTGAAGGCCAACAGGGCGCCACCGATGATTGGAGCCTTGCCACCGATGAGTATGGCTGCACCTCGCTCATCGCCAGGTCGCAGGGCCTTGTGCAATACGTTGATGCAATGCATGCACTTGACACAATCTTCGTTGGCGATCTCCAGCTTTGTCCCGTCCCACGACATGCAGCGAGATGGACAACGATTGACCACATCCCTGGCAATATCCACACCGCCGCCATTTACATAATGCTCCTGCAGGGCTTTCTGATCGATCTTGATCTCGTCCTTCCAAGTGCCGATGACCGCACAATCGGATCTGGCGATGGAGGCGACACAGTCGTTGGCGCAACCGGAGAACTTGAACTTCCACTTATATGGAAATGCCGGCCTGTGGAGTTCGTCCTGGAAGTGCATGGTGACCTCATGGCATATCTTCATGGTGTCGTAGCAGGCCCACTCGCATCTTGCCTTGCCGTTGCAGCAAGACGGGGTCCTGACGTCAGAGCCTGAGCCACCGAGATCGAAATCTATGGAGGTGAGGTCGCTGAACAATGGTTCCAGTTCCTTGGTTCTCGTTCCCAACAGCACCATGTCGCCGGTGGAACCATGGAAGTTGGTCAAACCCGAACCACGCTTTTCCCAGATGTCACAGATCTTGCGGATGGTCTTGGAATCGTAAAACCACCCTGCAGGCTGATTGACGCGGATAGTGTGGAACTCGTTGCACTCGGGGAAATCGTCTGGCAGGTCGTTGTAGCGTCCGATGACACCACCACCATAACCCATCACACCGACGATACCGCCGTGTTTCCAGTGTCCGATTTTCTCGTTGTACGAGCGCTCCAGTTGACCCAGAAGGTCATTGACCATGGGGTTGTCCTGGACCTTCTTCATCTCTGTGACGAAACTGGGCCAAGGACCTTTTGTCAGTTCGTCCAATTTGGGCGTTTGCCTCTTTTCTGTCATGGCAGCTCCTTTCAATGCCGGGAAAATGAACCTCAAAGCAATACGTCAATTTCAATTTTCACTGAACAACCTGGATTCTTGCCTTAGGACTCCTGCTTTCTTTTCAATCCAGTTTTCACTCAGCAATTTTCACAAGCATGGGCAGATTACTTGAGTGTTGTAGTCAAGCTCCCTCTTGTCTGTCCAACTCAAATTTTGTATGCAACCCATAAATGGACTTGATACCCCTGTCCAAACGCGATATAACTCACCAGAACATATGCTGATTGAGTCAGCGGCCACGAGAAAACACTTGTTGAAAAATCTTGACTAAAGGTCTCATCATGGCAGACTCAGCCCATAAAGTAGGATGAAAAAATAGTCAGCCCCCAATTGAAGCAGCTTATAGTACAGGGCAACATGGACAGGAAATGAGGTCAAATTGGAGCTACATCAGTTACGTTGTTTTCTCGCAATAGTGGAGGAAGGCGGCTTCAACCGGGCCACCACCCGGCTCCACATTACACAGCCAGCTCTTTCCTACCAGATCAAGCAACTGGAGCAGGAACTGGGCGCAAGTCTTTTTCACCGTCGTCCCGGCGGGGTCAGTCCGACTGAAGCGGGCAGAGTTTTGGCCCTGCATGCCCAGGAGGTGATGAACGCGGTCAGAAAGACCCGCCATGCTGTAGAAAAATTGGCCGACGGGGTCGTTGGTGAGGTCCGAATAGGTACTGTAAACTCCGTTGGAATATATTTTCTGCCTCAGGTTCTCTGGAACATGAGGGCAAAATATCCCAACGCCAATCCAACGGTGCTTTATCGACACTCCAACGAGATCATGGAAGCTCTCCTGAACAACAAGCTGGACCTGGCCATGGTAGCGGACCCACGACCGGACAGGCGACTGCGCCATGAAGTGATAGTCGAAGAGCACGTGTCTCTGGTCTGTGGACGAACCCACCCCCTGTTTGGCAAAAAGAATGTCCGCCCCAATGACATCAAGGGCCTGCAGTTCATTTCCCTATCCCCGGAAAGCCCCACGGGTCGATTGATCAAGGAACACCTGGCCAAGATGGGCGTCAACGTCGAACCGGTGGTATCCACCGACAACGTGGAGACGGTAAAGAAGATGGTCGAGGTGGGAATGGGTGTTGCGTTCCTGCCGGATATGGTCACAGCGCAAGACATCAACTGTGCAGACAACACCAGCGGCAGGCTGGCCCGCTTGAACATGGGACCGCCCTTGACTCGCAGGATCGAACTGGTCACCTGGAAAAACGTGGATCTGAACAGGGCTGCCACCGCTTTCATAAATGAACTACACGATCATGGACTTGCCTGGAGAAGCTGCGTTGAAACGGATGAAGACTGAGCAAACAACCTATTGATATCACCAGCATATCCTATCCATCAATTCTGTTTATCACTTATATTCAAATTTTCGAGTTGACAGGTTTGGCACTCTCCCTTACCTTGGCGCCAAATGCCGTAGATTGAAGCTTTTGATAATTTTGTTGACGGGGTCATTTCGGCCACGTCTGAAAGTTGGTTATGCAACTAGGCACATTGGCCCATATGGCCAAGGAGGTGACGAATGCCGAGCTTCGTAATGCCGGACAAATGTGATGGGTGCAAGGCGCTCGACAAGACCGCCTGCCAGTACGTCTGTCCAAACGACCTTATGGTCCTGAACAAAGAGACGGAAAAGGCGTACAACCAGGAACCGGAACAATGCTGGGAGTGTTACTGCTGCGTAAAGATCTGCCCGACCCAGGCGATCGACGTTCGCGGTTACGCAGACTTCGTGCCCATGGG
The DNA here is from genome assembly GCA_027031935.1 of Myxococcales bacterium. Lineage (GTDB taxonomy): Bacteria > Myxococcota > B64-G9 > B64-G9 > B64-G9 > JALVPF01. The sequence goes on along the minus strand of JALVPF010000197.1, from coordinate 11,451 downwards.
CGCCAGTGTTGTCCCAATGCGGTCTACCGACAACATTATGTGGACGGTGAAGTTCCGCAACGGAAGTCTGAAGCGGTTCAAATTCCCCATCCGTACCACACCAGAAGGCAAGGCCGAGCCTGCCGGTGGGTTTGAAAGCGGTGACGACTTGGATGGTATCGAGCTGTTCACCGAGCCCGCCTCTAATGGCTTAGACAAAGTCTGGACGAAATAAGGACTAGGGGAGCAGACCATGGTAGAATTCAAAGATTTCGAAACCGTCGAGGTTGAAACCGATCTTCTCATCGTCGGCGGTGGCATGGCCGCTTGCGGTGCCGCCGTTGAAGCCGCTTACTGGGCGAAGAAAAACAACAAGAAAGTAATCATGGTGGATAAGGCCGCTCCGGATCGTTCCGGTGCAGTTGCCATGGGACTTTCCGCCATCAACCAGTATGTCGGATTGAAAGATGGTGCCAACACAATCAAAGACTACGTGGACTATGTCCGCAACGACCTCATGGGTGTCACCCGCGAGGACCTGGTTGCCAACATCGCCCGCCACGTGGACTCCACCGTTCACCTGTTTGAGAAGTGGGGCCTGCCTCTGTGGAAAGACAAGGAAGGCAACTATGTTCACGAAGGTCGTTGGCAGCTGATGATCAACGGCGAATCCTACAAGATCGTCGTTGCCGAAGCAGCCAAGAACGCCCTGGGTGTGGACAACATCTATGAGCGCGTGTTCATCACCCATCCCATCGTGGAGGGTGGAAAATGCGTAGGCGCGTATGGCTTCAGCGTACGCGAGAACAAGTTCTATGTATTCAAGGCCGGTGCAGTACTGTGCGCCATGGGTGGAGCTGTCGGCGTGTTCAAGCCCAGGTCCAGTGGCGAAGGTGCTGGTCGCGCATGGTATCCTCCATTCAACTCTGGCGCCTCTGCCTACTTCACCCTGAAGGCCGGCGCAGAGATGACTTGCCAGGAAGTGCGCTTCATTCCTGTGCGCTTCAAGGATGCTTACGGCCCTGTGGGTGCATGGTTCCTGCTGTTCAAGTCCAGGGCCACCAACGCCCTTGGCGAAGCTTACATGCAGACCCGCCGCCCCGAGCTGGAAAAATGGGGACCGTACGGCAAGGTAAAGCCCGTTCCTGCCAACCTGAGAAACTGGCTGATGATGCTGGATGTCATGGAAGGCAAGGGCCCCATCTACATGCGTACCGAAGAGGCAATCGCCAATCTGGCAGCAGAGTACAAGGACGACAAGAAGGCCTTCAAGCGCAAGATGAAGGAACTCGAGGAAGAAGCTTGGGAAGACTTCCTGGACATGACCATCTCCCAGGCCATTCTCTGGGCGGCCACAAATACTGCACCGGAGGAAAAATCCTCGGAGATCGCAGCAGCCGAGCCTTACTTCATCGGTTCCCACTCCGGTGCCTCTGGCGCCTGGGTATCGGGACCCAAGGATCTGGCACCGGAAGAATACTTCTGGGGCTATGACAACATGACCACGGTAAAGGGCTTGTTCGCGGCAGGTGACGCATCTGGAGCCTCCTCCCACAAGTTCTCGTCAGGCTCACACGCAGAGGGCAGGATTGCAGCAAAGGCAGCAATTCGCTACCTGGTAAAAGAAAACCCGTCCAAGGGCAACCCCTCTGCTGACGACATCAACAAGTACAGGGACATGGTGACTCACCCACTGAAGCTCTTCGCAGAGAATCAGGGCAAATCCACCATGCCAGAGGTCAATCCCGAGTACATCCTTCCGAAGATGTACATGATGCGCCTGCAGAAACTCATGGACGAGTATGCTGGCGGCGTCACCGCCCAGTTCACCACCTCTGAGGCAAACCTTAAAAAGGCTCTGGAACTCATTGCCCTGCTCAAGGAAGATTCTCAGAAACTTGGTGCTCGCAACCTTCACGAGCTTATGAGATGCTGGGAAAATGTACACCGGACCTATCAGGCGGAAGCACACGTCCGCGCCATCCTGTTCCGTGAGGAAACAAGGTGGCCTGGCTACTACTTCCGATCTGACAAACCCTCAATGGATCCCGAATGGGAATGCTTTGTCAACCTCAGCATGGATCCTGAGAGTGAAGAGTGGAGCGCGAAAAAGGTACCGATAAAAAAGATCTTCTGATCTAACGGCGCCGAGCGTCACAGCGTAGAGACCCGAGCCCCAGGTGCCGACAATGGCGTCTGGGGCTCTTTTCTAGGAGTTGAGATGAAAGCAGACGAAATTCCCAGATGTCCCCATTGCAATCAAGAGCTTAAGCCTTTTAGTGTTCCGGATGGGACCAGTTGGAGCGAACAATATCATTGGGCATGTTTCAACGATGAGTGTTCATATTTTGTAGACGGTTGGGATTGGATGATGAGACGATACAGCATCAAGGCTTCGTACAGGTATAGAATCACGACACCGGGTTCCGCAAAATGTCTTCCTTTGGCGGTTCCCACTAAAAGCGCACTGGTGACACAGATCGTGGATCCACACCTTGTGCTGGAACGGACGGGATCATGACCCAATCAAAAGACCGCACAGAAACAGGAGACCTTCCATATGCAATGCGCGACAAGCGCATACTGACCAAAGATGAAGGCTTCAACTTTGCTTGTCATTCCGGGCTAAAGTGTTTTACGGATTGCTGCGGAGATGTGAATATCATCCTCACGCCTGCCGACGTACTCAAGCTGAGCCGCAGGCTGGGCATCTCCACCACGGAGTTTCTGGCGAAACATACCTTGACTCCCATTACAAAAGACCTTCACCTTCCGGTGCCCATTCTTAAGATGAACGACGACGACAAGCGTTGCCCGTTTCTGAAATCTGAAGGTTGTGGTGTGTACGAGGATCGCCCATGGTCATGCAGGATGTATCCTCTTGGCATGGGCATCCCTCCGGCGCGAGCGGGAGAACAACCAGAACCGGTATATTTTCTCTTCGAGGATGACTTCTGTCACGGCAGACAGGAGTCAACCGGGTGGACCGTAAACCAATGGCTGGAGGATCAAGGTATAGTTCAAAGGGATGCGCTCGACGAGGGGTTCAGGAGTGTTGTCTCCCATCCATGGTTCATCGGTGGCCGGCAATTGGATCCCAAACGGATTGAGATGTTTCATATGGCCTTTTATGACCTGGATCGATTTCATGCATTCGTTTTTGAATCATCTTTCCTCAATCGATTCGATTTAGACGATGAACTGGTGGAAAAAATCCGCGAGGACGATGAAGCGCTGCTGGCTTTCGCTGCGCAGTGGCTTCGATTTGCCCTGTTTGCCGAGCCCACTTTGAAAGTACGCGAATCTGCAAACGATAAGAAAATAGACGAGCAAAAAACAATCCAAAACCAATAAAGGAGACAGAAGATGATTAAACCCCATGGATCAGAGACCCTAAACCCACTGTACGTTGCTGATGATGCCAAGAGGGCTCAACTTGAAAACGAAGCGAAGGATCTGCCTTCGGTGGTAGTCTGTTCGGCAGCAGCAGCAAATGCCGTGATGCTGGCGGGCGGCTACTTCAATCCGCTCAAGGGATACATGAACCTCAAAGACTCCCTGAGTGTGGCTGAGCACATGAAGACCACTGACGGATTGTTCTGGCCCGTTCCTGTCGTCAATGTTCTGCAAGACGTATCAGCTATCAAGGACGCCAAGCGAATTGCTCTTCGGGATCCTAACGTGGAAGGAAATCCCGTGCTGGCAATTCAGGACGTGGAAGCCATCGAGGAGATCAGCGACGATCAGATGAAACTCATGACAGAGAAAATCTACAGGACCACGGACATGGAGCACCCGGGAGTAAAGGCGTTCAACTCCGTAGGCCGTTTTCTCGTCTCCGGCCCCATACAGGTACTGAACTTTTCCTACTTCGCGACCGACTTCCCCGACACCTTCCGGACCGCAGTACAGATCAGGGAAGAGATGCAAAAGCTGGGCTGGGAAAAAGTAGTGGCTTTCCAGACCAGAAACCCCATGCACCGAGCTCACGAAGAACTCTGCCGAATGGCGAAGGAAGCCGTAAACGCAGATGGTATCCTCATTCACATGCTTTTGGGTAAACTGAAGAAGGGTGACATCCCTGCTGACGTGCGAGATGCCTGCATCCGTAAAATGGTAGAAGTCTACTTCCCGCCCAACACCGTACTGGTGACTGGATACGGATTCGACATGCTGTACGCAGGCCCACGCGAGGCGGTTCTTCACGCCGTGTTCCGGCAGAACTGCGGTTGCACTCACCTCATCGTGGGTCGTGACCATGCTGGCGTGGGTTCCTATTACGGCGCATTCGATGCCCAGACCATCTTCAAGGACGAGGTACCTGAAGGTGCCTTGAAGATAAAGATCTTCGAGGCAGATCATACCGCGTACTCGAAGAAATTGGGCAAGGTGATCATGATGAGGGATGCCCCGGACCACACCAAAGAGGACTGGGTTTTTCTCTCAGGAACCAAGGTACGTGAGATGCTCTCACGGGGAGAGAACCTTCCTCCGGAGTTCAGCCGACCGGAGGTGGCTGCTATCCTCATGAAGCATTACCAGGCACAGGCATCAAAGTAGCGTCTCATAAACTGCATTAGCACAGGTGTCCCGAGATCCATTTTATCCATGGGTTCTTGGGACTATTTGAAATCAATATCGACAATTACCAAAGCTGGCTGAATAAAAGGGTAAGGAGGTTACCGGTAACATGAGCTCTCAACACACCAGCGTACTGGTCGTGGGAGGTGGGATAGCTGGCGTTACGGCAGCTATCGAATCCGCAGAGATGGGAAGGGAGGTTTTCCTGGTAGAAAAGTCACCTACCCTGGGGGGAAGAGTCTCTGCCATGAATCAGTATTTTCCCAAGCTATGTCCACCTCTGTGCGGCTTGGAAATAAACTACAGACGAATAAAGGACAATCCCAAGGTGCGTGTCTTCACATCCACGAGCGTAGAAAAAATCGAGGGCAACAAGGGTGACTACAGCGTTACGGTGAAGATCACACCACGGTATATCAAGGACAGCATCACAGACCCCGTGCATCCATTCGAGCAGTTGGAAGCGACTCTTCCTGATGAGTACAACTATGGTCTGTCGAAGAAAAAACCTGCACAGATCCCGCACGAGATGGCCTTCCCGTTCAAACCCGTCGTGGACCCAGTGGCCTTGGAAGACGAATCCACAAAAGCCCAGCTGGAAAAAATCGACGAAGTGGATCTTTCTCAACAAGTCGAGGAGATGACCATCAAGGTGGGGTCCATAATATGGGCTACCGGATGGAAGCCCTATGATGCATCCAGGATTGGATATCTGAAATACGATGAATACCAAGACGTAATTACCAACGTCGAGTTCGAGAGATTGGCAGCCGTCAATGGTCCAACAGAAGGCAAGCTGCTTAGACCATCCGATGGCCGTGAGGCAAAACGCATAGCCTTCGTTCAATGTGCAGGCTCCAGAGACGAAGCGCATCTGCCGTATTGTTCAGCAGTTTGCTGCATGGCCTCCTTGAAACAAAGCACCTACGTCCGTGAGGCCTTCGAGGATGGAGAAGCCTGGATCTTCTACATCGACATAAGGGCGAACCGCTATGAGTCATTCTATCGAAAGATACAGGATGACGAGAAGGTTCATTTCATCAAGGGCAAGGCCGGAGGCATTGAGCGAGATCCTGAAAGTGGTGATTTGTTCGTAATATCAGAAGACATGGAAAACAGCGACATGGTCAGGATACCGGTGGACTTGGTGGTATTGGCCACCGGCATGGTACCTTCAACGGCAGATGACAAGGTTCCAATGGATGGATTGACCTACGATGACTATGGCTTTCTCGTGGCAAATCCTGACAAGGCGGTCTACCCGGTTGGCTGTACAAAACGCCCGGTGGACGTTTCTGCCTCGGTACAAGATGCAACCGGGGCCTGCATCAAAGTGCAGAGCAACTAGGGAGGAGGTGCGAGATGGCCGAAAAAGTCGGATGCTTTGTTTGCACTGGGTGCAAAATCGGTGATGCCGTCGACATAGAGCAAGTCCTCTCAGTGGCAAACGAGAGTGGCGCGGTGGTAGCCAAAAGTCATGAAGCGCTGTGCAGTAAAGAAGGTCTGGATTTGATCAAGTCTGAGATCGAGTCCAATGAACTTGGTGGCGTAATAATCGCTGCTTGCTCACAACGAGATCACGTCGACACTTTCCGTCTTCCCAATGTCTTTGTGCATAGAGCCAACATGCGAGAGCAGATGGCATGGACACAGCCACCCCAAGAGGAAGACACTCAGATGCTGGCCGAAGACATCATAAGGATGGGATTCGGCAAGTTGCAATTTACGGACATCCCTCAACCGGAAGACGTGGAAGTTCATAACCGAATACTCGTTGTGGGAGGTGGGGTCACCGGAATGAGCGCTGCGCTCAATGCCGCTGATGCCGGAAAAGAAGTTGTGATCGTGGAGAAGGAAGGCGAGTTGGGCGGTTTTGCCAACAAGCTTCACAAAATCTTCCCCAAGGACCTGGATCTGGCAGCTTACCCGGAGCCTGATGTGGACGCTTTGAAAGAAAAGGTCTCCGGCAACGACAAGATCACCGTGGAATTCAACACCACGGTTGCATCCATCGCAGGTGCGCCAGCAAAGTTTCAGGTAGAACTCAAGAACGGCAGTGGGCAGAAGACGATCAACGCAGACTCGGTGGTGGTAGCTGCGGGATGGAAGCCCTACGACGCCACAAAGCTTTCCCACTTGGGCTACGGCAAACCCAACGTGGTCACCAATGTTGAGTTCGAACAGATGGCCAAAGATGGTAAAATTGCCAGGCCCTCTGACGGCAAAGAACCGGAATCCGTTTTGTTTGTACAATGTGCTGGTTCAAGGGATGACGATCATCTCCCGTACTGCTCGAACATCTGCTGTGGTGCTACGCTCAAGCAGATAACCTACCTCAAGGACCTCAATCCGGAAATCGCCGCCTATGTGGTATACAAGGACATACGCGCACCTGGTCACTACGAGGAGGTTTACAGGCAGGTGCAGAAGCAAAACGCGGTCATGATCAAAGGCGAGATCGAAGCGGTGGAAGAAGGCGATGATGGCAAGCTCAACGTCCAAGCCACAGACGTTCTCATGAATGAGCCTGTGTTTGTAGAGACGGACATGGTGGTTTTGGCAACGGGCATGGTCCCCACCACTCTGGAAGAAGACGTCCTGAACCTGGCATACCGTCAGGGACCTGAGCTTCCTGAGCGAGAGTATGGTTTTCCCAACTCTCATTTTGTCTGTTTCCCTTATGAGACTCAGCGTACGGCCATTTATGCGGCAGGCGCGGTGCGCATGCCCATGGACCTTGCCACCTGTATAGATGATGCAGCGGGTGCTGCCGCCAAGGCGGTACAGAGCATCAACCTCATCGAGCAGGGCCTGGCGATACATCCAAGGGTGGGCGACGCATCCTTGCCCGATTTCAATCTCAGCCGATGCACTCAATGCAAACGCTGTACAGAGGAGTGCCCCTTTGGCGCATTGAACGAAGATGAAAAGGGTACCCCTCAGCCCAACCCTACCAGGTGCAGGCGTTGTGGTGTTTGCATGGGAGCATGCCCCGAAAGAATAGTGGAGTTCCCTGACTACAACATTCAGATGATCTCTCAACAGATCAAGAACATGTTCGTACCGGACGAGTTCGAGGAAAAGCCTCGGGTGGTGTGCATGGTGTGTGAAAACGACGCCATGGCTGCCATTGACATGGCTGCGAAAAACGGCCTGAAGCTGAACCCATTTGTTCGGATCATTCCTTTGCGTTGCCTTGGTTCGTTCAACATCATCTGGGTCGCAGATGCGCTTTCAAACGGTATAGATGGCGTATTGCTGTTAGGTTGCAAAAGCGGTGATGACTACCAGTGCCACTTTATAAAGGGTTCTGAGTTGTGTGAAACACGCATGGGCAACGTGCAAGACACCCTGGACAGGTTGATGCTGGAATCAGAGCGGCTTCGCCTGGAACATGTTGCCATAACCGATTACAAAAAAATCCCGGAGATCTTCGACAGCTTTTTAGAGAGGCTCGAAGAACTGGGACCCAACCCTTACAAGGACTAATGAGGCCGCAGGCTCTCAGGAGGAGCGAGACATGAGTGAAGAACCTAAAGTCCCGATTCCCGAGCTCGGCGGCGCGGTCGTCGAGACAGGTGGTGAGACTCTTTACCAGTGCATGCAGTGTGGTTTGTGCACGGCATCATGTCCGTGGAGACTGGTGGAGGGAGACATCTCCCGCGATTTCAATACGAGAAAAGTTCAACACATGGCCATGTTGGGAGTAGAAGGCTACGAGACCGAAGATATTTTGTTTGCCTGTACTACCTGTGGGGTATGTGTGGAACGCTGTCCAAGGGAATGCAATCCCATAGACAACATGCGCGTCTTACGAGCCATGATAGGCGAAAGCGGTTCCGTGCCTCAGGCATATCGCCCTGTCATCGGTTCGCTGAACTCCAATGGAAACCCATGGCAGGGTGAAGCAAAGGATCGCACAGCCTGGACCAAGGATATGGACGTGCCGAGTTTTGGTGAAGACACAGAGTATCTTCTTTTCGTCTGTTGCACGTCCTGCTATGACTCTCGGTCTAAAAAAATTGCCCGCGCAGTGGCGTCCCTGCTCAACAAGGCAGGAGTAAGCTGGGGCATTATCGGCGAAGAGGAGCAGTGTTGCGGTGAGGCTGTCCGCAAGGTCGGCTCGGAAGAGACCTTCATGACTCTTGCGGAACACAACATCAAGATCTTTGGTGAAAAGGGCGTAAAGAAGATAATCACCACATCGCCCCATTGCCTGTATTCTTTCCGTAACGAGTACCCTGAACTCGGAGGCGAGTTTGAAGTGCTCCACTACACACAATTGATGGACAAGCTCATAGAAGAAGGCAAGCTCAAACCCACCAAGGACTTTGCCAAGAAGGTCATATTCCATGATCCCTGCTATCTGGGCCGTCACAACGAGGTCTACGAAGCACCGCGTAATGTCATCGACTCTCTGCCCAAGGCAGAACGGGTGGAGATGGACAGGTTTGGACCCGACAGCATCTGTTGTGGTGGCGGCGGCGGACGAATCTGGATGGAGACCCCGCCAGGTGCAAGGTTTGGAGACCTCAGGGTCAGCGATGCCGTGGCAAAAAAAGCAGATGTGTTGGCTACGGCCTGCCCATACTGCACCATTATGATCGACGCTTCCAACATGGCCATGGGCAAGGAAGAGATGGAAGTGCTGGACATAGCGGAGATGCTCGACCAGGTGACCTGATCCTGTTTTTTTACTTTGACTCACCCTTGGGGGCGGCTCTCACCGCCCCCTTTTTTATTCTCAATAACGATATTCAACAATTGGCATCAAGAAAGGGACTATCTGGCTCTGGCCAGGTCGGCGTTGACGATGATCTCCTGAATTTCCATCTCGACTTCAAGAGTCATGGCGTGTTCCATCGCTGAAAGATCTCCTGACATGCAAGGCAGATTTCCCAGCTCTACGGCAAACGCTCTTGTTGCATGCAGCAACTTGAACAAGACAACTAGCGAAAACGAAGCACCAAATACTGTCCATCACCGTATGTTGTATGCCCTGGCGGCAACTCTCCCCTACCGCAGTTGTCGAACACCGCTACGCTGAATTCATAGGCCTTGTAGAGATCATTGAAGATCACATCGTTTACATAATCACCTGTGTCCAGCCTTCGTTTGAACTCGTGTACCCAGACTCCATCGGTCCATGTTGCCCCATGGCTGACATCAGCACGACTTGCCGTGGGCACACGAAGTATACGCTCTGGTACAGCAGCGGGAAATGATGCATATACTGCCCATGCAGAGTCCACAGCATCATTACCGGCAAACCGAGGGTCATCGGGATCTGCAACGATGGTCTCACCCGCATCTATCTCAGACTGTGTCAGCACCATGGCATCCAAAAAATCCAGGGGGTTTGTCTCCATATAGACAGGAGCACTCCCTGCGAGATTACGATTGTGCGAGTACGTGCTCATGCCCGGATCACCATGCCTGCCAGCGTCCTCTGTGTCAAAACGCGGGCCCTGGAACCACTCCAACTCCTTGTCGTCCACGTAGCCGAGGAAAGTTGCAGAACCCGCACTTGCTTCCAGATCAGGCTCAATGGACAAGGGAGCATTGATTACAGCCGAGTTCACAGGTAAAGATCGGTTTACCTTGGCATGCCAGATATCCATTCGAGTACCGGGAATGTCTGTAAAAGAAGCATATCCAGGCCTGTTGGAATGGCATTTTGAAGCACATCCATTGGTGGCTTTGAAATGAGGTACGTTGATATTCCAGATAAAAGCAATGCGGTCCTCTGATGGCATATCATCGGGAAAGGAATCCGTAACCTTGCTCCAGGTGTCTGCCACATCGTCTCTTAGCCAGGCTCCTCGGGTCATACTTAAAGTGGAGTCACTATATTCGGCACGAATGTAGAGGTATTCGTCTGAATACAGCGCCTTGAGTCTAAGCAGGTTTGTCGACGTATAGACTGTCGGAGTAAGGCTGACATCCAGCTCAGGCGTGGTACTCCAAGCAGAGTTGGTTCCTGTACCATCTGGCTCGAAATCCATAGCCACGTATGTGGCAAGAAGATTGGGATTATAGTCCAATTGCCTGTTGCTTTGAATGCTGTCCGCCCATCGGGTCAATACCAATCTCTCCTGTGTGGTGAGTCCTGTCTGAAATATTGCGAAATCCCCGGGATATGGATTTCCATCGAAATCATCGCTTCCATCCCAGGCCATAAACCCTCCGGGCTGTATCCAGCTCGAAAAGGTTCCAAGGTGTACAGCAGTCAAAACCTCCTCCTCGGTGCTCAGCGCAGGAGAGGCACGCAGGGTGTCCATGGATCCTGGCCCATCACCATCGTGGCAGCGGAAACACACACCATGACGATTCGCAAGCCCATGATAATCTGCGACGTGACATGATGAACACCTAGAGGAGATGATCGGTGCTATATCAGAGTCATAGTGTAGAACTCTGGTGCGATCGTACGAATCCTGCCCGTCTCTAATCGTCACTGAAGTACCATCCTCGCAGGAGATGGTCTTGGTTCCATCTCCATTGTCTGCAACCGTACACGCGGTCCCATCCGCACCATCGCTCACCACTACACTCGTACCATCCTCGCAGGAGATGGTCTTGGTTCCATCTCCATTGTCCGCAACCGTACACGCGGTCCCATCCGCACCATCGCTCACCACCACACTCGTACCATCCTCGCAGGAGATGGTCTTGGTTCCATCACCATTGTCCGCGACCGTACACGCGGTCCCATCCGCACCATCACTCACCACTACACTCGTGCCATCCTCGCAGGAGATGGTCTTGGTTCCATTACCATTGTCCGCGACCGTACACGCGGTCCCATCCGCACCGTCGCTCACCACTACACTCGTGCCATCCTCGCAGGAGATGGTCTTAGTACCGTCTCCATTGTCCTCAACCGTACAC
>JALVPF010000196.1 GCA_027031935.1 Myxococcales bacterium | reverse complement strand
GGTAGATTCTTTGGCATTTGAACCGGCTCAGAAAGATTGCTCAGGCGGCTCGTTCAACGGGTGCGACAAGCGATCAGGAAGAACCCGAAGAGGCAAAACTGCAGCGTAACATGAAGAAAAAGCAGAGAGAAAACCTCGAGGGAGATCCGTGGTGATCGAACAAGGAGAAATATACTGGATTGATTTTGGAAGACCACGGGCTTCAGAACCAGGATTTCGTCATCCTCACATCGTGGTTCAGAACAATCTTTTTAATTTTAGCAAGATCAGGACAGTAGTGGTCTGTGCTTTGACATCCAATCTGAAAAGGGGGATGTCCCCTGGAAATGTGGTCTTGAAAAAGGGAGAGGCAAATCTTCCCAAGAAGAGCGTTGTCAACATCACTCAGGTCTATTCTGTCAACAAGGATGACCTGTCGGAGAGAATAGGTAAGGTGAGCAAGAAAAAATTGGAAGAGATTCTCTCCGGGCTCGCTCTCCTCATGGAACCCAGGGCTTTGTAATAAAATCTATCATTTGGCCTCTTAGGCTCGCGAGTAAACCAGTGTCATGGCGCAAGTCTGAAAATGGCGCTTTGGTAATCGTCGTACATGAGCTTGGCCCCAGGACTGGACAATGCCTGCTCCAGCAGTTTGGCCGGGGTCTTGTCCTTTTCGATAAAGAGCCAATTGGAATGGAATTTTGAGGGGATGAGCTGCATGGCATCAGGGGCGCGCCCGTCCCTTATGGAGATCCAGCTTTTGTAAAGTTCCAGGTCATATGCGATCATGAAGTTGGGTGACAACACATTGATATATCTCAAGGCGGGCGCGTAGTAGATCAAAAAGGGAGTGGAATCCCACTGGCATGTGAAAATGTTGGTGCCGGGTGGCACATGCTTGTTCATCCATCTGGCTGCGTTCGTGTACCTGGGGGTATTTTCCTGTCCAATGGACTTTTGGCTCATGACCACCGACCTGAGTAGTTGTCCGCATAGCAGCAGCAGGCCAAGACTCATCAGAACTGCAGACCAGTGGCGGTGACGGCCTGCCTGGTTTTTTATTGCAAGATGGAGCTTTGTATCAGCGCTGATGCTTGCCATGGCCAATGCGGTAAAGGGAATGAAGTAAATTACGAAGCGCTGGTAAAGAAGATAGAGGACAAAAAATGCCGTGGCCACCAGTGAGAGAAATACACTTCTAAGCCCAAGCTTGGTGCGGGTTACGAGAACGAATGTAATCATTGCCAGGACAGTTGGCAGGATCAGACCCGTATTCATCACATCGCTTGCACTCGGTGGAATAAACTCCCGTACCGGCATGGCTGCCTTGAGCACCACGTCGGAAAGATCCCCCACGTTCAGTATCCACCATATATATGGCCAGTTGGCCCTGTAGGGGTTGATGGCTATTGCCGTGCCGATGCCTGTAATGCTTATCAATAGATAAGTCCATGGCAATCGCCGTCCTGTCAAAAAGCATGCGGCGAAATATATCACCAGCAAAACCAGCAAGAGATGCGCAGCCACGTAAACCATGGGAAATATGAGCGAGACAATCAGTAAACCAAGGGTGTTTCGAGACAGCATGAAATGTGCAAAGAGGATTGAGAGCATAAGGGAAAGCAGGTGCGGTCGCGTAAGGTTCAACCTGAAGGTCAATGCCACTCCTGCAGACAGGATCAATGTGATCCACAGCCAGCTGTATGGCATGCCATGGCGAACCATGACCCACGCCAGCAGGCTTAGAATGAGTGAAGACAGAAGCACCGTGAAAATTTTTGGTCCGATTCTTTTTTCTTTTCCCACAAAAGGAATCAGCATGGCATGGAAGAGCACTTCGGTGTCTGCATACCTGTCCCTGTACACACTGGCACTTACCCAGGGTAAGGACTTCACCAGCCCCTCTTCCCTTATCAATTCGGCCGCTGATGTATGATAGAAAGAGTCGGTTCCCACCATTTGGTACTTGGAAAATTGCACAGACCCCATGGCAAGAATAGTCATGACGAACACAGCCCCCACCTGAAGCCATGCAGCCGGGGTGACAGGCTCGATGTCATTTGGTGTATCGTTTAGGGTGAAAAGTCTCGAAAGGCTGCTGGCCATGGCGGATTTCATCCCTTGTCCGTTGAGTTCGGGAAGCTTACCTGCTCCAGTGCACTCATGGGGCCAATGCCCTGAAGCTTTTTTAGCTGTGTACTGTTGCGCACCAGCAGGGATCCGGCAAAGCCAAGGGAATTTATGGAAATGCCTTCTGCGTGTTCTTGCGACCTGGGTACAATCATCATCAGGTCTCTGGTCATGAGCATGTTGTAAGGGCCAGCCTGTTGACGTGATTGTTCAACCTGTCCCAGGCCAAGTCCGTGCACGAGATTCCAATAGATTTCCATGGATTTCTTGGCCGCTTCGGTAGGGTCCTTTCGTGCCACCTCGCTCAGGCTGCTCATGTCCTCAACAGCAAATAAAAACGGAAACGCCTCTGTGGATTTCTTGCTCAATGTCTCCAGCAGCACGGGCTCTGTCGGAAAGCGGTACTTGCCTGCACCCATTGGCAAGGAAATCAGCTGAAGGTGCCTGTGGTCCTGTGAAGCACCCGCCTCTGTGCCCGCATTGTAAAACACCAAAGAGTCAATCTCCCGCAAACAGGTCCATGCCGCCTCCAGATCCTCCTCGTCCAGTAGCATTTCCTGGGCAACGAATGCCCTGGTGACAATGAGCAGGTGTCCTGGCACCACGAAGTATTTATTCAGTACGGCGGCGTGAGTTTGGGTGAGATCCCCAACGTACAGTTGCTTGTCATAGGGCAGAAAAGGGTTGGTCTTTTTGCTGGCTGCTGCATCAAGCCTCTTTTGCGCCAAGGATGCCTTGTGTTTCCTGTCCATGGAATCCAGTTGGTGAATGGTAAAGCGAATGCCGTGGTCTTGTACGTGTATGATCTTTGTGTTGATGGGCTGCAAGGCGCCGGAAGCAAGAGCACTTCTGGTGACCATCTCGATTTTTTGTCCAAGCCCGCCAGGAGCGATCCTTTCCCCCGGGGGGTTTGATTCCAGAGCATCTGGCATATCTACACTCCTAACAGAGACAGTAATAAATGCAAGAAGCTATTTCTTTGTTTAGGCTTTACATGTGTGTTCCAAGGAGTATGTTAATTGTTGTGGCCTATGTTGCAACCGCTGCAATATGGACCCAAATTTGTTCTTTGCAACATTTTTATTTATGTGTTGTTTTGCACTAATTATCTTTCATTACAAGGTGTTGTGCGAAATGATGCAGTGTGGCATAATACTTGTTTTACATGATGTTGCAAAGAGGGGGAGAGAGGCAGGAGGGTCGTGGAAAGGGAATGTGCATATCATCCGGGTGTGGAAGCCAAGTACTGGTGTGCAAAGCATGAAAAGTACCTCTGCGAAGAGTGCATGAAATGCCAGGATCCAGGAGGTTATTGCAAGTTCAGGACCTCCTGCATGATATGGGAGATGGTCAAACACGGTTTGTCTGACAACGAACCTGCCTCGTCTTCGGATTCTTCATCCAAAGAAATTCATGTTGGAGGTCAGAGTTGAACATTTTGATTATTCTCGGTGCAGTGCTTGGTGGGTTCATAGTGTTACTTTTTGCCTTACGCATATGGATGGCCATAAAAATGCAAAAAATGCAGGGAAAGCCTGCTCCTGAGCTACCGGGGAGATTGGGCAAGGCCGTGAGAAAGGGAACGCCCACACTGTTCTATTTTTATAGTCCGTCATGTGGCGCCTGCAAAGCCATGACTCCCGTTGTGCAGAAGATGGCCAAGAAGGGAAAATCGGTCTTTCCGGTGGACATCTCCCGGGATATGGACACGGCACGCAAGTTCAGCGTCATGGCAACTCCCACCACCATCTTGGTATCAGAAGGAAAGGTCCAACAGGTTTTTATCGGCCCCCAGCCCGAGACAGAATTGGTGCGCATGATCGCCTAGGTTTTTTTTGGGTGCTCTAGGGGACTGATTGCGCCAAGGTTCCCATGGGCAGGAACATGGGCAGCGGTTGTCCGTGAAGCAGACCTTCTACGACCCCTTCCACTGGAATGAAACCCATGGATTCATAAAAGTTGACGGCTTCGGGCTTTGCATCCACAAGTACGCCTATGCAACCCACTTGGTCACGTTGTTTGAACGCCAGGCCTAGCACATGGCGCAGCAAGGCTTTGCCTATACCCTGTCCCTGGGTCTTTATGTCTACACCCAGTCTTGCCAGTCGCAGGACTGGAAGCGGGTAGTCAGGTAGTCGGATTTGCATGCGTTTGCTTGGGACATTCAGCCGTTCAATGGAGGATGCTGATATGGTGGCAAAACCAAGGATGCTTCTGTTTGCCACTGCTACATAGTTTACCGCCAGATGCAACTTGAACTGATTCTGGCCAGCGTAGTGTTGAAAATAGCGGTCTATGTCGGCCTGTCCGCAGGAAAAGTCATTTCGCTTGTCGTCCCTGGCAAGGGGACGGATTTCAATGGTCTTGGGCACGCATAAGCTCTCTGAGTTTCTTGCTCGGCTTTGGAGGGTTTTCCGTGAGGTCGACGATCCGTTTGAACATTTTATCAGATACGAGAAGCCTGGTAGGGATTAGGGCTTCGTCTGGCAGCTTGCTGCGGGCCTCCATAAAGAAAAGCAGCGCTTGCTCCACAACGAAGTTTTTTTTCAGCCCGTGGCTCGTGGTGAAGCGGTCGAGTTTTTTTTTGGTTGCCATTGAGACAGTGGCTGAAATTTGTGACTGGCTGCTCATGGTAAACTCCCTGGTAATGCCTGTGATAAACATGTATAAACATGCCCAACCATTTAAAAACTAGCATAATATTTTTTTTCTGGCAAGCAGAGTCTTGAGCAAATGCACATGTTGGTTTACAGTTCATGCCAATCGCTGAGATACAACTGATCTCTAAGGAGCGAAGGACATGATCGCCATATTCGTGGGCTATCTGGTGCTTACCGTAGGTCTGGGCTTATGGCAGGCGAGGAAAACCAAATCCCAGGCGGATTTCGTTCTCGGTGGCTCCAGGCTTCCGGGTTGGATGCTTGCCCTTTCAGAGAGGGCGACCGGGGAGTCAGCCTGGCTATTGCTGGGTTTTACCGGTTTTGTGTACGCCTCGGGACTGAGCGCCATATGGGCAGGCATAGGCTGTCTGCTGGGCATCTCCACCGCCTGGATCGTCATGGCCAAAAAGTTCAGGTCAGAAGCCGAAAAATCAGGTGCCTTGACCATGCCTGAATATTTTTCATACAAGTTCCCTCGCAGAGCCGCCACCATACGGGTCCTGTCCACATTGATCATTACGTTCTTTTTCGTGTTTTATGTGGGTGCCCAATTTGCAGGTGCCGGCAAGGTGCTTTTTCAGACCTTTGGCCTGGATCCCACATGGGGGCAGATCATCGCCGCTATGGTGATTTTGCTTTACGCTTCTGTGGGCGGGTTTGTGAGCGTTGTAGCAGTGGATGCTCTTCAGTCCATCCTCATGATAACCACCCTGGTGGTCACGCCGCTCATAATGCTCGTGATGGTGGCGGGCTCTGACGGGCCTGGCTTGATGCAAGCCCTGTCCAGGGCCGGCGAAGGAATGGATTCTCTGACAGGGGGCGCTACGGGTTTTGCGGCTGGTATCCTCATATTCAACAACCTGGCGTGGTTTTTCGGTTACCTGGGAGGGCAACCCCAACTGAACGCCAGGTTCATGGGCATGAGGGATGAGCGCAACGTACGCATAGGAAGAAATATCGCCGTGATATGGACCGTCTTTGCTTACGCTGGCGTAGTCTTCATCGGTCTCGGAGCATTGGCCCTGTTTGGACCCAAGGCGGTAAAGGATTCGGAGATGATCCTGCCCCATGTGCTGACAGAGCTTTTCCCCTGGTGGCTGGCCGCGCTGTTGCTGGCAGGTGCAGTGGCGGCCATGATCTCCACGGCACAGAGCATGTTGCTGGTGGCTGCAACTTCCATCTCCCAGGATGTATACCAGGGCATCGTCCACAGGGGAAAGGCGGAGGACAAAAAAGTCTTGTTGGTGTCCAGATTGGCAACTTTTGGTGTAGGAGTTTTTGGGCTCGTGTTGGCCATGACCACCTCGGACCTGATTTATACCATAGTCTCCTACGCCTGGGCAGGCATCGGCTGTTCCTTCGCGCCAGCCATACTGCTGACCTTCTATTGGAAGAGGTTTGGCTCAGCGGGGCTTGTGACAGCCCTGGTGGCAGGGATAGCAACTACCGTGCTGTGGATCGCGTGGCCAAAACTGGTCGGATTCCTGGGCCTGTCTTCCTGGGCCATGGATCTGGAAGGGACCATTACAGCAAGGGCTGTGACCTTTTTCGTGGCCATGGGACTGGCCATACTTGTGACGATTTTCAGGCCGATTGAGACTCGGGCTCAGGATCTTGAGTAGTAGCAGGGGTGTCATCGTTTCCCATCAGGGCTGCAACGGGACGAGTCACTTCAAAACGTTCCAGCTGAACTTTTAGCACCGCCGTCAGTGGCGTTGCCAGGAGCATGCCAACCACACCCCAGATGAGGCCCCAGAACATCAAGCCCAGAAGTATGGTGATGGGATTGAGATCCACACTTTTGCCCAACATCCTTGGCTCGATGACATTGCCTATGACCATTTGGACCGTACCAGGAAGCAGTATGGCCAGTGCGATGACCAGGGGGTTGTCCAATTGCATCAGCACCACCGGCAAGGGGAGCAAGGTCGCGATGACAGAGCCCACGTTGGGAATGAAGTTCAGCAAGAAGGCCAACAGACCAAAAACCAGGGCCAGGTCCACCCCAAGCACGAACAGAATGAGGCCAACGGTCACTCCTGTCACAAGCGACAGCATGATCTTGGTAATCAGGTAGGATCGTATTTTTGCTCTAAGCGCTGCACCCTGTCCAAATGACTCGGGGGCCTTTCGCGCAACCAGGTATATGACGAATATGAGCACCAGGAAGAAATTGGACAGGAAGGTCATCACTCCGCCCACCGTGCGCCTGAGCCATGAGAACAGTGGCAGGGATTTTACTGTTGCCACCATGTCCTGCTGACCCATGTCCACGCCCTGCTGATCCAGCCAGTGAGTAACCCTCTCGGTCATGGCCACCAGCCTGTCCTCGTACACGGCTGCGTTGTGTCCCAGCCCGGCTACTGACGATGTGATAATGGCTATCAGAGCCACGAACAATAGAAGCACTCCAAGAATGACGGCCACGATTACAAGCCAGCGAGGCAGTTTCAGTTTGGTTTGAAGCCAATCTACGAACGGACCCAGCAGATATGACAACAACAATGACAACACGAACGGGACCATTACACTTCGCGTAAATATCAGCGCGCTTGCCATGGCCACCGTTGCCAGTATCAAAAGAGAGAGGGATTGAATGGTTCTTGCTTCAGTATTGCTAGAAGACTGTGACATGACATCTCCCGGGATCATATGATTCTGGGTTCGTACTCCAGAACTATTCCAAACCTGTTCTTGACGGCCTGTCTGATCTCATCTGCCAGGGCGAGTACCTGCTTGCCGGTGGCTCCGCCATTGTTGACCAGCACCAATGGCTGCGCCCCATGGACACCCACCGGTCCTTTTTCATAAGCCTTGAATCCACATGTATCTATGAGCCAGGCCGCTGCGATCTTGACGCCGCCATGGTCAGCCTCAAAGGCGGGAATTTCGCCGTGCTGTTTCCGGAGTTCTTCGAACTTCTCGTCGCTCACCACCGGGTTGGTGAAAAAGCTTCCGACATTTCCCACCAGGGATGGATCCGGAAGCTTTGTGCTTCGTATGGTGCAGACGGCCCTGTATACATCCTGGGGTGTGGGGTGCTTGATCTGCATGTCCTCGAGCTTTTGCGCCAGGGCCTTGTATGATGTATCGACAATAGGGCTGCTGTGTAGTCGCAGGGTGATGGAGCTTATGATCCATCTTCCCGGTTCCCTCTTGAACCTGGATGTGCGATATCCAAAGGCGCATTGCTCGGCGGAGAAGTTTTTTTCCAGACCTGTGCTTGTCTCTGTGGCTTGTACGTCAAGCAGGCTGTCGGATATCTCGACGCCGTATGCGCCAATGTTTTGAACAGGTGCAGCCCCTGCGGTTCCCGGGATCATGGCAAGGTTTTCAAGCCCATACCATCCCTGCTCCAGGCAGTATTCTACCGCTGAACTCCAATCCTGCCCTGCCTGAATGCGGACCATGACGGATTCAGGCCCCTGATCGATCTTTTCGATCCCTGCCATTTCCATCTTCATCACCAGGCCAGAAAAATCCCGGGTAAAGACCACGTTGCTCCCTGCTCCAAGGGGCATCAATTCCATAGCCCGTCGATTGGCAAAAATCAGGGCCTCTGAAATTTCCGGCTTTTTCCTTATGCGACAAAACCAGCTCGCAGAGGCTGGAAGGCCGAAGCTCGTGAATGGCGCAAGTTGAATTTTTTTCAGCAGCTCCATTCCGGCAGTGCAACATGTTGAAATTGCTAAGTCAAATCCTTTTCCAGGTCATCATCTCGAACCCTTTTGGGCATGGTCGCCGAAGATGATTTTTACCAGAGGGCTTGACAAGTGCCACCTGCTTGAACCATATGGAGTGCTTCCGAGTGCCTCGAGTGAAGGAATTCGGGTAGGAGGATTGATGGGAAAGCACCTTGTAATAGTGGAGTCACCAGCAAAGGCCAAGACCTTGGCAAAGTTCCTGGGTCCTGAGTATATCGTTGAATCGTCCATAGGACACATCAGGGATCTGCCTTCCAAGGCAGCAGAAATTCCTGCAGCGCAGCGAAAGAAAGCTTGGTCAAGACTGGGTGTTGACATTGAAAACGGTTTCAAGCCTCTTTACATCGTTCCAAGCGAAAAGAAAAAGCAGGTGAAGAAACTGAAGGATGCTCTGGAGAAGGTAGACGATCTCTACCTGGCTACTGATGAGGACAGGGAGGGTGAGGCCATAGCTTGGCATCTGCTCAAGGTATTGAAACCCAAGGTTTCGGTCAAAAGAATGGTCTTTCATGAGATTACCAAAAAGGCCATAAAAAAAGCCCTTGAGAACCCAAGGGATCTGGATGAACGCCTGGTGGAGGCTCAGGAGGCCAGGCGAATTCTCGATCGCCTTTTTGGATACGAGCTGTCACCTGTACTATGGAAAAAGGTTCGCCCAAGACTTTCTGCAGGCAGGGTCCAGTCTGTGGCAACCAGGCTCGTGGTCCAGCGTGAGCTCGAACGTATGGCCTTCAAGGTCTCTGAATACTGGGGCGTCGAAGCAAGCCTTGTTGCGGATGGGACTGCAGTTAGGGTGGCTGCTACCCTTGTGGACCTGGCTGGAAAGCGCGTGGCCATTGGCAAGGATTTTGATGGATCCACAGGTGAACTTTCGCCCGATGCCGTACAAAAGGGTGTTGTCAAGCTGAACGAAGTAGCGGCCAAGGCAATTGAAAAGGCGCTGCGTGATGAGACTTTCAAGGTCGTGCAGGTTACCACGAAACCCTTTAGCCAAAGACCTGCTGCTCCCTTCATTACCTCCACCTTGCAACAGGAAGCGGGGAGAAAGCTGGGGTTTTCTGCTCAGAGGACCATGCGTGTGGCACAAAGGCTGTACGAAAACGGATACATCACCTATATGCGTACCGATGCAACGACACTCAGCGATGAAGCTATCAACGCGGCCAGGTCGCAGATCAGCAAGTTGTATGGTCAACAATACCTTCCTGATTCGCCACGAAGGTATCAGAAGAAGGTCAAGGGTGCGCAGGAAGCTCACGAAGCCATCCGGCCCGCTGGTGACGTTTTCAGAACACCTGATGAAGTCAGGGAGTTGGACAAGGAGGCTCACCGCCTGTACGAACTCGTGTGGAAACGAACCGTCGCCAGCCAGATGACCGATGCCAGGGGACAGCGGACCAAGATCAGGTTCGAGGCGACTCTTTCTCAGAGCACCAGCCTCGAAGCTGGTATGGATGTCGCTGGCCAGGCTGGCTTCCAGTCATCGGGAAAGACCATAAGCTTCCCCGGTTTTCTCAGGGCATACGTGGAGGGTTCGGACGATCCCGAGATGGAGTTGGGGGACAAGGAGGTCATCCTTCCGAAGTTGACAGAGGGCCAGGCGCTTTCGGCCGAGAAGCTCACCGCATCCGGCCACAGCACAAAGCCGCCGGCGAGATATACGGAGGCCAGCCTCGTCAAGGAACTCGAGCAGTTGGGAATAGGTCGACCTTCCACATATGCGAGCACCATTCAGACCATACAGGACCGCGGTTATGTGTGGAAACGTCATGGCGCCCTGGTTCCCACTCTTACGGCCTTGGCCGTAATACGATTGCTGGAAAAGCATTTTGAGGAGCTGGTGGACTACGATTTTACCGCGAAGATGGAAAGCGACCTGGATGCCATCTCCTCTGGGCAGATGAACGCTGCACCATGGCTCAAACGTTTTTATTTCGGCGAGCGAGGTTCCGGTTCCTTCAAAGGTAGTGATGGCGATGCTGCGGCCCTGCCCCTTGACCAGGTGGGGATAAAGGCAAAAATAGACCAGGGTATCGAACACATAGACGCCCGCGGAATCTGTTCATTTGAACTCGGGCGTTTGGGTGATGACGTGGTGGCTGCCAGGGTTGGGCGCTATGGGCCATATATACAGGTTGGCGATGGAGACCAGCGTGCATCAATCCCTGATCAACTTCCTCTCGATGAGCTGGATTTGGAACGGGCCGGTCAGCTCCTGTCTCAGGCCCGCGACAGCAACAGGGTGCTCGGGCAACATCCGGAGACAAAAGAGACGATTTATCTCAAAAACGGTCGCTTTGGCCCATACGTGCAGTTGGGAGAGGGTAAGACAAAAGGCAAGAAGCGCATAAAGCCCCGAATGGTGTCTTTGTGGCCGGGAATGGAGCCGGCACAGGTGACCCTGGACGATGCCCTGATGCTACTTTCCTATCCAAGGGTTCTGGGAGTGCATCCGGAGTTTGGCTCGGAAATTGTTGCGGACTCGGGTCAGTACGGCCCATACCTTTCAATGGAGAAAGATGGCAGGCGCGAGACCAGATCCTTGGACGATCACGAACAATTGCGAGGCATTACCCTGGAAAAAGCTGTGGAACTTTTTGCACAGCCCAAAAAACGCAGGGCCAGGGGGGCCTCCAGGACGGTTCTGGCCGAGTTGGGCGAGAGCCCGGTCACGTCAAAGCAGGTCCAGGTACGCACTGGCAGGTTTGGTCCGTACGTCACAGACGGGCAAGTAAATGCAAGCTTGCCATCGGGTCAAGAGCCTACTAATGTTAGCCTTGATTATGCTCTGGATCTCATAGCAGCCAGAGAGGAAAAGCTTCAGGCTCAGGGAAAAGATCCCAGGGCGCCCAAAAAAGCCACTGCGAAAAGTCGCTCCGGGGTCAAAAAGGGTACGAAAAAAAAAGCGGGAAAGAAGATCGCAAAAAAGAAGAGTGCTAAAAGCAAAGCTCGGAAAAAGACCACAACCAAAAAGGAGTGAGTCATGGATTTGATCTTCCTAGGTCCCCCAGGTGCCGGCAAGGGCACCCAAGCAAAGGCTATAATCGACAAGTTCGGCATTCCCCAGATCTCCACCGGTGACATTATAAGAGCAGCCATCAGGGATGGCTCGGAGCTGGGCAAGGAGTTCAAGTCATATACCGACAAGGGGGCACTCGTTCCAGATGAGCTGGTGGTCAGGATGGTTCAGGACCGACTGGCAAAAGATGACTGCAAACCTGGTTTTCTCTTGGACGGCTTTCCTCGTACCCTTGCACAAGCTGAAGCGCTGGACGAGCTGCTAAAAGGCATGGGGCGTGGGCTCGATCACGTTTTGCTCTTAGACGTTGCCGACGAGGTCCTGGTGGATCGAATAACCGGTCGCCGTTCGGACCCGGAGACTGGCCGCGTCTATCACATCAAGTTCAATCCCCCTCCCGCAGATGTTGCTGACAGGTGTATTCAGCGTTCTGACGACACCGAGGAGGTATTGAAAAAACGACTGGACGAGTATCACGCCAAGACCGCACCGCTGATCCCTTACTATGAAAAGGCCGGTCTCCTTAGAAACATCGATGGTACAGGAACTCCGGAAGAAATCCGTGAAAGGATCTTCAAGGTCTTTGCTTGAAAACGGCGGTTTGTTTTTACAGATCATGATGTTCAGCCCATGATTTCACGACGAGGGGCTTGTTTTGTCTTGAACACTGGAGGTTGGTTATGTATGTGGAACCGCGGACAGGTAGTCTCAATCGTGTTTTTTTTCTTCTCTCCTTGTGCACCATGATGCTGCTTTCCACTCACGAGGTCTTGGCTCGTGACTGGTATGTGTCTTCTTCGAGGGGCAAGGGAAAAAAGGGTACAAAGGAAAAGCCGGCAAAGGATCTGGGAAACATAGTCAGCAAGCTCAAGCCTGGAGACGTAGTACATATAGCCGCAGGCACCTACCTGGGAAAAGGCAAGAGCGGCATGGACAGGATCACCGTCCCCGTGAGCATATTGGGTGGATATTCAGACGATTTTTCGAGTAGGGATCCATGGCAAGCTCATAAAACCATACTCTCTGGCATGAACAAGACAAGAAACTACAAGGTGGGTGCACGTCTTGAAATAGATCTGAGCAAATACAGGGTTAAAAAGGTCTTTCCCATACTGGTGGATGGTTTGATCATCGACCAGGGTGCTCAGAACCAGTACAAGACCGAAGCACAGCACATGATCGTCCGCAAGGCAAATCCCAAGAAGGGAACAAACCCTACACCAGACCGAGGTGCCTTGTTCATCAGGGTTGGCAGGTCTCCTGACTTCAAGACACCTTGGGATATTACGGTAAGGAACAACATCATCATGAACTCAGCCCCAACTCAGGGTGCATTGGCCGTGTTTGCATTTGAAGGAAGCAAGGTACACATAAAGAACAACCTTGTCATAAACTGTACGGGCACCGGCATTTTTGCGGGCACAGCCTGGCATGGCAAAGACCAGGCCAAGGCTCCAAAATTTACCATTGAGAACAACACTGTCATGTTCATGTGGAAATATGATGCATACGTGCAGGGTTTTTCAGGGCTGGCCTTCAAGACGGACTCGGAGGTGGTGGCAGAACTGAAAAACAACGTCTTTGCTTTTGCCGACAGGTTCCTGATTCAGAAACAGGGCAAATGGCCTTTGACCCTGAAGAACAACATCCTTCTTGGAGGGGTCGAAGCTACCTATTATGAGACCTCAGGCGACAACAGGATTCAGCTCGATGATCTTGAGGACGAGGCCGAGTATCTCGCAGACGATTCCGGTGGCAATAGTGCAAAGAAGTTCAAGATTCCTGTGAGCAAGCAGTGGCTGTCGCTTTATGGTTCAAGGGTCTTGATCGACCGCAATGCCGTAGAGGCCGACATCAAGGCGCAAAAGACAAGAGCCAATGCCATCAGGAGGATTTTGGGGCTGAACCTGCAGGCCGGAAGCATTAAGGCTGATAGTCCCATCTGGTTGCCCAGGATGTCTTTGGATGATGCTCTCAGGGTTGCATCTTCGTATCCTGCAGGCTCCATGGGCGCGAGCAGGACCTTGATTCACTAGGTGGCAAGATTTGTCCTTGTGGTAATGATCATTCTTATCGAGGCAGCCGATGCTTCATGAACTGGAGAAAAAGGGCCTTAAGTTGCTGGACTTGCCGCAGTCCATGCCCGGATATGAAAATTTTATCTCGTGCTGGGTATATCAGCGACACGGCCATACAATCTTGGTGGATCCTGGACCCACGTACAGCGCCAAGACCCTGGTGGAGCAGCTAAGGGAAGCAGGGATACAAAAAGTCGATCTGGTATTGCTGACCCACATACACCTGGACCATGGGGGTGGTGCGGGTTTTGTGTTGGAGCAGTTTCCTTATGCCCGCTGGTACTGCCATCCAAAGGGAGTTCGTCATGTCACCGATCCCCATGCGCTGTGGCAGGGCTCGTTGGAAGTACTGGGTGATGTGGCCATGGCATATGGTAAGCCAGTTCCGCTGCCTGCCGGGAAACTGGCCCATGAAAAAGACCTGAGCGAATTTGGAATCAGCGTGATCCCAAGCCCTGGTCATGCTGCTCACCACACGAGTTTTTTGATAGACGAGATTCTGTTCGCCGGCGAAGCCATAGCAACAATGATTGAGATTGGTGAAGACAGAACCTACCTGCGGCCTGCCACTCCAGCTCGCTTTTTTCCTCGGGTATTTTTTGAAAGCCTCGATAAGCTTGCTGCTATTGAACCGGAACCTGCTGTATGTGCATTTGCTCACTATGGCGCTACCGAGGGTGTACGACCTTGGTGCGATCTTGCACGAACGCAACTGAATCTCTGGTTGGACATGGTTCGCTCAGGGCTTGCATCCGGCAAGGACAATGTGGATGAGATCCTGCTTGGGCTCATGGGAAAGGACGAGTTGTTTGCGGGCTTGAGCTTGTTGGATGAACAGGTGCAGGAACGGGAGAGGTATTACGCAAGAAACAGCGTCAGGGGCCTTTTGCAGAGCGTGCGAAAGGAGAGGGAATGAAAAGGTGGATCTTGTTCGCTTTGCTGGCAGCGAGCATATACATTCCCCGCTCTGCTCCTGCCCAGGACTCTTCGGATCGCTACGTGATACATGTCCTTACCTTGGGCAAGGCCGAGGATCTTTTCACCAGGTTCGGTCATATTGCGCTTGTTGTGCAAGACAGGGATCGCCGAAGCTGGGCGATCTACAATTTCGGTACTTTCAATTTTAACGATCCAAACCTCAGGTTTGAATACCTCAAGGGTAACCTGATCTTTTGGTTGTCAGTAAGGCCTTTCTTCCCCGGGGACCTGAGGGAATTTCGTTATTTTGACCGCACCGCTACACTCAGAACCCTGGATTTGCCACAGGCGGTGGCAAGTGAGATCGCACACAAACTGAGGATAAACTCTTTTCCGGAAAATAGGAAATATCAATACCTGCACTATGTGGATAACTGCTGTACGAGGGTGAGAGACATACTGGACAATGCCTTGGACGGATTGCTGTCCAGAGGGAAAAAAGACAAACCTACGGGAAATACATACAGATACTGGACCAGGAAGTGTACCGAGGGCATGCCGCTTATGGGCACGCTGATAGATTATGCGCTCGGTCCAGCGGTGGACAGGCCCATCACCAGGTGGGAGGAGTATTTTCTTCCTGAAGAGTTCAGCAAGGATTTGGACCTGGTGCGACAGGATAATGGAACCAGACCCCTGGTCAGCAGGAAGCGATTTCTTTACAAACGCCGCGCCGACGCACCTGCAGATTCGATCCCGTACTATGAGTGGGTCCCGGTTGCAGTTGTTGTTTTTCTTTGGCTCTTGGGTTTTGGGTGTGCACTGATCTTGGGGGCGGGCAAGTGGGGTCGCAGGGCGCTTGGCCTGGGGATTTCGGTATGGGGCCTGCTGGCCGGAATTGGAGGACTCGCCCTTGCCGTCATGTGGATCTTTACGAGCCACACCGATACCTATGCCAACGAGAATCTTCTCTTGACTCCCATCACTCATCTCTGGATTCTGTTACCAGGCCTCAAGCTGCTTGCTAAAGGAACCCTTGGGCGCAGTTCACGGTGGGTGTGGTGGTATGTGCTTGCTTCCCTGGGCTTGGTGATCCTTGACGTGCTCATGAAGTTGGTGCTTTTCCACCAGGACAACTGGCGATTCATTTTACTCGCCCTGGTGCTGGATCTTCTGGTGTTGGGCGGGATGTATCGCACCGGGCTGTGGTCCCCGAAGTCCGTCAAACGGATTTGACGCACTTTTGAACTACCTGACATCCAATGATTGTCTTCAGCTTGGCTGCGGGTGCTGCTACGACGGACCGAAAAGCCCTTGATGTGAATGGTAGTCTGATTTATTCTTGAGCCTGTTGAAAACAATTTTCGACCATGTGGAGGATTGTCACGGTTAGCGGGGGCGAGTGTGCCGGAAAAATTGATATCGTTGCGAATGACGAGCCGGGGGACGGCTCGACGGCCCATGCATGACATAGTTGAATATGGGACGGCTTGGTCTTTGGGGCTATGGAATGGCGATTCTGGTGTCGGC
>JALVPF010000195.1:4657-5641 GCA_027031935.1 Myxococcales bacterium | reverse complement strand
ACCAGGTCCAGGGCCGGGCCTGGCGCGCTGGCGAGATTTTGCCAGGCAGAGGGATTGGAAGGTGGCACGGCAAGCTGCGATACAAGGTCATGGAAGGTACCTGCAAACACACGGTCTGCGCCCGAGTGCTCCATGGCGTGGGCGGTACACAGCCTGGCGTACAGACCGCCCAGCCAAATCTCCGTGTTTGGAAAGACATCCCTGATGAGCTTGATTGTCTCCTGCACACCCGGATACCAATAGGTCATGGAGCTTGTGACCCAGACCATGTCCGGCTGGTCCACTCTGCCCAGCTTTTCACGCAGGCTCTCGGGGCTGATTCCGTACCTGTAGTAACGCCTGGGTATGTCGCTTATGACCCCTGGTGTGGGGATGGGTGTCTTTGCGTACTTTCCCACGCCATGGCGCTGAAAAGTCGGCAAGAGCAGACGGTGGGCCTGCGCATCTTTGTTCGAGTCGAAGCGGTCGAGACAGTCGATGTATTGAACACGGTAGCCGCCGTCTCGCAACAAGGCGCCCAGCATGAGCAGGCCCAGGGGTTTTGCCCACAGGTCGTAGGCTGCAAAATCCGTGATCCAGGGATTTACCAGAAGGACATTTGGAGTTTTTGTGTTATTGACCATGAAAATCCCTGCCCATATGCTGCCCGTATCACCATGGGAACACAAACAATTGCTGATTATTACTCGAAAAGCTGCCACTGACTAAATTTTTTATTGAATATGCCGATGCTTACATAAGACGAAGTCATAGTTTATCTAACAGGGAGTCCACATGAATACAGCAGAAGAAAAGCCCACGGAAACCACAGGAACTGACGACGAAAAAGATGTCGAAGCACCATCCATTGTTGCAGCACTCAGAGCTCGAAGCTCTTCTGCAACAGAGATTGGAGAGCTGAGGGGAGCAAACCTTGCCGGTCAGGATCTTTCCGGTCTGGATCTCTCTGGCCTGGATTTCTCCGGTGCAGACTTCTCAGGAGCA
>JALVPF010000195.1:0-4647 GCA_027031935.1 Myxococcales bacterium | reverse complement strand
GAGCAGACCTGAGCGATGCCAATCTGGGCATGTCAAAGCTGCTCGGTGCCAATTTTCACAAGGCCAATCTGGACAGGTGCGAGCTGCTTGCCGCAGACCTAAGCCGTGCAAACCTCAATGAATGTTCTGCGGTTCACGCGGGCTTAGGGGCCGCCAATCTCACTCACGCAAGCCTCATAGGCGCAAAGCTTCACGGGGCGACCCTGAGCAAGTCCACCCTGTGCGAGACGGACTTTCGTGCTGCCGACTTGCAAGGTGCTCGCCTGAACGAAGCCGATTTATCCCGGGCGGTGCTCACCAGGGCAAATCTCAAAAACGCGGATCTCAAGAACAGTTGCGTCTTCAAGGCATCTCTTGCTCTGACCGATCTACGAGGAGCCAGGTTGATGGGCATAAAGCAATTCTACAAGGCCAACTGGGTGGGTGCTGACATACGCGACGTGGATCTGAGAGGTGCATATACGATTCGGCGTTTTATAGAGGACGAAAACTACCTTTATGAATTCAGGACCAAAAGCAAGTACCATGCATTTTTGTACAAGCTGTGGTGGCTGACCTCGGATTGCGGCAGGAGCATAGCCAGGTGGGGGTTATGGCTGCTGGCCGTGACAGTACTCTTTGCACTGCTCTATACTGTTGTCGGGGTTGATTTTGGCGAAAAGCAGACTTGGTTTTCTCCCTTATACTTCAGTATCGTGACTCTGACCACGCTGGGATATGGGGACGTTCTTCCCGCTTCGGCTACAGCCCAGTTTTTAGCAGCCACAGAAGCGCTTTTCGGATATGTTGGCCTTGGAGGATTATTGAGTATAATGTCCAACAAGATGGCCAGAAGAGCCGACTGAAAAGGAGAAAATTATTGTTTTCGTTCCTCAGCAAGCTGAAGTCCAACCCCAAAAAAAAGCTCAAGAAGACCCTGGGTGACTACGAACTGCCATCCTTTCCTGCCACGGTGATGAAAGCCCTGCAAAAAATTCGCCATCCGGACTCGTCGGCCACCTCCATATCAGAGGTCCTTTCCGTAGACCCCGGGCTGAGCGTGCGAGTGCTCTCCATCGCCAACTCGGCCGAGTTCTCCCCCAGCAAAAAAGTGGAAAACCTGGCGCAGGCCGTAGCCTTGGTGGGTCTTTCCCAGTTGGAATCCCTTGTTTTGGCAGTTGGAGTCTCCAAGGCCATGCCTCCTGATCCCGCACCGGGTTACGACATGAAACAGTTCTGGAAATCCAGTGCCAGGAGAGGCGTGCTGGCTCACAGGATCTCCTCCATAACCAACCCCACCAGGAAGCCGGAGTGCTTCACGGCTGGGTTCCTGCAGGATATGGCTTTACCCTTCCTGGTCAAAAAATACCCCGTGCAATACCTGGAAATCATCCAACGTTGGCAAAACGAAAATGCCGATCTTTGCACCTTGGAACATGAGGCCTTTGGCTGGGATCATGCAGAAGTGGCCACATGGATCTGTCACGAATGGGACCTTCCCGAGACCATCGCTTCTGCCATTGGAGCACACCACGGAGAGCACCTGGACATATACGACGACCTGCCCCCAGTATCCATGGTGGCCCTCATGAACGACAAAGCTGCAGAACCAGGCATCAATGCCCTCATAGAAAAAGCCCATACCCAACACGGAATCGAACCGAATCGCATGCAGGAAATCATTGAAACAAGCTTCGATGCAGCAGAGGACCTGGCAAGGCTCATCGCTTGATGCTCGTCAAAGGGCCTGTCCAGGAGCCAGCAGCTTAGAACATCAAGGTTGTATGCCGATTTGATCGAAGGGTATGTCCACAAAGTCGGGTATGGAAAAGGCGGGAGAACCCGGCTGCAGACTCAGATCTCCGTTTGCCTCGTCCACAAACAAGGGGTCCTGGTCGCCCAGGTTGTCCTGAACCTCGGCAAACTTGTCCAATGTTCCGGTTCCACCATAATTGTCCTCGTGTATCCACTCGCCATAATCCCATCCAAGGTTTCGTGAGAACACGCAACCCTGGGGATAGAGCCAAAGGGCGTTGGGGTCCGATATTATCGCCCAGTCGTTGGGTATGGCGGCCAGGGCCGGGTACCGGGATGCCCAGGGTTCTTCCTGGTAGTGCACACCGTCCCATGTGAGCCGCTCCAGCATATTCCAGCTGTCACCGGGGATGTTGTTTATGCGTGAGATGCCACGGCTGTCGGCGTAAAGTACCTTTCCCACATGGACCATGATGTTATTTTCCATGATATTATCCCGGCCACCACCGCTGAGAATGGCGTTTCCAGAGATCTCGTAGAAGATGTTTCCAAACACCTCGATGCCGCTGAGGCAGTCGTCCAGGTATACACCGTGGACACCGTATCCCTCGAACCAGCTTGCTATGTGGTGGATGTAGTTGTAGCGAATCAGATTACCACGCCAGCCCCAATCCCGGCCCGAATAGATGGCTCCTGCGTCCGAGGAGAATCTGCACACATCGTGGATTTCGTTGAACTCGATGAGATTTTCGTTCCCTCCATAGAGTATGGCCGAGTGGGGGGCCGAGTGAATCAGGTTGTGCGCGACCAAGTTTCCCACCCCCTGGCCAACCATTACCGCCGGTGTATATGTCCAGTCCCATCGGCTGAAGTCGTGCATGTGACAGTTGGTGACAAAGTTCGCAGCCGGTGTGAGCGTGGCACGCACTCCACCCGAAATTATGACGCAATCGTCTCCCGTGTCGTAGAGTTCGCTGTGGTCCACACCATTGCGCTCGCCGTTTATGGTAAGCCCGCTGGTGCCTGCGTTTCTCAAAGTACACCCGAGCAGCAGGTTGTCAGAGCCGCCATCTATCTTTACCAGGACCGAGCGGGTCATCTCGAAGGTTATGCCCTGCAGCGTAATCCAGCTTGTGTCAGCGAGCTGCACCACGGCTGCGTCCATCATGGACACGAATATCTCCGCCTGGTCCATTTCATCAGGAGGCCAGAAGTACAAAATGCCGGTGGTGCGATCCAGGTACCACTCACCTGGCTCGCTTATCTCTTCGAGCAGATTGTATGCATAAAAAGGCTGCCCGGACTTGATCCCATATCCCGGTTTTTCCGTAAGGGTGACGGTCTTTGATGTGGTATCGAGCTGCTGGACCTTTGCGTGCCTGTCAGCCCACATGTACTTCCAGTAACCGTGCAGCCAGAGTTCTTCAGCCTGTGTCCAACGCTCGGGCCTGGTACCAAGATAGGTAAAGTGCGTATCGTCTATGGCCGAGTCTATGCTTACAAAGCCGTGGTTGATCCTCTCCGGGTTGGCCGTGGTGGGATTTCCCTGGGCGCCGTTGGAAGGTTGGAACTCGCCCAGCTGCAGATTGTACCTGTGCCACCAGGGATCAGAACCGCCCGGATAGCCACCGGCATTGGTGGTGATGAACCAAGCTGTGTAGTTATTGCCTTCATAGTCCCAGTTGTAGCGATAGAGGTGATACTGCTTGCCATCCACCAGACCCTGTCGGTCGTATGAGTTGACACCATCGGAGGTCCCGCTCTTTGTGTAGGTTCCACTTACGTCAGGTTGGGGATGGCCGTAGATGATGATGGTGTCATCGTCGAAAGTCTGTGGCTGCTCGTCGGCATCCTTGTCAGGCCAGCGTCCCAGCTGCATTGGAGCAGTGTTGAAAAACAGTTCCAGGGCAGCGTCTCCACCATCTCCAAAACCACGCTCGGTCAACTGCCCATAGTCGTCTATACCGTGAGCTGCAAGATCCACCTGCAGGACATGACCTCGTGCACCGGTATCGAGTCTTTCGAACACCGGGCTCGTCTCCTCCACAGGCTCAAACCACTGGGCCTGGAGCTGTACTGCTCCAAGCACGCGGACCACGTCACCAGGCCACGCCCTGTAAACCACTGGCCTGTCCTGCTCGCCGGAATCATCAGCACCAAGCTCGAAAGTGCTCTGTCTTTGGTATATCCCCTCCAGCAGCCAGACCACCACGCCACCTTCGGGCAGCCCGGAGGACTGCTTCAACTGGCGCACGGCATCTCTTGCACGCTCCAGGGTGGCAAAGGGGCTTTGTTGAGTCCCCGGGTTGGTGTCATCGCCCGAAGGTGAAACAAAAAACTCCGCCCCGTAAGCACTGCCCTCATCCCCTGCAGAGTCGGCTCGGCCGTCCCATGCGTCAAGTCCTTCATCAGCCCCATCCTGTCCGGCATCCACAGGATCAGCTCCAGTGTCCGAAGAATCTGCATAACCGTCCTGACCTGCGTCCCGGGAGCCATCTCCATCATCTGCGGTATTGCCGTCTGCGGTCTCTCCATCTGTGCCGTTGCCATCCGGGACCTGGGCATCCACTCCCTCCTGTACGCTGATGCTCCCCACACAGCCCTGCAGGCAGGCACCGAGCCATACCAGGGAGAGCATGGCAAACAAGATCACACAAGATTCAGCAGAGGTTTTTGGGTGTTTTGTGTTCAAGTTGAATCCTCCCGTGTATCCGACAGGTTCTGATAATTAAATCACCTCCAGGCTTCCCATGGAAGCATTTCATTTGCCAGCCCTGTTTGGCTCGCGCCGAAAAATCAGCACCCCCAAGACCACAATCCATCAGGGTCATGAAAAGATCATTGTTTGGCAGCATTATTTGGCTGGACCGAAGCAGCCCGTCGATCTAGCATGTCGTCTTGCTGTTGTATTGC
>JALVPF010000194.1:328-5644 GCA_027031935.1 Myxococcales bacterium | reverse complement strand
GGGACTGTAAGAGGAATTCCTTGTTGTGACAGCGCCAGATCTTGTGAAAAGGAACGAATCGCTCGATGGTGTATTTTCTTGGAACTCGCATGCCATGAGAACAAGCACAAACGATGCCAAGAAGAAATTTCGCTGTAACTGTCCGTAAAACAAAGAGTCAGGATCTTGGCAGGGGTGTCGAAAATTGGCTGAGTGTACAAGAATCTTGTACACTCTTGAAAAAATCAGACCTCCGTCCCTGCCTTTCCTGCCCCGCCTTTACTTCCTCCGCCCCTGCCTTTCCCTGCTTTTCTCTGGTTGCCCACATAAGAATCTTTCGGTAGACTCAATCGTCAATTGCTAATGCGAATGTGCTAATGTGTTTTCAAGTCCATTTTTCAGCCAGTGGAGAAAAGGAACCATTCATGTCAGGTATCATGTCAAAGATATTACCCATGACCATTTTGAGTTTCATGATTGTTTTTTCTCCATGGGTAGGGGCTAACGCAGGTAACAAAAAAGTAGAAAAGCCGCAAAACCATGAAACGACAAAAACGATAAAAAGCAAAACCACAGACATCCCTGAACACATTCTGAACAACCCCAACTGGATAATGCTCAACCACGTGGAGGAAGTTTTCAAACTCATGAAGGCAGGCAAGGGCAACTGCGACAGGATACTAAACAAAACTCTCTCTTACATAAACAAGCACAAGGCTGAAATTCTGGCTCTACGGAGACAGGCAGAAAAACTCAAATCGAGCCTGTGCCCCAAGGCGAAAAAAAAAGCCGAAGCCATCATTTTTTCCAGGGCGGAAAACCTCGGTAACAAATATGGGGACATGATGTTCGACTTTTACAAAAAATGTCCCGAGCAAGCGGAACGTTATGTCTCCGCCATGCAAATTCTTGGATCCAAATGCAAAGA
This sequence comes from Myxococcales bacterium, assembly GCA_027031935.1. GTDB lineage: Bacteria > Myxococcota > B64-G9 > B64-G9 > B64-G9 > JALVPF01. The sequence goes on along the minus strand of JALVPF010000194.1, from coordinate 4,737 downwards.
ATGAAAACAAGATGGAATTTGCGGCATGGACAAACATTGTAACGAGGCCTGATTCCAGAGTGGGAGATTTGGAAATTCCGCATGATGTTGAAATTCGCCAACGGTAGCGTTATCATTTGAAAACTGAAAGACATTTAGGTTCTTGGAGGCCTGTATGCGATTGCTGGGACTTTTTTCCACATTGATTTTTTTGGCTTACGGACAGACGCCTCTTTTTGCCGGGACCAAGCCGGAAAAACCTGCTGACGAAAGTGAAGATTCCGACAGCATGGAACTGGTCCCTCTAGTAAACCTCGATGCACCTCTGGTAATGATCTGGACATCCGAAAACGATGACGTATCCATAGATGATGCAACAGCCATAGATAGCCAACTTTTCAAAGACATGTCCGCCAGGAGCGACATCAGGATCTATTCAAGAGAAAAGACCCTGAGGATCGTGGACGAAAGCGGCGACAAGAGGCTCATGCATTGTAAATGGGAAGATGCATGCCTGGTGGGTATCGGAAAGCTGGCAAAAGCCAGCATGGTAATGGGCGTCAAACTTTCTGGAACAAGGGAGCAGTACTTCCTCGCTTTCAAACTGATACGAATCGGAGACAAGCCCAGCAAGATGATGAAAATCATATCCGGTCAATTGAACACATTACTGGTTGGCGGGATCTCCAAGGCACTGGATTCCGTTATAAAGGCCAAGGCCACACCATTGAAAAGTCTCCCTGCCCTTCCGCCTAAAAAAGCCCAGGCGCCTCTACCCGCAAAGAAAAAACTTCGTGCTTCATCCAACGAACAGGCTTCCCACTTGTCCGCTAACGAGCTTGCTGCTTCGTCCCAACCCTCTGTAATAGAACCGCCACAAGCACCCAGAGTACAAATAGTGGCTCCACGCCCCAAAGACGAGGTCCAGACACGTCCCGAACCGCCCGGTTTTTTTCGCCTACACTTGGGTTCTGCAATCACCACCGGGCTAGGCATTGCACTCGCTGGCGCAGCAATTGGATTCGGTGCTCAGGCTTCCAATGCTCAGGACAAGGTCGAGTTCCAGTGGGATCCTGCCATGGACGACTCCGGTCGAGCTGACGCTTTGACAGCCAATATTCTATTTGGTCTTGCTGGGGTAGCCACTATCACCGCAGTTGTACTCTTCATAATCGAACCATCTGAAGAGGACTACAATCTTTCAGCCAAATCCAATGGCTCAGTGGCTGTTTTGCGCTTCTGAATCCAAGGAGAATCGTCATGATGAAAACCGGTATGATAGTTTTTGTGTTATACATGACCGGTTGCGCATACGATCCTGTGTATGAAGGAACCCACTGCGGTCCCGGGTTGGCATGCCCTGAAGGTTACACCTGTGGCGATATCACGAAAACCTGCACAAAGACATCCGAAGAACCAACGAGCCAGGATGGACATGATGCGGGACAGACGGACGACTCCATTGTGACGGACAATCAACCGGATGCTGCTGATAAAGAAATCCTCGATGCAGGGGATACGTTCATTGATGGTGACGACATACTCGATGGCCAAGACTCCACAGGAGATGAAGGTGTAGATGATTCGCCTGCTGACATGGGCCCGTGCGGAGGATGTCCTTCAAATCAATGGTGCGACTTGCAGGACAATAACTGCAAGCCATGCAATGATCCTCTCCATTGTGGTCCCTCTTGCCAGGAATGCCAGGATGGACAGACCTGCTCCAACATAAGTGACAATGCTTTTTGCTGTCTGGGCACATGCGACTATTCCACTGCTTGTTCCAGGGAGCAATGCGGATCTGATACATGGATCTGCAAGGCGAGTTTCAATCCCCTTTCCTATTCATGGGCAAAGCTCTCCAATCCAATTACCCTTTTTTGTGCCCTGAGTGATCAAGATGGAATCGTTCAAGACACATATCTGTGCGATCCGGATAACTCGAGTAAACTGCTGTTTTTCTGCCCGTGGGGAGGAATCTGCCAGGACGATTCCACGTGTGGCCCTAATGTCGAATATGGAATTTCACACCTGTGTGGTAATTCTTTTGGATGCGTAGATGGCCATTGCCGAATGCACTATGCCAATGGGATAGGATGCCAGTTCAACTTCGACTGTGAGAGCTTTTGTTGTCAGCGTGGTGACAGCCCCACCTGTGCAGATCCTGATGAGAACAGGACCAACTGTCGGATATCCACAACCTTCTACAGAGAAGGAACAACAAAATACTCCTGGCACACCCTGCCACAGGATTCCAGCGTGGACCCTCACGACATAAGCGCATGGTGGTGGAGCAGCGACAACGACCATCCCGCTGAAGAGTGTTCCATCGATTCAGATTGCGATACAGGTGACTGCAGCAACTTCACAGGGGTCGGCAAGCGATGCAAGTTCCCCTCATGCATACCGGATACCGAGGCAGTTACTATCAGCTCCCATTACTTTTGCAACTCGGCAGAGCATGATCACAACACACACATCAACGTCGTCACAAACCATACCCCCGTCCCATCAGAAGTTCCACCCAATTGCGTCTATCAGCAATAAGCTTTCTTATACCGCATCAAAGCCCCATGGTCAGAGGCCAGGGTCTGGGGATGAATAGCTCGTTGTATAACCACAGAGCGTATCTGTCGGTCATGCCAGCGATGAAATCGCAGATCTTTCTTTCAAGAGATGTGTCGTTTGCCCCTTTTTCATCATGTCCCTTGCCAGCCACTCTCTCAAAGGTCTCTGGCTTTTCTAAAAACACACCATACAAATCCGTGAGCATCTTTCTGCACTTGGTAAACTCCTCATGCACCGCAGGGTTGTCGTAGACCCTTTCATAGAGGAAATCTCTGACGTCCCTCAGGGCGTCTTCCAACTCCTCACTCATGCGAACCTTGTCGCCATTATCAAGATCCGTGACAGCAAGAACATCCCGGACCATTCGATCGATCCGTTCGGAATGACTGTCACCCAACACTCTCAGGAGTTCCTTCGGGACATCTTTTTCCACAATGATTCCCGCGCGCATGGCGTCATCCAAATCATGATTCACATATGCCACGATATCAGACAGGCGGACCAGTTGACCTTCGAGGGTCATGGGCAGGCTGTCTCCTGCACCAGACAAGACCTTGCCCCTGCCCTTTGAGTGTCGCGCAATTCCATCAATGGTCTCCAATGTGAGATTCAAACCACGTCCATCTCTCTCCAGCTTCTCCACGACCCTTACACTTTGGCTGACATGTTTGAATCCACCCGGCATGAGTTCGTTCAAGACAGCCTCGCCTGCATGTCCAAAGGGAGTATGCCCCAGGTCATGTCCCAAGGCGATGGCCTCCGTAAGATGCTCGTTCAGACGCAAGGCCCGGGCCATGGTTCTGGCAATCTGTGCCACCTCCAGAGTGTGGGTCATGCGTGTCCTATAATGATCACCTTGCGGAGCAAGAAAAACCTGGGTCTTTCTCAGCAATCGTCTGAAAGCCTTGCAATGCAAAATCTTGTCCCTATCATGTTGAAAAGCAGGACGAATGGAACATGCTTGCTCCCTGTGCGAGCGGCCTTTGCTCTCGTCTGAAAAAGCAGCCCTCGGGTGAAGAATTGCGTGTTCCTGATCCTCCAACATTTTCCTGATCTTCATGGCTGATTCCTCCATCCTCGATCGTCAGACCAAGTCCAAATCCACACGTCGGTTTGCCAGATTGGCAGATGCAATACTTACACGAACAGCATCTCCTACCCTGAACGAGCTTCCCGATCTCCTGCCAAGCAAGACGAACCTGTCGGGATCGTAGTCATAATAATCATCGCCCAAGCGCGAGACATGAACCAGACCCTCGACCATACTCGGACGCAGCTGAACAAACAAACCAATCTCGGAGACATAACTGACAAGCCCATGGAATTGCTCGCCAAGCCGATCCCGGGCCCATGCCGCCTGGTAAAGACTCGCCACAGCTCTTTCCGCTGCAAGAGCCTTCCTTTCCGCCTTTGAGCAAGAGTCAGCCAATCCCTGTACCCTATCCATTTCAAGGGGCCACTTCACAACAGGCAAATGAACAGAATGTATATCCAGGCCTCGTGCTCCTACCATGTTGAGCAACTCGCCCAACTGTCTGTGGACGAGAAGATCGGGATATCGCCTTATGGGAGACGTAAAATGCAGGTAGCGATCGGTGGCCAGGCCAAAGTGTTCCTTGGCCTCAGGGCTGTATCTGGCCTGCATGAGACTTTTGAGCAAAAGCTGCGATAATGCCGGCCCCACTCTCTTGTTTTCCATATCCTTTAGAAAGGCTGCGACCTGTACCGGCTCAGGGAACTGTCCAAAATCAGGTTTGTAACCCATGGCACCTGCTGCAAGTATGAACTCGCGCATCTTCCCCGGGTCCGGCTGCTCGTGAATCCTATACAAGCTTGGGGCACCAAGTCGCTCCAGGAGTTTG
>JALVPF010000194.1:0-318 GCA_027031935.1 Myxococcales bacterium | reverse complement strand
TTGGCTAGGCCATGGGGGACGACAGCAGCATCTTTTACCGTACCATCATCATCCAGTATAAAGCCCACCTCTGGCAGGTCGAACAGTATCTGGCCACGCTCTTGCATCTGGCTCAACAAGGCATCAGCACAATCCCCCATGGTTTTGATCTGCTCAGACTGAAATCTTGATACCCCTGAATGCCCCTGGCCATCCAGCACCGCCTGCACCTGAGCGTAAGTCAAACGCGCCACTGAACGGATGGTGCTTCTAAAGACCCTACCACCAGTCACCATGCCAGCTTTGGAGATGTCCATCTGAACCGTGATGGCAGCCTTG
>JALVPF010000193.1:588-5650 GCA_027031935.1 Myxococcales bacterium | reverse complement strand
GTCGGTGTTGGGAGCAAACTCGACCTGACAGCCGGCGGCTATGGTCAGGGTGACTCCGCTCAGCACGGTAACGTCACCCGAGATCAGGTAGGGAGAACCGGCTGCAGTCCACTGCTGGTCAGAGTTGATGGTACCGGCCGGCACAGTGGTCTGGGCCATGGCACCGAGGGAATATGTCAGAAACAGGAACAAAACAGCCACTATTGAGATTTTCTTCATCGGGTTCCTCCTATCAGGCAGATGTCAATCCAAAGAAATGGACGGATAACATATGAAATTTCATAAACATTTAGGCATATGTCATTGTCAGTTACAATGACTGACTAAAAAGAGCCCCGGACATGCGCCAAGAATTTTCAGGACGCTGGACGGAGTTCTAGGCTTTGGCAGCGATCAGCTCAACTCGCTAGGATACAACGACAGGCGCCCCCCCTACCGACCAAAACTCAGGCGACCGGCTTTTTGATACCTATCTGCTTTGCGACCACCCTGCTACTCGAAAGCTGGCAAGAAAATGCCTTGCGTGGTGGCTGTAGCATGACTAAGATCAAAATCGTGTCCAGAAACTGGGTTGTGCTACACGGGGAAAAAATAGGACGAGGATATGAAAATGCAAATGGGATTCGCGGGGATTTTGCGAAAGACGTGGAAATCGTACTTTTTTACTGGCGCATGCCTTGTTTGCTTGTCTTGCAGTGAAGAAGCGCAAAACGTTACCGCTAACCCCTGCGTAGGTGTGAAGTGTTCTGGGGTTGGGTATTGCGCGGCCTTTGGCGATGATCCGGTATGCGTATGTGACGAAGGATACCACGCAGAGGGATTGAACTGCATTTCCGACGAAGATCCTTGCGAAGGAGTAACCTGCTCCGGGTTTGGCACGTGTGCCGTGTCCAAAGGCAAGCCGGTGTGTATATGTGACGACGAATACCACGCGGAGGGATTGAGCTGTATTTCCGACGAAGACCCTTGCGAAGGCGTTACGTGCTCCGGCTACGGATTTTGCACCGTATTCGATGAAAAGCCTCTCTGCGTCTGCGATGATGAGCATGTTGAGGACGGACTCACATGTGTGGACTGCGTAGATGGTATGAGGCTTTCATGCGGAACGGATCTTGGTGCTTGCAGACTGGGATTCCACACCTGTGTGAACGGCTCTTGGTCTGACCTCTGCCATGGAGGCGTTCAACCCCTCCCCGATGATTCGCTCTGCAATGGTATTGATGACGACTGCGACGGCGATGTTGACGAAGACGTTGAAGGGCTTTGCATAATCCATGAATTCCTTGACGGTCAGGTCAGAGTGCTCCAGAAGAGAACTATCGTTGAAGAGGCGGCAGTGGAAGAGCATGTGAACTTCCCCTGGGCCTACCGGTTCAGCAATGGTGTCATTTGGCTTAGCTACTCTGTCGGCCGACACACGGTGGACGAGAGAGTTCAGTGGCTGCTGTCTTCAGACGGAGGATTCACTTGGTTGGAAGCGAGTTCAGGCCAATACCCGCAAGGTATCTGCGTCCTTGAAATGCCTGACACTTCTATTCTCGGGCTCGCTCGGTTTGACCGTGAATACAGCACGGAGCACCCCCTCAATGTTAGACGGTGGGCTCATCCAGATAGCGTTAGGACGGAGGAGATTACGAGCGTCGCATTTCCTTTTGAATCGCAGTTCTTTGTTCATCGGTCTCTTATTCGTCATCGCAACAGCCTTCTTGCTACGTTCTACGCAAGAATGGCCGGCCCCTCTAATTACTTCTTCTCCGGTGTCCTTAGATCTACCGATGAAGGTAACTCCTGGAACTTCCTCTCGCGGATATCCGATGAGGAGTTCGACTCCAACGCCGGCTACACTGAACCCGCCATGGTAGAACTTCAAGATGGCAACCTGCTAGTCCTGATGCGAAAGAACGAACATAACTTCCTCGGGCCATTGGCTCAATCGAAGTCTGACGATGGCGGTGCGAGCTGGACACCACCTACAGTCATCGTGGATCACGGCGTTGATCCAATGGTAATCAAGCTTTCTAGTGGTGCTCTGGTGGCTTCATCTGGGAGACCAGGAGTGTACCTACTTGTCGATTTTACTGGGACCGGTGACCATTGGCACCGCATCGATATCTTTCAGGGCACCGGTTGCAGTTATACGTCGCTTATTGAATTAGCTCCTAACCGAGTGATGCTGTTCTATACGAATAGCGGATTCAGCGGCACCGACCTACCGGAGTATGCGCTTCCAAATCGGATGGAAGCTATGGTTTTCGAGGTTGTTCCCTCACAGTAGCCGGACGACAATTTTTGGGGGATAGAAAACTGGACAGCACCTATTGCGTTGCATGCCCAGTGGTGAAGATCATGGTAAAAGACGACAAGGGAGAAATCACAGGAGGCGAGGAGTTGTCCAAAGAAATGGACGGATAATTTTGACAACTTCCCGAACATGTTAGCCATATATGCCATGGCTGTCCACACGGTGTGGAAAAGGCACAGACCAGAAAACCAGAATCGAGTTGAACCAACAAAGCCCTGATGTTAAACTTGCAAAATTCTGTTTGGAGCGATTTATCCAATGGACGACCTAGCCAAAGTCAGTCATCTTCATTTCGACTCCCTTGACGATGTCGAGCTGCCAATAGGTCAATCTATCATCTATGAAACCAAGATCAGAGACGTTGCATTCGAGCTGTTCTGCTCACTGAAAAAATCCCATCATTTGCTGGTATTTGGACAGGGAGCAGTAGACAGGGAAAAACACACCCTTCCCGTTTTTCAACGTTGGAGTTGGGCCGAAGAATCTGAACTTTCGGTAATCGTATTCAACGATCCCACCTTGTACCTCGGAGAGCTTACCCTGGGATGGCTTCAGGGAACGGCTGAGCATTTTTATCTTCCTGACATGGTGCAAATAATAAAACAGTTTGTCGCCAAGCTTGGGTTGAAAAACGAAGATGTTCTTTTCTATGGCTCATCGGGAGGTGGATTCACTTCGCTCATGATGGCAGGGCTCATGCACGGAGCGAGCGCTGTAGTCAACAACCCTCAAACGGATATTCTCCTTTACCACGAAAGGCACGTAGAAGCGCTTTTAAAAAACTCCTTCAACTCGATTACCAAGGAGCAGGCGAGGGATAAATACAAGACTCGACTGAACTTGATTGAATTTTTCAAATCTGTGGAACATGTTCCTGACTTTTACTATATTCAGAACACAACGGATTTGTTTCATTTTGTAAACCATTTCCGTCCCTTCATGTCGCAGGTTTATAACATGATGAGAGAGGACGAGCGATACAGGTCTGCCAGAGTCTATACCGAGTTATATCAAGATCCGGCATCCCATGCTCCCCTTTCAAAGGCTGAAACTGTAGAACGAATCGAACGAGCACGGCGGTGGTTTTTGACAAAAAACTGAATTGTCATTTCACACGAGGCGGTACCAATGGATCACAACGAAGACAAGATACTACAGGTATATTATGGCAAGGCAGGCACAAAGCAAACTCAGGAACAAAGCAGGGACAGAATCCACTGGATGATGCAAAACGCCACCGGTCACCGGGTGCTTGACATGGGTTGCTCCCAAGGACTGATTTCCATTCTGCTGGCGAGGGAAGGCTTTGAAGTCGTTGGAATAGACATATCAAAAGACGCCATCGAATTTGCAGAAGAGCAAGTTCAAGAAGAACCCGAGGAGGTCAGGGGCAGGCTCACGTTCATTCAATGCGATGCAGCCGAATTCAAACAGCAAGGGCCATTCGACACGATAATAATGGGAGAGATATTAGAGCACCAGAGCCATCCTGAACGATTGATAAAAGCAGCCAAAAGTCTGCTTGACGACAATGGACGCATGATCGTAACGGTCCCATTCGGGCTTCATCCGGATCCAGATCACAAACGATCCTTTTTCCTTTCATCGGTCCTCGAACTACTGGAGGAAGGGTGGTATGTGGACGAGGTCTCGATGAAGCACATGCTGATACGTATAATCGCAAGCCCTACGAACACACAACAGGCTATGGACCTTGAGCACCTGATGAAACAGCAGGAGGATGCTTTTTTAGAAAAGGAAAAAGATTACAGGCACCAGATACTTCACTTGAGAGACATGTATTCTGCACTGAAGGAAAAAAACGCGCTGGCGGAAAAAGCGCTATCTCATGACTCTGAACTCAAGACACGACAGCCGACAGCACTGGACATCTTCACAAAGCAACTTCTAGCCAGTCGTGGTTTGCTGGATTTTCCTTCAGGGCAGGCCCCGGACCTAGCTGAGAGCATCAAGGAGGAAAACGCCCAAGAAAAAGACTCATTCATCAAACTCCTGCCTTCGATTACCCACAAGATCATAAACCAATTTGAAAAGACACTGGAGAAAAAGGAGCACTTCGAGGAGCAGGTGGGAAAAATCAGCAAATCCGTTCGTACACTGGAGGGAGAGGTTTTCTTCCTTGAAAAGGAACTCGCAAGACGAGACGAACAAATCAACCACAAGAATTGGCTCGTCCGGCAGAAGGATCAATCCATCAATTCGAAAAACCAGACCATCTCAGCACTAAAAAAAGAACTGACTGAGCTCAAAATACAAGGTGAAAAACTGGAAGCTGAACGCAACAAACTGAAAAACGAGATTAGATACAAACTCGGGGACTCGCTCGTTTCTGCCATTTATAACCCCATGAAACTTCCGGCCCTTCCCGCTGAGGTTACAGGATTGTTTTTCGAAGGCATAAACAGGGTCCGCAAAAGAAGAAAGCAACACAGAGCAAGAAAAAAGTCCTCTACACACATACAGGGATCGTTCAAAAACAATATAAACAAGAAAGGTACGACACCAGCCCATTCCTCAACAAAAACTGGCGGTCAGGGCCTTTTTCCTCCGATCTGTCATAAAAAATTAGACCTCAAAATCGCCTGCATATTGGACGAATTCTCCATGGAAAACTTTCGTCACGAGTGCTCCTTGCATCCACTTACGATAAAAGGATGGGAGCGCGAAATTGACGAGTCTCATTGGGACTTTTTGTTAGTTGAATCAGCCTGGTTTGGAAACCATGGTCAATGGCAATAC
>JALVPF010000193.1:0-578 GCA_027031935.1 Myxococcales bacterium | reverse complement strand
CGTACAAAGAGCCCAGAGAAGACAATCCTCTTTTTGCCCTGCTGGAAAAATGCCGCAAAAAGAAAATACCAACCGTGTTCTGGAACAAGGAAGACCCCTCCAACTATGACAAATTCATCGATGCTGCCAAGAGATTCGATGTAATCTTCACCACCGATTCCAATTGCATTCCGAAATATAAAGAGGATGCACCCGGTTCTCTGGTTTATTCCCTGCAATTTGCTGCCCAGCCTGTCATTCAAAATCCGGTCAACAGATATAGAAATCCCAAGCTTGGCGACATCTGTTTTGCGGGTGCATGGTATCCCCGTCATCCCGAACGATTCAGGGATGTCCAATTGCTTGTGGATGCATCAAAAAAATATGATCTTCACATCTATGATCGATACCTTGACCATCCTCAACACGACAAATACACTTTTCCGGAAAAATATCAAAAATATATCAAGGGAAGCCTTACCTTTGAACAAATGCTTGAAAAATATCGCCTCTACGACATTTTTCTGAATGTCAACTCGGTCAAGGATTCACCCACCATGTTTTCCAGGAGGGTGTTTGAAATCCTGGCATGCGGCACT
>JALVPF010000192.1 GCA_027031935.1 Myxococcales bacterium | reverse complement strand
AAATCGAAACGAACATTCCAGTAATCAGCGCCTTTTACCCATGGACGTACCACCAGATTTACCGACGAATCAGCCAGCTCGCTCACGGCGATGGTGGGTGCCGGATCCTTGAGGACGGACCCGTTGGCATCCAGCACCCCCTGGATTGTGCTTATGGCCTTGCCTATGTCATCGTCATAGGAGATGCCCATGACCAGGTCGATGCGCCTGTTGTCGTTGGCAGAGAAATTCTTGATCATCTGTCCATAGATGGTGGAGTTGGGCACCGTGATCAAGACATTGTCCGGAGTATTCAGCTTGGTGGAAAATACTCCCACCTCATCCACAACGCCCACGGCACCTGCCACGTCCACAAAATCACCGATCTTGAAAGGCCTGAAAATCAGCAGCATGACCCCTGAGGCAAAGTTCGACAGGGTGCCCTGCAAAGCCAGGCCTACTGCCAGACCTGCGGCACCCAAGACAGCGATGACTGAGGTAGTCTCCACCCCGAACAGGCCCAGCACCGCGATGAGCAACACACTCAACAGGACATAGTAGACCATGTTGGAGATGAAAGGAATAAGAACCTCATCTATCCTTGTCTTGCCAAGGGCCTTTCGCACGGACCTTCGCACAATCTTGATGACTATAAATCCGACTACCAGCAGTACAAGCGCACCAACGACCTTCATGCCCCACTGGGACAGCAGTTCGCTCATGGTCTTGAGTATAGCATCGAAATCTATTCCTAAAGATTCGTTCAGGGGACGCTCCAAATCGGCCAGGGGCTGTTGTTTTGCGTCTTCGGGGTTGAAAAAGGTGTACGAGGCTGTCAGCAAGAGGTTGTTCTGAATCTGGAACTCATCCAAAAGCTGGGGCTGACGCAAGGCGCGGAACATGTAGTCCACCGATAGCCACTCGAAGACCTTGAACGAAACAGTTGCGCTAAAATCCACATTGGTCAGTTCCACAACACCCCTGTCGTCGCCTTCTTCCAACTGGTTGACAAAGGGCATCATGAACTCTGCCTTGAGCTTGTAAATCACTTTCTTCCTGTAAAGCTCTCCGCTCATGTTCAGTTCCAGCACACCACCAGCCTGGCTATAGCCCTTTAGTGTGATCACGTCCAGCTCAGGGGTCGCATCATCATCGTTTACCGCCAGGGCGCCGTCTGCGAATACATGCAAACCGCCAAAACCCAACCTGCCCTGAATTTTTGCTTCTTTGGAATCATACAAGTCAGCAAAAAATCCGGCGGTCTCCTTCAGGGTCAAAGGCTCGAATCCATCGGTGAGACGAAGATGGTATCCATCTTTGGTCTCCACTGTCCCGTCAGCCCTGGTAATGGACCATCGTGTGGCTTCGGCCCTTGCATCAAATCCCTCGAACAGGGACGTATCCACATTGACCTTGGCAAAAGGACCGAGCCACTTGATGAGGTGATACAGATAGACTGTCTCAAACTTCATCAGGTCCGATGCCTTGACGAATTCTTCCAAAGATGGCGCGCGGTTGAACAGCTCCGTTATACTCAAGGAACTCCGCCATTCGTGTGCCCCATGCCTATAGTACGCACCAGAGATGAGACTGGCTCCCAGCACCACTGTCAAACCCTCGGGTTGGCCTATCACGCTACGGTTGTCTGACAAGGACAGACTGGCGCCCGGGGTCAGAAGAAAATCCCAGCCATCTTTTTTCTTTTTCTCCTCGAGCTTTTTCACAGGTACCAGCTCGTCCTTGTCGTCCTTTGCAAATACCATGCTCGATCCCAAAAAACTCCACACAA
>JALVPF010000191.1:5905-16134 GCA_027031935.1 Myxococcales bacterium | reverse complement strand
CAGTGCTTATTCTTTTCGGCGACGACTCCAGGGCAGCGCATAGTGGGCCGGGTATTACGATCGTGTTTGGACTCAAGCTTGCACAGGGAATTTTTACCACAATTGAATTCGATTACTCATACCACCCTACAGAGCAGGGGGGCATGGCTCTCCAGACTGCAGCCATGGGACTGGGAGCCGATTTTTCCATACTGAGCGGTCCTTTGAATCTCACGATTGGGGCAAACATTGGAGCTCTTGGCATGGGTACTGCAGACAGGTACGACCACTGGGGACTCAACCTGGCAGGCTGTTTTTCTCTCGCATGGCCGCCAGAAGGGACATGGGCTCTTGTCATCAAAACCAGGCCATCTTTGGTAATTACGTCTTCAGATGCATCTTTCTATCTTTCGGTAGCGACTGGGGCGGAAGTGAGATGGTAACAGGCCAAAACATAGAAATTCATGCGGTGGTAACCCATGGTCAGGATGGAAACACAGAAAGCGTCACCCTTGCCGGACCGGTGATTCAGTTGGGCAGAGGGATTGGAAACGACGTGCAGTTCCGCGACAAACGTGTCTCTTCCATTCATGGAAGAATATTTGTAGATGATCAAAACCTGGTTTTTCAAGATCTGGGAAGCACTAACGGATCAGCCATTATTCGGGCAGGAAAGCGCCAAAGGATCACCGAGGAGACGGATGGATGCGTGACCATACAGGAGGGAGACGAAATACAGTTTGGCGACGCCGATCGCCCATCGTCCATCTCGTTCCACAAGATTAGCATAAGTTCATCTCAAGCATCCGATGCCACGGTGATAGCAAAGAGATCGCTCGGAGAGCTGAAAGGCATTCCACCTGCAGAAGCTTTCCGCAAACTACTCAAACTCCTGGCCCGGCTCCGTACCGAAGACGACCCTTTCTCTCTCACAAAGCAGGTTCTGGAATTTTGCGTCCAGACCATACCAGGTTCGTGCAGTGCCGAATGTTTCATGCGAAACGAAGAGGGCGGATTTGACTGTGTGTTTGCAAGCGGAGAAAAAAATGCCGGCATTGCAGCCAAACCTCCATCGTCCCATCTTATGGAACGCATCATCTCAAGCAGAGAGTCTCTTTTGGTAGACGATCTAAAAAGCGTGGCAAGCCCATCGCTGTCCATGCAGTCCATGAGCGAAAGATCCCTACTGCTGGCTCCCTTGCTGGTAGATGGAACAGCCATAGGTGCCTTGCAGCTTGGGTCTGAAGATGGCAGTCGCTTTACATCTCAGGACTTAGACCTTCTGTCCGTGCTTGCGCAACAGCTTTCCGCCGTACTGGCAGGAAGCCAAAAGATCAAACACCTCAAGGAAGCCCAGGAGAGGCTGGAGGGACAGTGCGATTACCTCAAGGACAGGCTTGGTCAAGGTTCTGCCCTGGAGGAGATGATCGGCAAATCAAGAGCCATGGACAAGGTCAAAGAGCAGATAAAGGCGGTGGCATCATCAAAAACCACTGTCCTGGTCCTGGGAGAGACCGGTTCAGGCAAAGAACTGGTGGCCAGAGCCTTACATGAGAGCAGCCCCAGGGCCAATGAGACTTTTGCTGCAATAAACTGCTCTTCTCTTTCCCCGGGTCTGCTCGAGAGTGAACTCTTTGGGCATATTCGAGGTGCCTTTACAGGAGCCCACAGAAATAGAAAGGGATTGTTCGAAGTTGCACACGGCGGAACTCTTTTTCTTGATGAAATAGGAGACATGCCCCAGGCCCTGCAACCTAAACTTCTAAGAGCCCTCGAGCAGGGTAGCATCATTCCGGTTGGAAGCAGTCGTGAAAAGAAGATAGATGTTCGGCTAATCGCTGCAACCCATCGAGACCTGGAAGAGGAAGTCAGGCGGGGCAATTTCAGAGAAGACCTCCTCTTCAGGCTCAATGTATTTCAGATCAGGGTTCCTCCACTACGGGAAAGAACACAGGATATTCTCCCACTGGCAAAGCACTTCATCCGGGCATTTGCATCTGAAAATGGCAAAAAGAATTTACCGGTCTCGCTGCAGGTCGCCACTTCCTTGCAGTCTTACTCTTGGCCGGGAAACGTTCGGGAGCTGAAAAATGAAATTGAAAGGGCCGTCTTGCTGACACCCCCAGATAAAGAGATCACCATGGATTATCTATCCGAGAGAGTTCGTGGCACCGATCCTGAAACCTCCATGAACATGGATGGAACACTCAAGGAGATAATGGAGCGTATGGAGGCCATGGTTTTGAGTCGCGCCCTGCAACGCCATGGCGGCAACCGGACCAGGTGCGCAAAAGAACTTGGAATATCAAGACAAGCACTAATTGCGAAGATACAACGTCTGAATGTCTCAGAGGACAACTGAAATAAATACCAACTCAAACATTCCAAAGAGAAACTTCGGCCAGGTACTGGGCAATGCGCTGCTCATCATACCCGTAAACATACTTTTACACATCTGGTTCATCACGATTTACGTCTGTTGGTTTGCCTGGTTTCATCTTTTTGCATTGCTGAAAAATAAAAAGGACAGACAGATCGCGTTCCAAAAAACCACCAGTCAATATTACGCCCTATGGTTACGTGTCGCACGCCTGCTACTCGTTGGGATGAAACTGGAGATATCCCCTGAGGTAAGATCCATTCGAAAAGCTGTGCTCGTGGCCAACCACCTGAGCTATTTCGACACGGTCCTGATGCTGTCCCTGTTTAGAAGGCACAAGACCATCGTCAAGGGAGTGATGTTCAAGGTGCCCATAATGGGCTGGGCACAAAAAATGGCAGGTTACATACCATTCGATCAAAGAGCTCAGCGCCACACCGATGTGTTGAAAATGCTCGAGGAACTTGACGATTTCTTTCTACAGGGCGGCGTTCTGTTCGTCTTTCCCGAAGGGACCAGATCCAGGACGGGACGTCTAGGGCATTTCAACAAGGGAGCCTTCAGCATAGCAGCCAAAAAAAAGGTCATGACCCAACTGGTCCTGATAGAAAACACACATCTTGTCCAACCGCCTGGTAAATTTCTGCTCAGGCCTTTCCCTGGCGGCACGGTCAGGATGACCAGCCTGGGCTCCATCCCGCCCCCCGCAGATGCGAACCGGGCAAAGATAATGCAGATGGTCAACGAAGCCCATGAGCACTTCAAGAAAAAATCACAAGCTGAAAGTATGCAAAAGTCGTGATACATTAAGGCCGCTTTGGCAAAAAGGAGGCTTTTCGTTTTGACCAGTCCACTTTCATGGTTGGAGATAGACCTTGAGGCCATCAGGTCCAACATACGACTCTTTCGTTCACGCATACCCCATGAAACATCCCTCATGGCCGTGGTAAAAGGCGAGGCATACGGACACGGCATGGAGCCTGTTGCAAAAGCAGCTTTAGAGGCAGGAGCAGATTGGCTTGGTGTCTTTAGCCTGGATGAGCTCTGTCGACTGAGGGAGGCAGGCTTGAAACATCCGGTACTGCTTCTTGGCTATGTTCCTGTAAATGATGTTGCAGAAGCGCTGAGACTGGATGCCAGAATAACGGTGTCCAGTCTCCAAACCTTAGAAGCTGCATCCAAAGCTGCCAATGAGTGCGGACTTGAAGCCCGGTTGCATCTGAAGCTGGAGACGGGAACACATAGATTGGGAATGGAAGGCGAAGAACTTCAAAAAGTTCTTGTAAAGATTCAGGCTGACGACAGGCTCATCCTGGAAGGTGCTCATACACATTTTGCCAATATCGAAGATACCACGGAACACGATTACGCCGGGGGCCAATTGGAGAGGTTTGAACAACTCCTCTCCATGATCCGCTCCAAGGGTTTCCAAGTCCCCAAACCCCACACGGCTTGCACGGCTGCGGCCATACTGTTTCCAAAAACTTACTTCAAATTGGTCCGCGTAGGAATCGGTCAGTACGGACTTTGGCCATCAAAGGAGACCTACCTTTCAGCCATCAAAAAAGGCTCCGAGAGCATGGACCTCAAGCCTGCGCTGACCTGGAAAACCATGGTGGCCCAGGTCAAAGATATCCCAAAGGGAGCCTATGTTGGATATGGATGCACCTACAGGACCACACGACCTACCAGATTGGCCATTTTACCCATTGGGTATTACAACGGCTATGATAGACTTTTATCCAATACAGGCCATGTACTGGTGCATGGAATGCGGGCCCCCATACGGGGTAGAGTGTGCATGAACCTTACCATGGTGGATGTCACAGACATCGATGGGGTCGAACTGGAAGACGAGGTTGTACTCCTTGGCACACAGGGAGAAGAGACCATTGACGCCCAACAACTCGCAGCATGGGCACACACTATAAATTACGAGGTCGTTACAAGAGCTGATCCCAGAGCTCCGCGCATAATAATCAACGATGAATGAGGTTTTCTTGAGAGCACACAGGTTCATCACAGGCGCACGAATAGAGCCATTTGGAGACCAGGTCTCCGAATCACAGATCGGTGATTCAACCTTGGGCCTCGTTGTCACCGATGCATTGACGCGAGCCGGATTCGAAGCGGTCATGGGAAAGGCATCCAGGATCGAGCCTCAGTGCCTCGCGCTACCTGACACCCTTTTTGTCAACTCTAGAATCATCGAAGAGTTCACACGCTCCTGTCCCAAAACCAAAGGCATCTTCCGCTTGGCTCTTCGCAAAGGTCCGTTGACGAAATGGCTATGTCCCCTTGCAGATCTTGACTCAGACGACGACTCGGTCATGTTCCATTGCTACATGGTTCGCACCCAGCCTCCTCGCTTTCCAAGCTGGGAAAAGTTACGAGACTTTCTGTCTGAATCATCACAAGCTGTAGTACTGGATCCGGGCTCCAGCGTCGAACACGTCCCTGTTGCAGTACCTGCCAGGAATTGCAGCACACCAGAAATTTTGCTACCAAGAACCGAGATAGTGGCCGCAGATATTTCTCACTGGGCACACCTGGTGTGGATAAACCAACTCATGCCACGACTGATGCTCAAGGAACATGGCGATAAAAAAAAGGTCGATACTAGCATCATTGGGGAAAAATGCGACATACATCCAACCGCCCTCGTTCAAAACAGCATACTCGGGGACGGTGTCAAGATTGGGCCTTTCGCTTCCGTAATAGACAGCGTGCTTGGTGACGGAGTCGAACTCAATGAAAACTGCAGGCTCAAACGATGCTGCGTGGGCCATGGCTGTAGAACACTTCCAGATTCATATTTCATTGGCTGCACCTTCTACCCCGGCTCCACATTGGCAAACTTCATGCTGCGTGAGAGCATAGTGGGCAGACAGAGCTTCATAACATCAGGCCTTGTATTCTCGACCTCCCAACTGGACGAGGCAGTTTGCGTCCAAATCAATGGCCAGAGAGTCAACACGGGTCGATGGATGCTTGGTTCAGCGGTGGGCCACGGATGTACGCTTGGAACACTGGGGCAGAGAGGCTTTATAGCAGCCGGCAAGGAAATACCCAACGGATACATGATAGTGATGAATCCGGCTGACGGGCTACAACGACCACCCAAAAATCCCAGACCCGTGCAAGCTCATATGAACGTGGGCGGAACTGCCATACCGGTGGCAGCCGCAAACAATGGAAGCATATCATGAAGGCTTACGTTTTTCATACTGATACCTTCATTGAACCCTTTGGTGACCACGTGTCACAAGCATGGGTAATGAATCAGTCTCTGGCT
Organism: Myxococcales bacterium; assembly: GCA_027031935.1. GTDB lineage: Bacteria > Myxococcota > B64-G9 > B64-G9 > B64-G9 > JALVPF01. The sequence continues at coordinate 10,480 of JALVPF010000191.1, read as the reverse complement.
GAATGCCAACAACGGGCCTGTGATGCTGCGGGACTCGAACTCGAAAGGGTTGATGACCCTTCTCAGATACAGAGCTTTCCATGCATAGTCATGCCTGACTATGTTTATATTTCCGAAAAAGCACTCACGGATTTTTTCAATAGCGCCCAAAAAAAATCTTTACGCAATGTGCGTCTGGGCATAAGACTCTGTGTATCCACCGGATACTGCCTCACCTTACAGGATGCGGAGGTCATCGAGCGGGAAGGAAAGGATGATCTTGTTGCATATGATGTATGGCTGCTCGATTCAGGACCCATACCGTCAGAGACACTGGCTATTCGTAAGGTTCTTGACCAGAGATGTAAAGTGCTTCAGATACACATAAGAGAACTGACTGTCTCGGTCAGACAACCCACGATTGGACACACCGTGCAGTCCTATGATTTTCCCATCACATCCACGGTCTGTTGCCACATTGGACACTGGACGCATCTTCTGTGGCTCGCGCATCTGTCTTTTGGCATCTCGTGGATGGAACTGGCACGCTCTCACAAGCTCAAGACAGGCATGAAGCTGCTGAAGGCATTTGCGACAGGTGGCATGAAAAAGTGGAAAATCCTTTCCAGGCTGAACCATCATGGCTCAGGTTGTGATATCCATCCCAGCGCTTACCTGGAAGCATCCATTCTGGGTGATGGGGTCAAGGTTGGAGCAGGTGCAGTAGTAAGGAACAGCATTATTGGTTCGAATGTCACAATTTCTGATCATGCCAAAGTTGTAAACTCGGTCATTGGGGATGGATGCCTGCTCACTGAAAACTATTTTATTCTCCACTCCCTTTGCTATCCGGACTCTGTGCTCGGCAATCCAAAAACACAGATGGCAGTTATCGGACGTGATGTATATCTCTATGGTTGGACAAGCTTTATCGATGCAAAATTCTCAGGTGATGTCAAAGTCATGCACAAAGGCAAGCCGACAAGTTCCAATAGATCGTTCCTTGCCTGCTGTATTGGTCATCGTGCTGTACTCAGTGCGCGAGTACTGATTGCCGCAGGCCGTCAAATCCCCAACGACCTTTATATGGTTTCACGACCTGAAGACATCCTCAATGACATACCCAAAGATTTACCAGTCAACACACCCTTGATTTGTGATAAAGGCAAACTGATCACCCTGAAAGAATTCGAGCGCCATGGGCGAGGAGGAGACAGAGGTGGAACGCCACAAGACACTGAGTGATTACCAGAAGAATGGGCCAAAAGTTAGAGTCGGCGCAGATATCGATGCATGGTGCACAAAATGCCGAATGGTACTGAGCCACACGATTATGGTCATGGATGCGGGGGAACCCTTGAAAGTACAGTGCAACACATGCGGCAGCCAACACAAATACCGGCAGGCACCCACGAGCTATTCACGAAAACGTTCGGTGGATAAAAAGTCGTCTGGGACATGGGCACCAACACCGCCGCCAAAAGCTTCCAAGGCATGGTATGAGGCCACATCAGGCAAGGATCTGAGCAATCCCATAGCGTATCATCCCAAGACTACTTACGAGGTGGGACAGGTAATCATGCATGGAAAATTTGGGACAGGCGTAGTCATGGGAGAAAAAGAAGGCGGAAAGATAATCGTGGTATTCGAAGATGGAACGAGGGTTCTGGTCCATGCCAGAGCATAGGCCACTTAATCTACCGCAGAAGGACCAAAGCCCAAATATAGAACCAGGTGTTTGTCGTCCAGTTCATATGCCAACAGGTTCCCGCCACTGTACATGGGTAAATCCAGGGAAAGATTTTCCAGTGGTTCTAAAAGTTGTCTGATCACCTGTTGCACAAGGATGATAGACGACTGACGGAGTTCACCTGCTCTCTCGGTACTCAACTCGTTGTATTCTATCTCCAACTGCTGCACATCGACCTGTGCGACCAACATGGAGAGAATTCCTTCCTCCAGAACCGGTTCGAGTTCCACAGTGATATCACTTCGCATCTCGAAAGCGCGCATATCCAGGCCATCCATGGAAATAAAAACATCCATATAGACATCTGGCATCACTAAAAACACATCGGGCAGCGAACTGCCCGGACTGTTACCAGGGCGGTGCCAACTCACATTTGGAATTCCCATTGGTCTTGTCGACACCCTCATCCCATGCACCCGGCCCAACTGTCCCATGGAAGGAAACAGTGTCACCGGGTCCGTATAATTCAAACTGAATTCTGTTGCCTGTCTGCAAAGCAAGCCGGCTCTATAGGCGCTGAGTATCCCCTGCAGTAAGAAATCCAACGAAACAGAAATTGCTACAGAGTAGGCATCCTGCGAACCTGGCACCGTATCGGAAAAAGCTGTCCTCTGGGTTTGGTTTGGCAGGAAAGGAGTTACATCAGAAGGCACGCACCAGGCACGTCGAGATTCAAAGCCACCGGTAAAATCAAGGCGGCAGTCCAGTGTGTCTGCTGAAGACGTTGCCAAGTTCTCAGGAAAAACCGAAAACAGCATATTCGGGCCAATGGTACCGGACATGCCCATATCCAGGCCGAAAGCACCTGTACTCAGCTGTCGCAGTTGTTCCAGCAAGTCATGCAATTGTCTTGCAAGCTCTTCGTTTATCCCATCGTCAAGCAGTGTTGCAGCCTTTTCGACCATGTATTCATCGGCCTGGCATCCATCATTTGGCAAAATAGTTACAGGATCGCCACTCAAACCGGGATCGTCATCTACCACCAATTCAGCACGGCCAGAAGAATCATTCTGTAATGATAAATGCACAAAGGCCTCCCTGGCAGGCAATACCAGATCACCCTGGCACAACTCGGTCCCCGTGCCCATGTATGAGACTTCCAAATCAACATTGGCGTTCGATGGAGCGAACACGAGATGCAGGTTTACACCAGTAGGGGAGCCTCTGGGATGGACTTGGGACAGGGTCACATCAAGATCACTTGTGCTCAGGGCGAGATAACTACCGCCGTCATATGCCTGATTGATCTCTACCGAAGCGATCTGTATTACGTCAAGTCCTGAATCCTTTATGGAACTCAACAAGTCATCACCAATGGACTCGACCCTGTCCGGAGGAAAATGTGCCTCCATGGAAAAATCAGAAAGGTACTCGTCTGCAATTGGCTCATCAAGAGGCTGTCTATTGCAAGCAGCTACAAACACCATTGACAGCAAAATGGACAAACGCATCCCCCAACAGGTACGAAGGACAATATGAAACATGTTCTCGTTTCCTGTCACAGTCTGGCTCACCTCGTCCTCCCCGGGATAGAAGTACCGGCAGGAATTTTATAGATCGACACGGTTCCAACAATGTTCGAGTCTTCGTCCCTTGTCATATGATAGCTAACCAGTCGAATATTTTCGGTTCCCAAAGCAGAGGAGTTGAACAAACCGACCAGTCCTTCACTGTCCAGAACCTCAGGATCTTCAAATCCCCCTTCCCTGTTACCAACAACTGCCTTCAAATCCATGGTCAATGAATCCAGGTAAAAAATCCTTGGTAAGCCGTCAAACCCGAACACCATAGAGCACGCCTGTCCCACAGGCCACCGGTGTTCTGCGCCGTTGTCCTCGACCTTCCTGCCTGAATCCAGCTTGACATTCTTCAAGGCGCCATCTTTATTGAACGAGTAGTTCAGCGAGCCGTCCGATTGTAGATAATATGCCATGGCGGGATTACCATCCACATCCAGGCCTGCACAGACCCAGGTACCTGCACCAGGACCTGGATCCACCACCACTGATGACCAAGCGGAAGGTCCACGCGAAGCAAGCATCAGCCGTCCTGTACAAACATCATGATATGCTACCCAGCCGTTATCCTTGGCATCAAGCACCAATGAGATCATGCGGCCCTGTTCGCCATCCAGGGCACCGGACCATGACGAAGGTTCACAGCTGCTTATCTGCTCCAGAAGCCAATTTCCGTCCTTGAGTTCGCGGGCCAACATGACGGCACCGAGGGTCTCATCCAAAAAGGCTATCCTGGAAAGCCCATCCGAACCCAGAGCAAGGGATGCGCTTCGGCCGGTAACATGGGTCTCGTCTCCCAGGGATGGCAAGGTCTGTATGCTCCAGCCCTGTCCTGACCTGACGGCGTACTTCAAAGCGCCATTGGTCCTGTCGAAATAAGCGATATGAGGACGCTGCAAATCATCCAGAGCCAGCGAAGCATATAGCCCGACATCTGGCCCCGGTAGCAGGGTGGGCCCAGCGAGAACACCCGGATCATCCCTGGACGGAAGACCATCCACATACTCCCAGGCGATCTGCCCATCATCCTTTTCCTTACCGAACACCAGATCTCCAAGCCCTGCAGAGTAAGCGGCGATCATCAGTCGTCCTGAGGAGTCCACAACTGAAGAATTGTACCTACCCACATCAGAAGGCTTGTCAGGTGGTCGTATTTCCACGCACTTGCCGGCTTCGTAATCACAAATCTCACCTGAAGCACAACCACCAGAACATGGGCGGTCAGAAGCATGACAAGAAAACATGGCTACACCGAGCAAGATCTCAAAAGCTATCAATGCAAGATTTCTCTTCACTTCGAACCTACGCCTTCTCGCTCCCCTATAATGT
>JALVPF010000191.1:0-5895 GCA_027031935.1 Myxococcales bacterium | reverse complement strand
GCGAGAGTACGATAAAGGTGCACAAATGCACAGCTCCCATCATTCAACTGCCTCGATGTTCCAGGTAGGCGGAAAAGCAAAGCGGCTACGGGGTCAAGATTCCGCTTACAATCAATGTAGCGATAGCTAAACCAAGAACGATTCTATACCCGATGAACACAGCGGTGGAATGTTTTTGCAAAAACCTTATCAAGAGGGCAATGGATAGATAGCCGGAAACCGCCGCCACCGCAGTACCAAGTCCCACCGACAACCACGGTACCCCATGAGGGTTCGTCCTGGCAATGGACCACAGTTCATACAAACCGCTTGCCGCGATGGCCGGCACCCCCAAAAGGAAGGAAAACCTGGCAGCGTCCTCCCTGGTCAAGCCTACAAACAAGCCTGCCGTTATGGTAACGCCTGAGCGGGATGCACCGGGAATGAGAGCAAGGGCTTGAGCCAGGCCTATCAGGAGTCCACCTCCCAAGCCCATCTGTGTCATCTTCATGTATCGCTTACCGACCTTCTCGGCGATCCATAGTACCAGAGCGAGTGCCATCAATGCACCTGCCACAACCCACAAGGATCGCATGCTGGTCTCTATGGCATCCTTGAACACCAAGCCGATTACTGCTACCGGTATGGTTCCCAATAGTATCATCCAGGCCATGCGTGACTTTATGTCCTCCAATGGCTTTCCCTTGGCGAGTCCGCGAAAGAATGCCATGGCCATCTCCCACAAGTCCCGGTAAAAATATATCAGTACGGCGAGCAAGGTCCCCAGTTGTACCACCGCTGAAAAGGCAGCCCCTGGATCCTGCCATCCCAGCAATGCAGGAACCACCCTTAGATGAGCGGTGGATGATATGGGAAGGTATTCGGTAAGCCCCTGTACCAAGCCTAGAACTATACTCTGGAATGGATCCATGGTTCAGACACCACAAGGGGTGACTCAGGTTCCGACTTTCCAGGATGACAGATATTCTTTTTGCTCGGCAGTAAGTTTGTCGATGCTTATGCCTTCGCCTCTGAGCTTTAGGGTGGCGATCTGTACATCCAGTTTTTCCGGCAAGGAGTAGACCTTTTTCTCAAGTTTACGGCCACTTTTTGCGAGGAACTCGGCGGCCAGGGACTGACCGGCGAAGCTCATGTCCATCACCCCGGACGGATGCCCCTCTGCCGCAGCAAGATTGACCAACCTGCCCGAAGCCAGCACGAACACCTTTCGGCCGTTTTTCATGTGATACTCTTCAACGAATGGCTTTACCTGTTTTACGCTCTTGCTGATTTTGCGCAGTCCCACCAGGTCCAATTCCACATCGAAATGACCGGAGTTTGCAACGATGGCCCCATCTTTCATCTTGGAGAAATGTTCAGACCTGATCACGTGTTTGTCACCGGTCAGGGTACAGAAAAAGTCCCCTATCTTGGCAGCCTGCGCCATGGGCATGACCCTGAACCCGTCCATGTGAGCTTCCAGGGCCCGGATAGGATCAACCTCGCACACTACCACCTTTGCCCCCAAGCCCTTGGCCCTCATGGCCAATCCACGACCACACCAGCCATAACCACCCACCACAAAGACGCTTCCTGCCACGAGACGATTGGTGGCACGAAGAATCCCGTCCATGGTGGACTGCCCGGTGCCATATCGGTTGTCGAACAGGTGCTTGGTCAAGGCATCGTTTACCGCAACAACCGGGAAGAGGAGAACATTGTCAGCAGCCATGGCCTTTAGACGAATGACTCCTGTTGTAGTCTCCTCGGTGGAACCCAACATGGTGTCGGCCAAGTCCCGCCTTTTTTTGTGAACGGTAGACACCAGGTCAGCTCCATCATCCATGGTGATGTTAGGCCTGGTATCCAGCACCGCATTGATATGTTTGTAGTATGTGGAGTTATTCTCTCCATTTATGGCGAACACGGGTATTCCCTGCTTGACCAGGGCGGCCGCTATGTCGTCCTGAGTAGACAAGGGATTGGAGGCGCAAAGGCTCACTTTTGCACCACCAGCCTTCAAGGTCACCATCAAATTGGCCGTCTCTGACGTAACATGCAAGCAGGCTCCTATGGTTGTTCCTTTCAGTGGTTTGCTCTTGGAGAACCTCTTTCTGATCAGCTCCAGCACTGGCATCTCACGGCCAGCCCACTCCATTCGCCTTTTGCCCTCTGCCGCAAGTCTCATGTCCTTTACATCATATTTCATGTTTTACGTTCTCCTCCCGCCACGCGGGTACGTTGAGTTTTCCAGGCAATCCATAAGCCCAAAAGCTGGAATTTATAGTCCGGCTGCAGATTTCAAGGCATCCACTCGGTCCAGTTTTTCCCAGGTGAAATCCGGATCTTTCCTTCCGAAATGACCACCCACCGAGGTCTTACGATAAATCGGTCTAAGAAGGTCAAGCTGCTCGATTATGTCAGCCGGTTTCAAGGGGAATGTGTCCCTGACAATCTCTGCAATACGCCCATCGGGGATCTTGCCCGTGCCAAAAGACGTCACCATCAGAGACACGGGTTCGGCAACACCGATGGCATATGCCAATTGTACTTCGGCCTGCTTTGCCAGTCCGGATCCTACGATGTTTTTCGCTATGTACCGGGCCAGGTAGGCACCAGAACGATCGACCTTTGATGGATCCTTGCCGGAAAAGGCACCGCCACCATGACGGGACCAGCCACCATAGGTATCGACGATGAGTTTTCTTCCGGTAAGCCCACAGTCTCCAAATGGACCGCCGATGACGAATCGTCCCGTTGGGTTGATGTGCATAACCGTTTTTGATGTTAGCAGATCAGATGGAATGACCGGCTTGATCACGTTTTCGATGATCCCCTCCGTGATCTGAGAATGGCTGGCGTCAGGGGTGTGCTGAGAAGACACCACTATGGCGGTCACCTCTGCCGGCTTGCCATCTTCATACCTTATGCTGACCTGGGTCTTGCCATCAGGCCTCAAAAAGTCCAGACTGCCATCCCTGCGGACTTCACTCAGACGGCGGGAAAGACCCTGGGCATAGTATATGGGCGAAGGCATGAGAGTATCGGTCTCGTCGGTGGCATATCCAAACATCATGCCCTGATCACCCGCACCCTGTTCCTCATGCATGCCCTGGCCTGTGCTGACACCCTGGGCGATATCCGGCGACTGAGGCTCTATGGCGCTCAGGACCGAACATGTCTCCCAGTCAAAGCCCATGGAAGAACTTATGTATCCCACGTCCTTGATCACGGACCTGACCACTTCCGGAAGGTGGGCGTATGCCTTCGTGGTGATCTCTCCAGCGACAATGACCATGCCTGTCTTTATCAGAGTCTCGCATGCAACACGGCTCGATGGGTCCTGCGCTAGCAAGGTGTCGAGCACACTATCTGAAATCTGGTCGGCGATCTTGTCAGGATGCCCCTCTGTCACCGATTCGGATGTAAAAATGAAATCCTTTGAACTCATGGCTTCCTCCTGCCTGCCCCCTGTTGAATAGACCGACAGGACTATGGCAAATAGTGGCCAATTGTCAAGGGACTCCGGAAGGTTTTTTTGGGAATCAAGACCTTTTGGCTATACGGGCAAGTGATCTGAGATAACCGTCCGAATAGGACAAGTAAAACGCCAAGGCCTTTTCGAATCGCTTGCCAACCAAACCATCGAGGAACATTTCAGACACGACGCGCTTGAGTTCCAGTACTTTTTGTGATTGCAGGAAAAACTCTCTCTCGTCTGAAGACATGCTTTTTATCTGTTGAGCGAGGGTGGCCCTGGCACGCGGCTGATACATCCAGAAGTAGAGCAGATCCAGAGAATCGATCACCATGTTCCTGAACAGACTTACGTTCTTTTCCTGGAGAATTTCAAAGAGTTTCTTGGAGTTGCGGCTCAGAGCAAGAACATCCTGTTCTGGAAAGGTAGTCTCCAACTGGGCAAATACATCATAGATCTGGGCCAGCTTTTCCTCGTAATCGATTTTCCGGTGAGAAAAGTTTTGGTGTCTGTCTGCAGCACCCTCGATGATCGCGGCCACCACATCTGAAGCGGCCTTAGATATGACCGCTGCCCAAAGTTGCATTCCCGCAAGCGCTGCATCGACGGGCACACCGGAGGCGATCACGATTTTTTCAATGGCATAGTTCAGTCCAATGGCCAAAGGAATGGAGAGTATGGTCCTGAAGAAGTTACCGACTATGGCACCCAGAGGCAGACCACGGTAGGTGTTGTGGCTGGATATGTATATCCCGTTTGCAATGGCTATCACCGTATATAGCATTATGGGATCGGTGCTGGTAGTGATGCCCAAAGCATGGGCCAACAGGAGTTTCTTCACCAGGTAATCAAGGAGCGGCACTGAAAATCCCGTAAACAACAAGGAATCAGCGACCCTGCCCCAAGAAACAAGGTCTTTCCAATGCAATAAAGACGAACGCCTGAGACCTCCACCCCCAACCACCGATTGAAGGATATTCCTGAAGCCCGTAATGCCGAACCAGATGGGAGCACCGAAGTAAGCGAGCAGCCACCAGTCCTTGGTGAGGTAAAAGGTCAAAAACGCCGGTAAAAAGCCCATAAGGATTTTTGCCGAATTAATCAATCCAGAGTTCATGGGACCGAAAGAGGGTCTTTTTACGGCCCCTCCATGATCATCTGAAGCCAGGTGGAGCCCATTGCCGTCCTGCTCTGGAAGACCCCCCAGGGTAGCGATGTTCCCATGATCCGCAAGCGTGGTGGTGTTGTGTCCTACGCTCCAGGTGACCTTCTTGGACCTGGGCCCGCGAACCAGGAGATCGCTTGCCTCGTGTCTTTCAGGAGGCAACTGGCGCAAGGGCATGTCCTCGATGTTTTTTATTTCTGTTGTGTGACGTAAGGCGACCGTGGTTACCGGAATGAGCCGTTCCGGATCATGTCGTATCTCCATACGGGCACGCCAAGGCAATGTGGGTACAACCACCAGACCCATGCCCCTGGTATAACGCGACTGACCTATGGAGTCGCTCCCCAGGCGACTCCTCAGTCGGCTTGCCCTGTAAAATCCCAGCAGGGTCTTGACGTCCCTGAAAATCTCCCTGATCTTTTTCCATGTCTCCCCTCCGTCCTTGACCTCCAACTCGACGGATTCCATGATCTCACCTACCAGACGCTTTGCCTCCACCACGTTTCCGCTGTTTATCACCAAACGCATGTAGTTGATCAGCGGTCTGTGGTCGATTCGCTCCTGGGCCCAATCCTTCAGGTTGTATATCTCCAGGTGAGTTATGCGCCCCCGGCCATCGTATAGCACCTCGAGGACGTCAGCTGGTGAGAGGTTGGAAGGGTTGAGAGTGATGCGCGACCTGCAAGGCAACTTGTCGAGCTTGTCCAACAAGGCCGATGTATCCAGACTGAGCATGGTCGGCAATCTGTCACTTTCATCTTCCGCAGAGTCATGCACGAGATCCATATTTGCCCCGTGGCTCAGGTACCTGTCCAGGAGAGTCTCCGGATCCAGTTGGTTGAAAGAATCCACAAGCTTCTTTATTCGGGCCCTGTCTTCGCCGTTGGCACTTTCGTATTCCCTGGAGAGTTCCTTTGTTTTGGTCTGCAGGTGAGGAAGTATGGAACGATGAGCAAACTCCGCCAGGTGAACCAGGGAGACCTGGCCACAACCCACGGACACCAAAAACTCTTCTTCGTCCAGAGGTGGAACACTGACACCGTACTTCTCATTCAATGCCGGCAGATGTTTTTCGTTGAATGTGGCGAGCAGTTGAAGAACCCTGCTTTTTTCGTATTCAACCACCTCCTGGCCCTGAGCCAAGAACTCCTTAACTTCGGGTTCTTCCAAAAACCTCAGGAAGTCATGACGCCCGAGAAAACCGCGGGGAGCCCATATGAGCTGGACGAACTTGTTGCGAAGCCTGGCAGATACCTCGATGCCGATTCTGACC
>JALVPF010000190.1:1683-16212 GCA_027031935.1 Myxococcales bacterium | reverse complement strand
GGTGCGTATGGTGACCGCGAATATCACGCCGTACATGGCACATGCAAGGGTGTTTCCTATCCAGAAGAACCAGCCTGTGAGAAATGCTATGGGTTTGGGCAGAGTGCGGCTTGCAAAGGAGTAGCCACCGCCGGCAAGGGGTATGGCTGCGCCAAGCTCGCTGTAGTTAAGCGCAGTGAAGAAGGTTACCACCCCCATGACCAGGTACACTACAATGCCCAAGGGGCCGACCATGCGTGCGAGCTCTGAGGGCAGGGCGAAGATTCCGGGTCCCATCATGGCGCCTATGCCTATCATCACTGCCATGAACAAGCCGATGTTGCGTTTGAATTGTACCTTCTCGGTCATGGGCCTCCCTTTTTCGAACCTGCGCTCAGCTTGGCTATCCTATCTCATGGAAAATGACAAGCATCTAAGGTGTTTTTTTGCTGATTTCCCCTTGCCCTTTAAAGTGTTACTCTTGGCAAGCATGGTTCTTGGTTGATTTCAGGAGGCGGATTTGGAAGAACTGGATCTTCGCAGGTTAGAGGATGGATTGCTAGGGGCAAAAAAAACTGTCACCCTGATGGTTCATCTGGATGACAAACGTAAGGAGCTAAGCCGGTCCATTTCACGAATCGCCGGACTGGTGGAGATCGCCGCAGGTGGAAAGGTCGTGGTTAGACCTGGCGATGGGCTTGGGGTACAGGCCGTGCCTGCCATCTCCATGGGGACGGAGGACTTCAACATTCATTACCTTGCGGTGCCCTCCGGACACCAGGCAGCACCGTTCATAGAGGCCGTAGTATCTTTGGCAAAGGACGAAAGGCCTCTTCAGGCAAATATGTTGCAAATACAGTCTTTGACCGAGCAGTTGGATATTTCCATTTTCATAGCGTCGACTTGCCCCCATTGTCCCCAGGCCGTGCGTTCTGCCTTGAACCTGGCTTTGTCTTGTCCCCTTGTCAATCTCTCCATAATCGATGCTCAGCTGTATGGAGATCTTGCGGACAGCTTTGCTGTACAGTCCGTTCCCGTGACCATCTTTAACAAGGGGCTTACCTTGACGGGGGTCAGGCCATCAGGAGAACTGGTCAAGGAGTCGGTTGGATTGTTGTCGGCAGACGGCGAGGCGAGGGTCATCTCGTCCATGATCCAGGCCAGAAGGTTGGACGATGTAATCAAGAGGCTCAACAGCAAAAGAGGAATAGAGGGCTTTGTTGCGGCGTGGGGACAATCGACCACAGCCATTCGCATAGGCTTGATGCTGGTGGCCCAGAGCTTGCTGAGAACGGACAAGACTGTTTTAGACCAGATCGTCCCTGGTCTCATGTCGGCCCTTGCATCCAGGGATGCGGCCTTGCGTGGCGATACCGCAGACCTGCTGGGCCAGATAGGGCACGCAAGCGCCCGCGAAGCCATCGAGGAGCTGCTCCACGATCCCAATCCGGATGTCGCCGAGATCGCCAAAGAGGCACTGGCAGAAATAGCTTCACGCGGCGTGTGAATGGGACGAAAAGCGTAGCCCCCCATGTGTTACTCAGAGAGTAGGAGTGAAACAGCTCTAGGCTGCGCGCTTGGGCCATATTGCCAAAAAGGAGGATCAGCGAGATTACAGAAAGAAAGCGTTTTCCCATCTTTGAATCCTCCACCTGTCAGAAGTCAGTTAGTTTTACCTTGTCGCTTTCGGCACAGGGCCAAGCCCAGCGCCAGCAACAACAAAAAAACTGCTCCAAGGCCGGGCTCGCTTTCTGTCTGATGGCACGAACATCCTCCTGACACGGACGGCTGTATGTCATGGTCTTGATTGCTGGCATCGTCTGTGCCCATGGAATCACCTGCGTCTAGGGTGTCGAGATCCTGCTGGGTGCTGTCGCCGGAATCAGCAAGGCTGCCGGAGTCTGTGCCGTCAGAGTCTGAAGTGCCGGTGTCGGAACCTGTTCCTGCGTCTCCATCTGCTTGTCCTGCGTCAGGACCAGGTGCTCCATCAGCATCATCTCCACCGTCTGTCTGTCCTGACGGGCAACCTGGACCAAGGTCTTCTCCCTGTGGAAAGACCGTGTCTTCGCCGTCTATGACAAATGGGACACGCTGCTCATCGACCATGACCTGCTGAACTTGTACCCTCACCCTGTATGGTGCTGCTTGAAGTGTCGGTACCTGAGTCACGTACAAGGTGGCGCAACCTTCATGGTCGCGGATTACAGCCAAATCGAAAGATCCCACCTTTGATGCCTCGATCAAGTTCGTCTGTCCCAGGGAAATATACGATCCGCCTTGAACATATGCCCGCTTGAGTTGATCCCATGGGTCAAGCCCAAGCGCGAACAGTGAGCCATCCGAAGATAGACTCTGGACGGAAGGGATATCATTGGACGAGGGATAAAGAGTCGTGGGGCCAGACGCTCCTGAGCCCACCAAGGATGCAGCCGCCTCGATTCCGAAAGGTCCTTGTACCACAAGGCCCGAGGGCGGATCACCCAGCGCAAGCGCATGGGACAGGGGTGTTGGTTCAAACCTGGGATTTGTCTCAAAGGAAGCGTCGTCGAACCACACTGTTCCTGTGCCAGTAAAATTGATAGAAATCCTCAAAGCATCGACTCCCTGAGAAGGCACCGTCGCGTTCAACTCAATCTGTGTCCAGTCACTTGCAGCTGCGGCGTCCAGGGAAGTGAAATCGCCTCCAGGATTGGCAATATATGCTCCGTCCTTCATCCAGTATAACTGCATGCCAAGATGACCCGTGGCCGAAGAGAGGACAAACACGCTCGTCGTGACAGAAGCGGATGGTAGCACAGTCATTGGTTCGGAATAGTAGTAACCGGATCTTGATTCATCGAATGAGATCTTTGCGCTCTTGGAGCCTCCATGATGTGTTGATGTATCCTCGGAGTGACTGCCGTCTGAAAACCTGGCTTGCCAACTTAGAAGACCTTGTTCGAAACCGGGATTTGTAAGTTCTGTATGCGCAATTTGACCCGGTACATGGGCGCTTGAAATTCTGACCTGAGCCGTCGCGTTGGTTCGCCATTCTGCATAAGAGCCGTATTTTTGCGCACCTGTATGCTGTTGTACCAGTGGGTACGAGGTTTTTAGAGCTGCAGTGGATACCAGGAAGGACTGCAGCCGGGCGGTCTGGCCGGTGAGCAAAATACCGGAAGGTCCATGACTGTCCTGTGAGATGATGCTTGTGGCACCCGAATGCAGCAAAAACGAGTATTCGTGTGATTCAGGCGCGGCAATGTCATCAAAAACCAGAACCAGATCTGGTTTTGCGTAAAATATGCGGCGGTCAAACCTGGAAAGCAAGCCGGGTTCGTAGGCGGACGAGGCTTTTGCCACAAGCTTTGCATATCCCTTTCCATCGAAGAGGTATTCCAGGCTCCCTCCTGTCCTCGAAACCTGGCCACCGGTAACACTCTTGCCGTCGGCTGAAACCCATTTGTCCACCATGATGGTGTTGTGACCCACCGACTCGCTTGTGTAGATTCTCTCGGGTACATTGAAGTAACTTCTGTAACCGGGATCGCCGGCGATCCACTCGCCATATGCGCTGATGATGAAGGAATTGTGGTCCAGGTGGTTATGCCCTACGTCCACAGAGGGTGGACCACTTTTTACAGCGACTACCATGTCACCTTCAAATCCGGCCCTCAGCGCTGCATGCCCCACATCCCAAAACAGGGATGTACCGCTCCCTTCAATGGCTTCTGGTACAAGTTCGGGGTTTGCCCAGATAAAGGTTCTGGGGGAGGAGGGTTTTGATAGCCCGCTTATAGACAGGTACCATTGGGCATGGGCGTTTCCATGGGCAGCCAGCGCCATCATGGTGGAGCCCCAATATGTTGCCAAAGCAGAGTCTCCAAAATTGGCCAGTTTTTTATTTTTGCTGCCAAGGAATGCTGCCGCAAAGCGAGGGAGGCTTTGCAGCCAGGCATTGTCGAACAAACCCTGTCCCATGCCGGCCTGCTCGAGTACATGCGCCGCTGTCACGAGTTGATCCATGGCATATGAGCCATACTCCTGTCCTTCGTAAGTTCCTCCGTCAGAGCCCTGTTCGTTGAAAAAGTACTCCACCGAATCATGTGCCAAGCTAAGCCAGGTCTCTGCATTCGATCCCAAGTCCTCGGCAATTGCCGCCGAGCCAACAGCGAGGCCGGTCACCCTTATGGCGTATCCGTTAAACCAGGCACCCACATCGCCATTCTGGTTGGCGGTTCTCACATCCGCAGCCAAGGGGATTATTCCCAGCTGAACTATTGCATCCTGTAAGGTGGTGCGTTCGTCGCTGCTCATGGCGTCAAACCCCAGGTCGTATATCATGGCGGCACCCATGGTAAGGTGTGCCGTGTCCAGACATGTTTGGCCTCCACAGGCATATGCCGGATCGGTCCATTGGCTCCAGCTTGAGATGGACATAACGAGATCCAGGGCTCCATATCCCTGTTGGTTGGTCAGGTAGCTTGGGTCTCCTGTCATGGTGTATACAAATGCCATGATCTCAAGACGTCTCTGGATTAACCTGGAAAGCCCGGTCCATGGAGGATATCCAGGGTTGTTGGGATGTCCGGGAGGCATGGCCGAAGAAACCGTATAGGTCCACTCCTGGGATCCAATGCCGTCGGGGTCTGGGATCTGAACTGTGTAGGTGCAAGGAGATGTCTTGTATTGGTCTGCAAGGGTTTGCAATTGAGCAAAGGCCGAAGCGAAATCATATCCCAGGGCATTTTCGCTCTCATCTGTCGTCCTGCTCTGCAAAGAGGCTATGTCCCCGGTATTGAAATACAGGGAGGGGTGCGCTGCCAATGGGGGAGAATGGAGCAAGAGCAGCATTACGCACTGGATTGACAAGAGAAAAAGACCTGGAGAAATCAACAGAGCGCTTTTTTTCATGCCTTGAATCTACCACAGTTGTCAGGATTGGCCCAAGAGCCAAAGACTCCCCTGATTTCCCGCCTCGCGCGATCTGGGAAATCTGATTCCAGGGTGTGGGAGTCCTCATGACGCCCTTGGCTTCTCGGCAAGCTCGAAGCTACGGGCAGCTACGCCTGCCGCGGGCCTACGAAGATGCTGCAAGTTCATAAAATTTCGAGGTAGATTTGGGACTCATGCATGGATTTACATTTCTGTGACATCTTGAGCGCTTTGTATTGATATACTGATTTTCAATGCAAGGTGTCAGTCACAGGCGGCTGCTTTTTTTGCTCTTGTTCGGGAGCCTGTCCGCCTGCGCCCTGGTCTCTTTCGGAATATATAAGCTCCTTGGTGAGCGGACACGCATAGCTGAGGATCTCATGCGGGAGCGCTCCTTGTTGGCCGCCTGGTCATCCGCAGCCATCGCCGACGAGTTCGAGCGTTGCCACAGGTCCATAAAAACCGCATCTGATTTGGATCATCTGCCTTCCTGTGTCGGTGGCAAGGATGGGTCAGGGCTTTTCAGATGGTTCGCCATGGCCGATCCCGAGTTGGCCAAGGATGCTCCATGCGACACAGACCTCGAGAACAAACTGCGCAAGGAGTTCAGCCGGGGCTGTGAGGCATCCGGAGTCGAGGCTTGTGTGCAATTGGCTCAGAGGATGGTGTCTGCGAGTTCCTGCTTTGATACCCTGGTGGCACACTACGGCCTGTCCGTGCTCCGATCCCTCGATCGCCATCATCCGGGCGCGGGTGTGATTTACAGCCTGCAAAGACGCCTGGAAAATATCCTGTTCAAGGACTCGGTGCGCAGGCACTACAAGCAACTTAAGGAACTCTTTCGTCCGACAACAGGCAAAAGAAAACACACATGGTTGAAACTGGGCAGATACAGGTTTACCGGGATGCCTGGAGGCGGGAGCATCCTGGGCTTTGACGCAAACCTGGATCCCATGCGGATACAGAAATTTTTGCTCGACCAAAACATCCTGGAGGGTCAAAGCATAAGCTTCAAAATGAGCCTATCGCAGAACCCACCTCATGTGGATGCACGCTCTGCCAACCTGGCTTTTGTGGATGAGCGTGTTGGGTTTTTGCTGGTGGAAGATCCGAACTTCGAGGCCCATCTCTCACAGGCAAGGAAGAGCAACGAGCTTGTTCTGTTCTGGTTCTCTCTGGCCGGGATCATCCTCTTCGCATCCTTGATTTTCGCGTGGTTGAGCGCTCGTGCGGCCATGGAGAACATCAGACGCAGGGAGAATTTCGTAGCGAGCGTCTCCCACGAATTCCGTTCGCCACTGGGAAGCCTGGACCTGATGATCGAGACCTTGCTGCAGGGTAAGCTCGATTCACAAGCCAAGAGACAAGAGTATTTACACCAGATGCACAAGGAGACACGGAGGCTGATCCGTTTGTCGGAGAACTTGCTGGCCTCAGGGAAAATCCAGCGAGGAGAGAAGCTCCCTGCCGAAGCTTGTTCACCTGGAAAGATCCTGGCCATGTCCCTGGAGATGGTAAGGGATCTGGCTGCCGAAAAGAAGATCAGTATCTCGGTGCAGGCTGACGAATCCCTGCCTGATGTGGCAGGGGATGAAGACATGCTCTGCATAGCCTTGGTCAATCTCATGGAAAACTCGGTGAAGTTTTCACCAGCGGATGGCGCTGTCAGGGTGCTTGCATCCCGAGCAAACGGCTTTGTCGATTTCATTGTTGAGGACGATGGGCCCGGAATATCAGCCAAGGAGCAGAAGAAGATATTCGATTGGTTCTACAGGCCGGGTGATGAACTCAGGCGCACAACAAAGGGAACCGGTCTTGGGCTTGCAATAGTTCGGGAGGTGGCTTCCAGGTATGGAGGACAGATTAGGGTCTTGAGCCAAGAAGGAAGCGGGACAAGGATGGAGCTTCGAATGCCAATATTCAGGGATACGAAGGATAAGGCAAAATGACGGACAATAAACCATTGGTTTTGCTGGCTGACGACGAGGAGGGCTTTGTGCTCCCGCTTCGGGACAACCTGGAGTTGGAGGGATACAGATTGGAGGTTGCCAGGGATGGAGAAGAGGCCCTGCAAAAGACCCTGGAGTTGCAGCCAGACCTGCTGCTGCTGGATGTCATGATGCCAAAGATGAACGGACTTGATGTCTGCCGTGAGCTTCAGAAACACAAGCTCTCCATCCCTATCATCATTCTCAGCGCCCGTGGTCAGGAGGTGGATATCGTGTTGGGTCTGGAGTTGGGAGCCGATGACTATATTACCAAGCCTTTTGGGCTAAGGGAGCTGCTGGCAAGGATAAAGGCCGTGCTGCGAAGACAGCAGAAAATGAAGGCGGAAAGTCATGGCCTGCCAAAGACCCTTGAGATCGGCCTGGCCACAGTGGACTTTGCACGCTATGAGGCCTATCGCCTGGGCAGAAAGGTACAGATGACTCCGCGGGAGTTTGCAGTCTTGCACTTTTTGCTTGGCCGCAAGGGCGAGGTGGTAAGCCGTGATGAGTTGCTCAACGAGGTCTGGGGCTACGACAGCTATCCCAGCACCAGGACGGTGGACAATCACATGGTCCGGATCAGAAAGCTGATAGAGAAAAACCCCTCAAAACCAAAATTTTTACTGTCGGTACGTTCGGTAGGGTATCGGCTGGTATTGGAGCAAGATTGAACTCGATGAGAGAAATTACACTCATTTTACATCGCCGTGACAAAACAAGGCACGCGGTTGCTTATGGTGTTTGTAGAAGCAAACATCATTCCCAAGGAGGGACAAAATGAAAGCGATCGCAATTATCGGCACATTTCTTTTGCTTGCACCCCTTGCAGGAGCTCAGGAAAAGCCGGCAGTGAGCCCGCGCGAGACCAAGGACCTGGAGCGCATCAGGGATACTCTGAGCTATAGGGTAGAAGAGGCACAAAAACTTGCAGATGATGGTAGCCTGGAAAAAGCCGACGCTGTGTATGCAGACCTCCTGGATGTTTTCGAGGCTGCAGATCCTCTGGCCGCACAGACCTGGCTCAAGGCAGCGGCCCTGAAACTCGAATTGAAAGACAGCGATCGCGCCATCGAATTGTACCAGGAAGTCTTGGATCGTTTTTCTCATATCCCGTGGGCCACGGATGAGGCCAGGAGGCAGTTGGAGAAACTGGGTGTCAAGCCTGAGGCTGGGATGCCTGGAATAATGGCTGAAAAACCGGCCAAGGCATACAGGCTCGAGATTCGGGACCGCATTGTCAGTTTGAGCCTTAGAGACGCGAAGCTTTCCAGCTTGCAGGATCTGTTCAAAAAACAGTTCAATGTTTCTCTGGAAGTGGATCCGGACCTGGCTAGCGAGACTGTGAGCATCAATTTGAAAAACGTGGCAATTCCCGATGTATTGGCAACCATAGCCAAGAAGCTGGATGCAAAGCTGGAACCCAAGGCTAAGGGCTATCGCCTGGTGGCAAATACCCAGCCCATAAAGCGGACTACGCAGGCGTCCAAGAACAGGATGATTAGAAAGGGAGAGCTTTCCAGGGATGAGATTGCAAAGGTTGTCAGAGCAAACCTGCGTGGAATTCAGTCCTGCTACGAAAAAAATCTTTTGAAGAATCCAGCACTGTCGGGGAAGATCGTCTTGAAATGGGTCATAGATGAGAATGGCTCTGTGAGCAAGGCTGAAATCGTCAGCGATGGCCTCCATAATTCGAAGGTTGGTGCGTGTCTGTTGACAGAGGCTCGCAAGTGGAAGTTCCCCCACCCAAGGGGAGGAGGAGTTGTGACCGTTACCTATCCCTTCATGTTCAATTCTGTGGGGTTCTGAAGAAAGATTCATTTCCTGATTTTTCCGCCTCCCGAGATGTTGCCATGCATTAATTTGCAATAATCCCCTTGACTTGTATTCCGTAATTTGTTTTACGATTGTTGCGCAGGGGAAAAAGCATTCAATAGTTAGCGGGATGAAGGTGATCAGGGGATATTCAGACAAATATTCGTCCAAACTTCACGATCGGGAGGGAACCAAATGCAAAACCTGGAATCTAAATCAGCATACCTGTACTTGTTGGTACTCGTGTCTGTCCTCACATGTTTGGAGATTTCTTGTGGAGAGAGTGAAATGGCTTCTTCGATGCAGGATCGTTATTCATCTGAAGATCCCTTGAGTCAGGGCCAATCCAAAGAAAGAAAGAAAGAAAGAAAGAAAGAAAGAAACTATATACTCGATGCAAACAGATGATGATCTTTCAGCTAGCATAGCGAGTTATGTGGAGTGGGATTCCAGGAGGGCCTTTTATCATCGAGGACAAAGAGCCATAGTGCTCAACAGGACAAACCATCGTTGGTTTTACCGAAGCGGAATGATGGCTTTGGTTGGAAAAGATGTTGAGGTGGAAGATACCGATTCAGTTGTAGGAGGGCAAGGAAGGGACGGGAGATGGGGGGTTGTATATTCGCTCACGAGCGTTCAGGTACCAGGTGCGAAGAATATCATAGAAGGGGACAGTTCCATTGATTACATGGATACAACGGTAACCATAGAGCATGGGCGGTCTTTTACCGAACGTATCGAGAACGGACGTGACGCCATAGAGCAGCAGTTTGTGGTTACTGCAGGGGACAGTGGGAATATCACGATCAATGCCAAGGTTAAGGGTTTTGGGGTTCGGGTAGAAAAGTGTCCGGGCGGTTTGCTGATCTCCTCACAGGGTGTCGAGAGGGTGTTTGTGACCGACCCCATTGCCACAGACATAGATGGCAACAGCTTGCATGCCAAGTTTGAAGTCGACGGAGACAGCATTTCACTGCTGGTTCAGGATGCCGTCAACTATCCAATTTTCATAGATCCATATTGGTATTTTGTTGGTGAAGGCACAGGCGCCCAGTTTGGACGATCGGTATCATCAGCAGGGGATGTCAACCTCGACGGATATGACGATGTCATAGTCGGTGCACCTTATTTCGACACAGCATATGTGGACGCAGGTCGAGCATATGTGTATCTAGGTAGCAAGGATGGATTGCTTACATCCAAGCCTTATTGGACTTCTTCAGGCTCTGACTCATCAGGTGCGAGGTTTGGTTGGTCTGTTTCAGCAGCTTGCCAGCCTGGTGTGATCGTGGGGGCACCATGGGAAAAGTCGAGCGGGCTTTTTCCTGTGCCCAG
Source organism: Myxococcales bacterium (assembly GCA_027031935.1). Classification (GTDB taxonomy): domain Bacteria; phylum Myxococcota; class B64-G9; order B64-G9; family B64-G9; genus JALVPF01. Next base: position 6,184 of record JALVPF010000190.1, on the reverse strand, counting down.
GGGGAAGCTATACATATTTGAGGGAGGGAGCAAGGGACTTGAGACTTTGGCTTCTCAGGTCCTTGTTGGTGGGCAGGACTACGAAAGCTTTGGCTTTTCTGTGGCCTGTGCTGGTTTAGTGAATGACGATTCGTATGCAGACCTGCTCGTTGGTTCACCATACTATGATTGCTCACGTCAGGCTGACACGGGCAGAGTGTGCCTTTTCTTCGGTCAGGACTCTGGATACAGCTCAGCCAATTCGTGGTGTGCTAGCGGATCTGACAGCACGGGAGTCACTACTGGAGCACATTTTGGTTACTCTGTTGCAGGGCTCGGCAATGTCAATGGAGACAGCGGTTTTCCTTTTTTCAAAAAATACGATGATTTCATTGTGGGTACACCTGATTATGATGGCAAATTTGGTAGTGGGGGCAATGCCGTGGTATTTGTAGGGCAAGCAACAAACCCGCTTGAGTTTTGGTACGATTTCGGTGTTTCCGCAGGTGACAAATTTGGATATTCAGTTGCAGGTGCTGGGGATGTTGATGGTAATGGGGACAAGGACTGGTTGGTGGGCTCTCCTGAAAATACAGGTGGTGGTCGAGTGACGCTGTACTTTCCCTTGGGTCATAGTGTGGAGTATGTGTCCATATCGGGGACAGAGGTGGGTGTCGATGATGCTCTTGGTTCTTCGCTTGCAGGTGCTGGGGATGTGAATTCAGATGGGTATTCGGATATACTCGTGGGTGCCGAAAGCGCGTCAAATGATGACGGGAAAGCTCTCTTGTTTTTAGGCGGACCGTTGGACCCGCTAAACCCCGAGTTTCCGCAAGAATCAGCAGAGTTTTATTATCAGGGCGAGGAAGGATCCACAGGTTCTGTGGCCGGGGCAGGCAATATCAACGGTAGCGCAGATGGGAGCACCAACGACATCATCATCGGCTCACCTGACTACAACAATGTCGGCAAGGTAAACGTCTATTTTGGTGCTGTAAATGATGAGGGGATCTGCATGAGTCCCCTTGATGATTGTGATGACAATAACCCTTGTACGCTGAGTGATACTTGTAATTCGGCAGGTTTTTGCGAGGGCCAATTCAAATGCAACGATGGAAACGAGTGTACCCAGGATATGTGTGATGCAGGAAATTGCAGCTATCCTCCTGTGGAGTGTGATGATGGTCTGTATTGCAATGGGCAGGAGTGGTGCGACCCTGCGACTGGTTGCCAAAATGGCGAGCCCATAGAATGTGATGATGGATATTTTTGTACCGCTGATCAGTGTGTCGAGATTCAGGATGAGCCATTTTATATGTGCTGGTACCCAAAGCTGGACAGTGAATGTGATGACTACAATTCCTGTACCATTGATGACTGTGATCCTCCGTCATCGAGCAATGAATCTGGCTGTGTATATGAAATGGTTGTTGACAATACGGCCTGTTCGGATCCATGTACACCAAATGGACAGTGCTATAATGGGATTTGTGTAGGTGAAGCTGCTGTCTGCGATGGGGGCAATCCTGATCCAGACCTGTGCTACTACTGTGATAATTCAACTGGTTGTACGAGCGGGGGAAAGGACCTGGATCATGATTGCGATTCAGTCCCCAACGATGAGGACAACTGTCCATACGTCTGGAATCCTTACCAAGTCGATCTCAACAGGAACGGGATTGGGGAAGCTTGTGAGGTCGATGTGGATGAAGATGGGATTTCAAACGATTGGGATGGAGACGGCATATGGTTTGAAAATGTATGCACGACGGGACAGACAGAAGACTGCGATGACAATTGTCCACGGGTGTCGAATCCTGACCAGGCTGATTCGGATGGAGATGGGATAGGTGACGCCTGCGAAGCAGATGCAGACGGCGATGGGATACCGGATGAAGGGGATGGAAATGGGGATAAAACGAGCAACAAGTGCACGGGCGGTCAGACAGTGGATTGCGATGACAATTGTCGGTTCAATCCCAACCCGAACCAGGTTGATACCGATTTGGACGGATGGGGCGATGTTTGTGATAACTGTCCTGAAGTGAGCAATGAAGATCAAGCTGACTCAAATCATGATGGTGTCGGTGATGTATGTGACATGAGTGGCGATGTAGATGGTGATGGGATTGCAGATGCGCAAGACATTTGCTTGAAAGTACCCAACCCTGGAGGCTGGGACAATGACGGCGATGGCATTCCGGATGCCTGCGACAATTGCAAAACCACCTATAACCCTGCACAGGAAGATCAAGATCTGGACGGAACAGGAGACGCATGCGATCTCTCCCCGGATTCAGACATCGATAATGACGGTGTGCCTAATGATGATGATAATTGCATATCGATACAAAACACTGACCAGGTCGATTCTGATGGTGACGGAATTGGTGATGTTTGCGACCGATGTTGGGGGGTCACAGGAGGCTCGGTTGACACGAATGATGATTGTCCTGATATGCCCTTTGTTACTGATCCTGTGTGCGGAGATGTGTGTGACATAAGCGGTGACATAGATGGTGATGGGATTGCAGATGGGCAGGACTTGTGTCCCAATGTCCCTGCCAGGCGTTGCAAATTCTCCGAGACATGTGGTGCAGGTATCGCCTGCCAGATAGAGTCCGGTCATGAGTATGGGACATGCATCCAGCATGAAGATTTTGATGGGGATGGAGTGGGGGACGATTGTGACAACTGCCCGAAGACGTCAAATCAGGATCAGTTGGACTCTGACGGGGACCAGATTGGCGACACCTGCGACGTGGATGAGGACCTGGACCAGATTCCGGATGATGGAGATGGCAGTGGCACAGCAGGCGACAATCCTTGCAATGGTTATTATGACGGCGCGTGTGATGACAATTGTGTCCATATTGCCAATACAGACCAACTGGACCTGGATGAAGACGGATTTGGCGACAGGTGCGATGATGACATTGACGGTGATGGTATATCGAACAGCACGGATAACTGCCCTAGGACTGAGAACCCGGACCAATCCGACGGGGACATGGATTCAGTTGGTGATGCTTGCGACAACGCGCCATGGCTCCGAAATGGTACGCAGCACGACCTTGACAAAGATGGAATCGGAGATCCCATCGACGACGACAGGGACGGGGATGGTTGGGAAAACGATTTAGACCTATGCCCTGATCTTGCGACATCGTATTGCACGCAAGACTCTGACTGTGGGCTGGACATCAATGGGCAAGCAATCTTGTGTAATGTAGACATTGGACACTGTAACGAAGCCCCAGACTCGGATGGTGATGGGCTCGGCGATTCGTGTGACCCTTGTCCCCGTGTGGTTGACTATGGGCCATCGCAGGATTCTGATTACGATGGGGTACCCGATCATTGTGATCTTTGCCCAGCGACCTACGACGCAAGCAACACAGATGAAAACGCCGATGGTTTTGGAGATGCCTGCCAGGATTCGGATGGGGATAGCATCACGGACCTTGAGGAGCGGCGTCCAGGCTTGGATGGATACATAACTGACCAGTATAGTGCAGACACGGATGGTGACGGCCTGAGTGATTCAGAGGAACTTCGGCTTGGTTCTGATGGATTTGTGACCGATCCTACGGATGCCGATACTGATGATGACGGCTGCAACGATATGGATGACATTGGGACTGGGGCAAATTGCCAAAAAAATTCTTCCAAAATTGGACGCTCAGGACGGACGCCTGTTGACAATCTCCCTCCACCGCCCCTGACATTATTTGTAAAAGTAAAACAATTGCACATGAAAAACCGCGATCCAGATAACCAGATTCCTGAAGTTAACTTGAACCTTTCGTGTGTAGATACTCATGTGAAACTCGATCTCGTTCATGTCAACGGACGACAGGCATACCGAATGAATCCAATGGCCAACAGCGGACGCTTTTTCAGGATTGGTCCTGGAAATTACACCATGAGTGGGCCAAAGCTCGAAGGTGGGGCACACTACGAGTATGTCAAGCACGAACATATGGCAGGAATACCACAATACATGTCCGGTAACACAGTGGGTACGGGTGGTAACTGGAACTTCTATCTTGTGTCGTACTATCCCGTTCCGCCTGGAACAGACACCCAACAGTACTTCGACTCGGACGGCAACAAGGTATCTGAAAGCGAAATTGCCACCTTGTTTGCCTACCTGGGGCAAGGCCATGTGAACAATAAATCGCTACCTAAAGAGGGCATGCCATTTGTGCCACCGCAGGCTGGAAATTACTCGTTCTCGGTGCCGGACGCGCAGATCAGAAAGCGGCTCAGAATAGAAAAGGAGTTTTCTGGTGGGGGATCCTACAAGTACATGGGCAAGGATTATACCCTTACGGTTGCTGGGGCTGTTCAAATGACCATAATAAAGTTCAATGATTTCAGGCGGATTCCACCAAGAAAGACTACGAATGAAGGTGACTGGAATCCTGATGGGAATCGGCAGCAGATATTCGTAGAGACTGACCCGTCATTTTGGGAAAACTGCAACGAGGGATTTGTGACGTTGAAACTCAGCAACCAG
>JALVPF010000190.1:483-1673 GCA_027031935.1 Myxococcales bacterium | reverse complement strand
CTATTGTCAGAAATAAGTCTGATTTTACAAATGCTTGCTTGCTGAATTTTTATCTCAAAGGAAAGAGCCAATCCAACCCAAATACTTTGCCGAAAATCACAGTGACATGTGGGGATGGAACAAATCAAGCAAATGCCGAGTATCAATTTTCCGTCTGTGCTCACCCCATAAATTTCGATATAGATATTGAAGGAGGACTTTGCTACCCTGAAGGAAAAGAATTAATAACTTTTCCTACGCCATGGACTTGGTGGTCTGATTCAGATAACTTGGAAGACCTTGATTCCTATGTTTATGAATCTTATCCAAAGGACATCTGGAACAATCTTATACCAGCAGTGCAAAGAACCCCGGGAGAAGAAGGTGTTTCACACGATGAGAGACGTATATACGTTCAGAAGGCTGATCTTTTTCTTGAATACCTTGGAGTTGATTCATTCTATTTCACTAACATGAAAGGCGGCCACCATTACAAGTGCAAACGGTGTGGGCAGGACATCATACTTTCAAAGGATGATTTGAATATAATATATGAGAAGACCGAAACAACTCGTAAGATGACGCTCAGTGAGCATGGGCAGTGTATATATCCAGGCCCACAGGGCACCTGGGATTATGATGGTTACAAGATTTGTATATTATCAAACTAGCCAAGCTTTGGGAGGGAAGATTCATGACTAAAATAATGCTTACCGTTTTCTTGTGGCTTTTTGTTTTTGAATCAGCAGAATCTAAATATGCTTTGCCAAAATTGAGGCTTCCCAGGGAATGCTATGTATATTCTTATGAATACCTTGATCCTAAACTGGAATTTCCATCATTTACCGGGAGCGTTTCAGACTTATACGAATACAACAATTTCGACGATCTGCTAAAGACATGCAAACAAGACTCTGAAGGATTGGAGCGGGAATGGAAATGTTACAGAAATAATCTTTCAGGAGAGAATCTTCATGTCTGTGCTTCGCTGTATATGCTTACCATATTTTGTGAGAACGAAAACAGTATTAATTCAGGCGCATCTACCGGTACAAGTGCTGAAATGTACGATTTAATGAAAGCATACGAAAAGGTGGACGATGCTGAGGTGCGAAATTTCATAGATCCATTTGTATTATATTTTTCCATGAAGAAAAATATCGGGACATATCTGAAGATTATTATACAAAAAAATCATGATAAAACAGAAG
>JALVPF010000190.1:0-473 GCA_027031935.1 Myxococcales bacterium | reverse complement strand
AAGGGGACGAGAACAATGTCTATGTTCTTGCCAAGGCAGAACTATACTTCATGCAAAGAAGATGGAAAAAGGCATTGAAGTATTACAAAAAATTTATAGTACCAAAGAATAAAGTCATAAATGGTACATCAATCAGAAGACCATATTACTACTATGTGGCTTATAAGGCTGCTTGGTGCTATTTCAAGTTGAAGCAATACCGCAGATCTGAAGAATTATTTTGGGATGTCGTCTCGGATAAAGGAACAAACGCTCAAATGTCCTATGCAGGCACAGATGACTTGTTCCGTCTGTTCAAGAGGAAGTTAAAGACAAAATTCAAGAGCAAAAGACAAAAGGAAAGATGCATGAAGGCAGATAGAGCAAATAACACCCAAAGAAAACATTGAAAGTATATCATCGATTTTATAATCAGAGTTCAAGCACCATGGAAGGGCTTGTGCAAGGCCTGCCGCCATGTTGCTAAAAACACC
>JALVPF010000189.1 GCA_027031935.1 Myxococcales bacterium | reverse complement strand
TGTTTGCCGGTTCGCCTTGGAGATCCCTTGTCACAAAAAAAACAGTCCTGTACGCAGAATCCCCCTACATCCATTTGATCTATCAATGAGGGTGCATTTCCCTGGTACTCACTTCTTTGCGTCTCGTATCGTTTTATATCTTTTACCATCGCCTCTATGGCTTGAAGAAGCTGTGTAGAAGCCTCGTTGCTTTCAAAGAGGTAGTTGACCCCCAGCAAGCACGAGGATGTAAAAAACTCTCTGTGCTCATCCTCTCCGTTCAGCCTCAAGAACCTGCATCGGAAAACGCCGCCGTTTTTCCAGTGGAAGTCTATGTCTGTGCCTTCATCGTTTTCCAGGGGCACTATGGCCAAAGGGCGAAGACCATGTAGTGTCGATGAGTTCAACAGCCATCCCAGAGTTCCTGCAGGTGATGGGCTTGTGTGCTCAGGGTGAGAAAGCAGCGGCTGAAATTGGCGCATTATCCTCGGACCGTGCTTGGCCTCCTCTGAGTAAAACCAGAAGGAAGAAGGACACCAGCCGCAATGATCACAGTCCCATTCACAGGTGCTGAGACGCTCGAAGGCATCTTCCGGTTCCACGAACCAGGGAAACATGGACCATGAACCGAGAGCTATGGTGGTTTTTGCATCTTGTGCGATCCTGGCTGTGGGCCAGTTACGACCATCTAACTTCACGATGTCCAACACTCCCTTTAGCCTGGGAAGAACCGCAGGAGGAAGGGTAAGAGGAGCTATTCGCCAAGGTTGGGCGTTTGCAATTTTTCCACAAGCAGCGGAGATCGAGATATCTGACTGAGCTCGTCCAGATCCCATCACCGCACAAGATCTATGCTGGTCGCAGTAAGGTGAGTTAATCACGCAGCGATTGTTGATGATTAGTTTTATCTTGACTCCAAGAGCCTTTATGCGCGCGAGTATCTCCGGGTGGCGCATGAGACTTTTATCCGGGTGTATTATGGCTGCGTTTGCCCTATGTATCCACTGTCTGGCATCTTGTTCGTTTTTGATGAAACTTGCCAGGGAGGATGCTATTTCGACCTCGGGCAGGGCCCGGTGGATTTTTTCTGCAAGCTGTAACTCGGCAAGGGTCACAGACACGACAATTCCTCGTCTGAGTCGTTCTTCCAGAAATTTGATGATACGAGGCAGACTGGATTCGAGTCCGGGAGCGTTCAAAACCCATGACAGCGCAATTCCGTGGGCCTGGCTCCATTCGGCAAGCTCGGCAATCTTTTTTTGATAGTCATCCGCATCATCCACAAAGGGCTTCAAGGTATTGGCAACGTCCGGAGGTGGAGCAAGGTAGATGTCATGCACATGGGGGAGAAATTTTTCCATGATATTTATGTAGTCGGGATCATGATTGTACGGTATGGACAGGGACATGCCCAAGGTGCTCAGGTCACTCTTCATGTGACTTAGATTAGCATACACAGCGTGTGAAACAAGTGTGCTTGTCTTCATTTCCCTTTCTACGGAACGAGATTTTCCAGATCACAAGCGAGGTGGGAAACAGGGCAAGAGTTTGGTTGCATTGGTTTGCTCTATGGATATATAGTTGCTGCCTGCAAGAAAGAGGGGAAGTTGAATTTCTACCATATGCTGTAATTACTAGAGGTAATGGAATGAAGCAGTCAGAGCTAAAGTCTGCATTTGAATCCGCTGACAGACCCGATTTGGCATTGATAACCAACCACGGGTATGCCGGTGTCGAAATACCGCTTGGCGGAGCGCCGGATACCGGCGGTCAGAACATGTATGTCAATTCCCTGGCCTTGTCGCTGGAAAAAATCGGCTATCGCGTAACGGTTTTTGCCAGGGGCGGGTTTTCGTTTTTCAACAGTGACAGGCTTAGGGATGAACCGGAATACATGACCCCAAACGTCAGGTATGTCTACATTCCCGGTGGAGGTTCCGAGTTCATACCCAAAGAGGATATCGCCATCGCCCTGGATGAAGAGTTGCAGTGGCTCGATGAGTTCATAAGGATCGAGGCTTCGCAACGTGGATGCGAGCCATGGCAGGTCTACAGGATGGTCAATTCTCATTATTGGGATGCTGCTGTGCTGGGCGTCAGGTTAGTGGAAAGGTGGCGTAATGATATTGCGCAGCAACTTATACATCGATTGCTTGACGGAGTTATCGATGGTCAGCGCTTGGAAGAGATCGACAAGGACAGGCACTGGATGGCCCTGGGCGAAGCGCCTGTCTATCATTTGGGTTCTCTTTTGCTGGAATGTGAGGGTAGCCCTGCTACTCCAGTCGTCCAGAGAGTCAATGCCTGTGCCTCGAGGTGGGCCGCAGCAAAGCAAAAGGGTGCCAATGCCCAGTCCATGATTTGCGATATGGTCGATGAAACCCTGTCAAAAGTTGCCAAATCCATGGCGCCTGCGCTTCATTCCTTGCTGGCATCAGAGGCACTAGGGCTGGCTCTGTTGACCATTGAGCCAGATCAGGCACAGTGGCTCAAGGATAAACTGGATGATGTGGATACTCATGTATGGACTCCTCATTCCCTGGCCGAGTTAAAGGATGAGAACTACAGGAACAGACCTGTAGAAGTGAGACGCAAGCTGAAGTTTTGTGAACGGCGTGACCATGAACGAATGGTGTGTGACAGAACTCAGTTGTTTGCTGCCACGTCCACGGAGATCGCCGAGAGGCTCAGGACGCACTACCGCGTAGAAGCAGAACAGATCTTTTACTTCCCGCCATGCATCGATAGTTCGGTCTTCAGGCGATACTCACAGAAAGAGAGGCAGGAGACCTGGAAGTATCTTTCGGATGTCAGCGGGGTGCCTGTAGAAAAGCTCGAGGGCGGGAAGATGATCTTCGAGACCAGCAGGATGGATCATACAAAGCGCAAGGATTTGCTCTTGGATGCGTTTTCCATGATCTGTGATGAGTTCGATGATGTTTATTTATTTATAGGTGGAGGTCCGGAGAACGAGGTTTTCAAGGACTTGAAAAAACAATTGGAACAGACATCCAATTTGAAGGGCAAGGCATTTCTTACCGGCTTCATTCCTGAACAAAATATAGGACCGCTTTTTTCCATGGCCTCGATTTATGTATCTGCATCTGAGATGGAGGGCTTTGGAATGTCTGTCTCTCAGGCTGCTGCAGCCCGCACTGCGATCGTATGTTCAGACCTCATACCTTTTGCAGTCCAATATGTTCCCGAGGATGCGGTAATCGTTCACGCTGGAGATGTGGAAGATTTTGCTGGTGCCATGCATAGGCTGCTTTTGGATGATGATGAGCGGGATTGGCGAGCCGCAGGCCTCGCTGAAAAGGTTCAGGTCCTGGATTGGGTAGCCCAGACCAGATCGTTCATTGAATACCTGGTGCAAAGAAGTGTCGATATTCCTGAAGGTCGTCCTGTTCAATAATATTCGATCTGCATAGCCCATCAAGGCTCAAATCGCAATCTGGTCTCAGCGTTGGATACTACATCCTCTTCCTTGAAGGCCAAAGGTGGTGCAATGTTCTTGCGCCAGTATTCGGCTTCATCAGCATGGTGGGGCAGGGCGGGATCGTGCTGATTGCCGCCTGGCAAGGCGTTTATTGCAACAGGTCCCTGTGGGGTCAGTTCAACCACTAACCTCTGAGATGGGCCATGAGAGTATGAGTAGCTGGTCTGGTTCCATATGCCGTAGGAGCAAGCGTCAACCGAAAAATTGTCCCCATGCCTGGGAAAGCCGTTGGGAAAGTCTGGATCATCACGTGGGGGTATGGAAAATATATCCTGTCCGAAAGCGTTCAAGCCCAAGATATCTTCAAACCTGACCGTGTGCAAATGTCCCCATCTCCACTGGTTCATGTCTTCTGTCGAAAAATGATCCTCTAGCCACGCCAGGGCTGAAAGGGATGCATTGACCATTCGTTCATCCCTGCTTTCCTGTTCGTCAGTGTTAAGATCGTCCCATAGGACAGTGTCACCCAGGTCGAAGTCGTAGGTCTTCAAAGCCTGGGGTTCTTCCACTGCAAACTGCAAGGTTCGCGCTGCATATGATGATCCAGGCCGCACTCCGATGCGACTGATTTCGTCGTCCAGGGTCAGGTGAACCAGGCGGGTGAGAGTTGCGTTGAACAGGGTGGCGGCTACGCTGTCTGCTATCTCCTGATCATCAACAGAATCTTCCATGCCGGATTCAGCATAATAGGTGCTCCATGCTGAGAGTCTCTGAGCCATGGCATCGAGCATGTCCATATTGTGGCTGCTTGCCTGCCCGACCAGGGACTCCAGATCCGGGTGTGTACCTGGGCTGTTTCTTTCCTCCATCGCATGGTTGATGGCTGTGATCATTGCAGGTACTAGTTTTGCACCCATGGCAGAGCGGTGGTCCGCCTGTATCAAGCGCATCTGTTCCATGGTGATTTTTCCGTGCGATGCAAGATCGCCAAGCAAGGACTGTATCCTCGCTTCACGGTGACCCAAGTTGAAATCGCTGGAGAGAAAGAACTCATCGTTGAACGGGTTCCCGTCCTTGTTGGTGCCCACAGGATCCTGGTTGGCGGTAGAAAGCCAACCTGCCTCAGGGTTGAGTTGGTGGGGAATGTTTTCGTCAGCCAAGCGTCCAGTCCATTCGTATTCACCAGTGCCGGGTAAAACCAGCCCTGGGTGTATGCCGGTATCTGTCTGTGGATCGTATTGTGTGGCCCTGGCGTCTCTCACTGGAACACGGCAGCGGGTGGTCCAGAAAATGTTACCCTCGTCATCGGCTGCAACGATATTTTGCCCGCCCACCTCGAAGCTTTCCATGGCAGATTCCATGTCTTGTACAGATTGGGCGGTGTTGAACTTGATAAAGGCTTCCAATTCGTTGGAAGGAGTGAAGCCAGTCCATTTTATGCTCAACGCTGCGTCATCCGTGCGTGAATCGGGAATGATTGGCCCATGGTTGGGCACCATTTCTATGTCCATTCCTACATCAGGAGCTCCCGAAACTTTTATGGTCTCGTGTATCACCTCTATGGGGACCTGCTCGCCCTTGAATAGCACCGTGTCAGCTTGTCCATTTTCACCTGGTGTGATGGTCTCCTGGTATACGTCGGAGACATCGTAGTTGTTGACCGTAGCCCCCCATGCTACGTGCTCATTGAACCCAAGTGTTATTCCAGGTATTCCGGCGAAGCTCACCCCCATGGAGTCCCAGTCGCCGCCAGCCCTGGCCGTGTTTATGTGGTTCATCCACCAGACAGGAGGCGATGACAGTGACAGATGAGGGTCGTTGGCAAGGATGGCATTGCCGGATTCGGTCAGCTGTCCACTGACGATCCAGTTGTTGGAACCTCCACCAGCGAGCATGTCACGCAGTGCTTTCATGGTATGGAGCATGGGACTTGCAGCCCTGAGCAAATCGAGTCTTGGGCTCCACTTCTTTTGACCATGGACCGGTCCCTTGTCCGACTTGACGCCGAGGCCGAACCAAGCTTCCGAAGTGTAAGCCTGTTCGGCAGGAGCCAGCGGCCACATGTCCGAGAAGATTCCCGAGCGAGCTTTTAGTCGTGGGTCTTGTGAGTCTGCAGGGAATGCTTTCACTGCACCCTGTCGGGCCGCAGACCAGTCGACATCGGACCAGGCCGAAAACGAAAGGCTATAGGTCTGGTATCGACCCAGGGCCAGGGTGTCCACACCTGTCCAATCGGTGAGGAGTTCGGTTCGCAGAAGCTCCGGCAGGAGATCCCCCGGCAGAGATGCTTTCCCTTGTCTTATCT
>JALVPF010000188.1 GCA_027031935.1 Myxococcales bacterium | reverse complement strand
AGTTACCATAGATGCTGGTGGTGGTGGAATCGATGATACTTTGGGTTATTACGAGATAAGTGGAGGCATTGGGGGCCAAAGCAGGGACAACGGTTATGATGGACAGGCAGGACAGGCAGGAGTAGTGGATGTGCAGCCTTGATTTTTTCAGTATCTACGTTTTGCCAATGCAAGTAGGCTCAGTGCCAGGATGAAAGCCCATTTCCCCGCTGCTTGACCGGTATGACAGGAGCAACCGCTCCCGGAATTCCCATCACAGTTTTCGTCAATTTGCCCATCGCAGTTGTCGTCCAGATTGTTGTCGCAGATTTCCACCCCTTGTCCTGAAGGAGTACATTCATATTCACATCCGTCAGCGCTATCCCCGTTAGCGTCTACCCATCCAGCTTCGCATGACGTGAGCAGACACTGTCCTTCGGAGCAACGTTCAGTGGCATTGTCCAGGTCGCACACTATCGAGCAGCCACCGCAGTTGAGCATGTCGCTGCTGGTATCTATGCACGATCTGTCACATTCAGTCCTCGACCCCCCACAGGAATCTGCACAAGAACCCATGTCGCAAACTTCTTGTTCACGACACTCCCAGAAACATTCGCCGCAGTTTTCCGGGTCTGACTGAAGATCGAATCCTTCGTCAACATCACCATCACAGTCATCATCCACGTAGTTGCATTGCTCCTCGGCACCGGGATGCACGGATGCGATGGTGTCATCACAGTCTTGTCCTGCCTCACAGTTCTCACCAAATCCATCCTGGTCGTGGTCTATACATCCACACTGGGCGTCGTCCAGGTCAGTCATTCCATCACAATTGTCATCCTTGTGGTTGTCACAGACCTCCTGGGCATCAGGATTGATGGATGAGTCCGTATCGTCGCAGTCAGCACCTCCGCAGGCAGAATCCTGGTAACCGTCCGTATCAGCGTCCGGGCAGGCTACACATTGTCCTGCACAGCAGCGCTCTTCGTCCGAAGCGGCCAGCCATTGCCCGTCACATCCTGACAAGGCATCGCACGCAGTGGCTGATTGAGCAGCGCAAGTGGGGGCAGGGGATACTTGTATGGCAAGGTGTGGGTCACTCCATGGCCCATCGACGCCCTTGTCATCGCGGGTCTTGACTCGAAAATACCACTTGCCCTCGGTCAACTCAAACTGCCTGGGTACGGTCCAAGATGTGTCAGCACCAGAATGCCAGTTGGAATCTATGAGATCATCAGAATCAAACCATGGTACGGAGTCTACCTGTACCCTGTATGCGCTTTGGCTTGCTCCATCGTCCTGGTCCGTAAAGGTCCACGAAAAACTTGGAGTAAGATCTTTTACTGACGCTACTGCCTGATACTGGTAAAGTGCTTCCCCCGCGCCCTTTTCATATGCCCCCATGTCTGTCCGCACACCTCCGCCCTCGGGAATGGGCAGGTTTTGCGGACCCGCATCGATGCCTGCGCTGCCTGCGTCCAGCGTATAATCACCCTGAGAAGCCTGGTGAAAAACAGGGTCTGCCATGACCGCATTTGTCCCGGGATCTCCCCCGTCCATATCAGCGGTGTTTCCATAGTACAGGTTATAGTCCACAGTAGTGTCCTGCATGTAAAGTGAAAGCAATTCCATGCCCATGGTGTTGTTGTACAGGATATTGCCTTCCACCTTGCAATTGGACAGATCGCGAAGCTGTATTCCAGCGTGGAAAGCAACCACGGTGTTGAACAAAAACAGTGAATCCTTGGCATCGTCAATGGTGATGCCATTCAGGTTTCCGCCTGCTATGAGATTTCGCTGTATAGTCACACCCACAACTTTTCTTGCCAGGACAACCCCCTGTGTGGCCGGATTGTCCATGAATATGTTGTGCTCAATCCTGCTGCCAACGCCGGCTGGCTCCGGGCCGATCTTTATAGCGCTGGTTTTATGTCCCGAGAACACATTTTGCGCGATCCACGAGTCAGTGCCCTTGTCGTCTATGGCCCTTTCGCTTGCCGAGTCAAAGGAGTTTCCAAAGACCCTGGCATTTCTGCTGCCCAACAGGACCAAGTCCACAGAGTCGTTCATGTCCAGGCCATTATTTTCAAAGCTACAATCCAATACCATCACGTCAGAGCTTTGCACGACGGCCAGGCCATAGCCGGTCCAGTTGCGAATCATGAACCCCTTCAATATGAAGCTGGAATCCCGGTACAGGCTTACTCCAGCAGCTGAGTCGAGGTTTCCTTCCCTTGTCGCAACCACTCCCTCGCCATCTATCACTACAGATGAACCATCCGGAGGATCGGCTGTTATCCTGAGTGGGTTTGCACGATCTGCAGAGGGCGAGAGATCTTCGGCAGAGAGTTGCTCGTGGTAGATACCTTCCCTGACAATGATAGTGTCACCTGCCGAGGCGGCTTCGGTGGCTCGCTTGATTGTCTCAAAAGGCGAGTCTTGTGTTCCGGGATTTGTGTCGTCTCCAGAATTGGCATCCACATACCAGTTGTCTCCCTGCATCGCTCCCTCATGGGGGCGAAAAGCGCCATCCGGGCCATCTGCAGCCTCTGGGCTGACAGATTCGAAAACAGGAAATCCTGGACCGGCAAGGGCCTGGCCACATAGAACTTGGGGCAAGATAAAAAGGATTATTGTCATGAGCTTTTTCATGGACGGCCCTCCGCACAAAGTGGACCATGCTTGAAATAATGCATGTACTTATTGTCAATACTGGATAATCTCGCCGGTGTAAACAGCTTCGAAGTTGGATGCTGTGATCTGGTGAAAGGTGTGAAGAAGTTCATCATCCCACCTCGGATCATGGGTTCCAGAGACAAACATGTCGCCGCCGGTGTCAGCGATCACCAGGCCGTATTTTTTCATGGCACGGGTGAAGACCTGAATCTCGGGTGGAAAAGCGCTGTCATCGAAATCGGCTTTCAGCCTCAGCCTCAGACCCATGGGGGGGCACGAGGGATCAGAACCGCATCTTCCATCTGAATGAACGGCAGGAAGAATATATGCGTGTTGGATTTGTTCCATGGTCACCCTCATGGCGTGACGTATTTCACCTTGCTCGTATACCTCTTCCCACCTGACCAGGCCTGGAAGGATGGCAAGACCGGCTGCGTCGGCGCTGGTCCAGTCCCTGTGCCTTGTCTCATTTTGATCCAGATGCCATATGGCGCCTGATCCTGCATCCCAGGAACCGTCGGCTTGCGGGTAAGAAGAAAACATCTCGTAAAGTATGCACGCGTCGCGCTGAATTACCAGTACGTGTCTGTCACCATCCGCGTCAGGTCCACCTTCTATGGGAGCATCAGGCGGAATGGGATAGGGCCCGGGATCACTTTCATCGTCATAGTCGAAACGAACCTCCACCATGGGTTGATCTTCGGGAACGCTGGTCCATGGTATTCCCAGTGGTTCACCATTCCAGAAAGATCCGAAATCCGGGTGGAGTTCGGTATCTGCTCCAATGGATGCTATGTAAGTATCCGACATGGGGTCCAACGGGGCGTCATCGATGGGAGTGTTCCAGAAATTATCAGGAGGAAACAAGGTGCAGCCAGCCAGGGTAACTGTGCTCTGCCCCTGGTCCCCTCCCTGGTCAGCACCTGTGTCACTACCGGCGTCAGACGCAGCATCAGTCCCGGCATCAGAAAGGCCGCCATCGTCAGATGTCTCACCAGCATCCATGCCTTGGTCCGACGGAGTATTGTCACTCCCTGAATCCTGCACTGCACCATCATGAGCATCCTGCGTGGTGCCGTCAGGATCCCCTACAGAGCCTGAGTTGTTGCAGGCAGATACAATCGCAATTGAGCATAGGGCCAGAAGTACTTTTGTGAACATTGTTCGCCTCCACATACAGCGTTCATGGCAGGGTGAATGAGTCTATGATGGAGCCATCGTCAGCTATGGCTTGTCCTGTGATGGAGTTTTCATTTATATCGATGCGTGTGTAATGGTGTTCTCCAGAGTGTGCAGCGGTGAACCAGTCACCGCTTGCATCGTAGGTCCCGACTCCCCCTCCGGATGTGGTTATGTATGTAGTACCTGTGGGATCTTGTGATCCTGCGCGTATGGGGTATGTGCGTTCGTAGCAGTGGTTGTGTCCATTGAAAACCAAAGATACATGGTGCTCATCAGCGAGGGCGGCCACATCCATGGCTGAAGTAAACGGAGTGTGATCTTCGAAGCTGGTGTAAATGGGCGCGTGAAGAATGATTATCTTTCTTGTTATGGATGGGTCTGCGTCCGCTTGCTCCAGCCCGTTTTTCAGCCAGTCATATTGGTGTACGTTCCAGCAGGTTTCATAGAGCTGATCGTTGCGTGGACCATTTTTGCAGTAGTCTTCGCAACTGTCCCAACCATCCGGGGGGTAGTTGCACTCGAAGAAATCGAAATAGTCGGAATTTGCGCGGAGGACGAAAAAGGCTACGTGTCCATAGCTGAAACTGTAGTAATCGAAGTAAGGATAGTCGTCTCCACAGGGATCGCTGTTGGGAGTGGGGTGGTTGACGATGGATGCCATGTCAAAGGTATCGCATATTCGGCCACCGCAAGGATCCGGGTACCAGTCGCTGCCCTCTTCGTGGTTTCCAATGACGGGAAAATAATACACAGGCAAGCCAGGCATTGGAGTACGTGAAGACAGGGGTTGGATTATCCTGCCGAGATCGCCATAGTCGGACTCTCCGGTGCAGGAACCGTTGTCGGCAAAGCAGGTGCTGTCGTCATATCCGCTTACCATGTCACCCACATTCACAACAAAGGAAATCCCCTGCTCCTGTACCATGCGTTGAACAAGTGAGATGTGGACTTCGTTTCCGCTACATCCACCACCAGAACGGCTGTCGCCATATATCAGAAACGAAAAATTTACTGGCTGGTCCTCATCGCCACCGGCATCGCCACCAGCATCGGTGCCATCGTCAGTGCCGGCATCAGTGCCAGCGTCGATACCAGCGTCGATACCAGCGTCCTGATCACCGCCAGAGCCCGCGTCTGTTTGCATGTCGTCTTGTGTGGCTCCGTCATCGGACATGCTGTCTGCACCACTATCGTTCGATGCATCCATGGCGTCCTGGTATGGGAAGCCAGAATCGGAGTCGCCGACTGTTCCTTTCTGGCATGAAGCGAAAACGGCTGCCAGCAAAATGATTGAAAAAAGCCAAGCATTTCTTTTAGTTGCTCGGTTCAAAGGTTCCTCCCATGATAATCACATCGCATATGGTCAACTCTTGGGATACTAGCACGTGAAGCGTAAAAGATCAGCTTCAAGGAAGTTTATAATTTTGGGGGCAGGTTTTTCCCCAGATCCCAGGATACACCATGGCTGGCCAAAAGCCTATGGGCCTTTTTATCAAAGATCAACCACAGTCCCCCAAGGTCTTCTGCAAGGGCTGCATAACAGGCTTCATAGCCAGTCAAACCAATTTGGACGAAAGTTGTTGCAGCCCTGGCCAGATCCCCGGTCATGGGATAGCGAAGTATACCGCTTTGCAGGATGGGGATTATGCCTTCGGTGAAAGCGCCTTTCGCATCAGGATGAAGTCGACACAGCACCGTAAAAACCTCGAATGAGAAAAGCTCGGGGACGACAAAGAAAGAAGGTGCAACAATCATCCTTTCCAGGACGGCCTGGGCGTGAGGGTGCACGACCGCAGGTTGGGAAAAGACTGAAACTCAGGTCTCGGGTTTACACTCCACATCGGGCAAGTAGCCCAGGTTGTTTCCCTCACGACACTCTGAATGCTGTCCGGCCGGGCTGGCTCCTCCTGC
>JALVPF010000187.1 GCA_027031935.1 Myxococcales bacterium | reverse complement strand
ATCCTGGCATCTGCTGTTCAGATCGCAAAAACAGATACTACTGAAGCCTTGCGCCTGGTGGAAAAGGCCTCCACGTCTAATCCGAGGTGCTATCAGTGTTTTTATAATAAAGGTGTCCTTCTGGAGAAACAAAACAGGATCGGCGAAGCAGCCTTGGCGTACCGGCAGGCACTGAAGATCAAACCCACACATCTGGCAAGCGTTATAAACCTTTCCAACCTGTATCTGCGTCAAAAGAAGGTTGAAAAGGCCAGGTCCATTGTGACTGCAGCGGTAAGGAAGGCTCCAAAGGATCTGGGCCTGCGCAATCAACTAATAGTTGTCCTGCTGGCTGGCGGAAGGATCGATGATGCCGCTGAACAGGCCAAGGGTGTGTTGCGAATGGACGAGAGGAATTCCGAGGCCATGGTGCACCTTGCCATGACGTATTATGCCAAGGGAAAATACGAATTGGCAGAGCGGATTCTAATCAAGGCTCAACAGATCGATAAGGCAAGTGCGCTTATTCCGAATCGTCTGGGGTTCGTATATCTGAAGATGGACAACATGAAGGCCGCCATCGTGCAGTTCAAGAAGGCAGTTGAACTGGACCCCAACATGCTTGAAGCACATATCAACCTTGGGGTTTTGTATAACAAGGCTCACGATTACGCATCTGCTGCCGAGCATTTCAGAAAAGCCGTAGCTGCAGATCCAAGGTGGGCCGAGGCTTACCTCGATCTGGGCAATGCCTTGAGGGGGGACAGGCAGTTCAAGGAGGCCGAGCGTGCATACAGAAAGGTGATGGAGCTGGATCCCTCGGACAAAAGGGCACATTTGAATTTGGGCTTGATGTATTTTGATGACGATGTGCCTGGCTATGCAAAATCCAAGAGGTTTGCGATGGCATACAAGGAACTGAAGAAGTTCCAATCCGCAGGCGGGACCTATAAGGACCTGGCCAAGCTGATCAAACAGGCGGAGAAAAAACGCGATCGCGCCATAAAGAGTGAGGAGAGGCGAAGAAAGCGCGAAGCTGAGATGAAAAGGAAAAAGGCTGAAGAAGAAGCCAGGAAGAAGGCAGAGGAGGCAGCCAGACTCAAGGCTGAAGAAGAAGCCAGGAAGAAGGCTGAAGAATCCAAACCGATTACCGGTGGAAAACTTGGTGGGCCGGAAGATGAAGTTGAGCAGGACTCCTCCCCTGTTGGAGGAAAACTCGGAGGTGTCCGTGACGAAGATGAAGGTGATTCAGATGATTCTGCCGGGAAACTCGGTGGCGGCAAGGATGATGAAGATACCGAGGACATGGGAGAAAAATTGGGAGGCGATGAAAAGTGATGGATTTATGGGGATCGACAGGAGTTTCATGGATTTTTGGAATATTCCCAGAGAGTTCACATGGGTATTTTGACTAACTTCTTGACCGATCAGCATTGTTTCGCCTATAAGGGAGAGTGAGCATGGCTGAAAAAACATATAGGGTGCAGTGGCCTTTGCTTATTGTCATCGTATTTCTGGTAATGGCTCTGCTTGCAATCCCTGTATGGGCAAAGAAGAAGAAAAAAATTCGGTCGGTCGTTATAAATGAAGTGACAAGGGTTGAAGGAAAGATACAAAAGCCGGAGGTTTGGTATTTGTTGCCAAGGTCTAATTTGAGTTTTGAGGGGTTCAAGCTGGACAAGAAACTAGCCCCTAAAATTGTTGAAGCAGTAAAAAAGGAACCTTTTTGATTTTTAACCTTTAACCAACTACCGGGTCGGGTGCGGCTTTTTAGCGGAGGAGCGACGATGATTAAGCGAGTTCCGGTCCCCACACGAACTATCGTGCTGTTTATGCTGTTATTTCCAGCGATCGCGTGGGCTGCGGAGGAAGCTGGTGGCACAGGATTCCTCAGTCAGGTCCGAGGTTTTTTCGAGGCAGGCGGAACGTTCATTTATGTGAACTGTTTTGTCCTTGCCTGGGGCCTGGCCATCATTATCGAAAGAATGTATTTCATATTTTTTCGGTATAACGTCAATGCGGAAGCATTCATGGCTCAGGTGCAAAAGCTTGTGATGGCGAACAACATAGAACGCGCCATAAAGCGTTGTAATGCAGCACCGTCAGCCGCCTTGCCGAGAGTCGTGAGAGCTGGTCTCACCAGGGCGAACAGAGGTGAGGGCGAGATCCGAAACGCCGTGGAAGAGGCGATTCTGGAGATAGTTCCAATTCTTCAGAAACGTACGGGCAACCTTGCTCAGCTCGCCAATATAGCTACCTTGCTGGGCTTGCTGGGAACCATTACAGGTTTGGTAAGTGCTTTTTCTGCCACGGGTGCCGTCAGCCCTGAACTAAAGGCCGAGATGTTGGCCAAGGGTGTTTCAGAGGCTCTTTACACCACTGCTTTTGGTCTGGCCATCGCGGTTTTCTTCATGTTGGCTCACATGTTTTTGACCAACGTTACAAAGAAAATCGTGGACGAGATCGATCAGTGGTCTGTGAAGTTGGAAAATATGCTGATCTCCAGGCAGAAAAGCGGTGTGAGTCCATTGGATAGATCGGGCCCAAGCGCTTGATGGAACCTTGGGCTTCATCCTGTTGTCTGATGCTTTGGTGATTACTGCAAACGGAAGGCGTTTCCATGGCCAGAAAACCATCAGAACGCTCCAGTTCCGGGACAGAACCTGTCTCGTTGAATATTACCCCATACTTAGACATTGTAACCAGCATCATGCTGTTTATGATGGTGACATCCACGGGGCTGGTCCAAATTGGTGTTATCAACGTTAACGCTCCCAGGTATTCCGATCCCATGGACTCGGGTTCCATGCAGGAGGACAAGGATCAGAAGGACCAGGAGAAAAAGCTGAACCTCACCGTGGGCATCACTTACAAGGGGCTGTTTATTGCTGGCGTTGGTGGAGTTCTGAGTGCTGACACCACCGAGGGAGGCGAAGGTTCAGAAGCAAAGCCTACAATTCCTCTGCTGACTGGCGATCCAGCCTGTCAGGACGCATTAGCAAAGGGAGTTCCTCCTCCTGTAAGCTGCTATGATTACTCCAGACTGACCATGGAGATGGTCAAGATAAAGAACCAGTTTCCCAAGGAGTCCAAGATAATCATATATGCCCAGCCGGATGTCCCTTATGAGATTCTGGTAAAGGTTATGGACGCAACACGACAGGATTCAACAGGTCGGGCGCTGTTTTTCGATGTTATCCTGAGCCCGGAGATCGCCTGAGGCGGAGGTGAAGGTCGATGAGTACTGACAACTCACAACTCGGCCCTGAAAGTGGCGGTATGGTCTCCATCACCGACCATGATGCCTTCGTGCAACAGAACGCTGAGGAAAAGCGAAAAAAGCGCAAGAAGGCCAGACGGGAAAAGGGGGATGAGGTAACGGATCTTAACTTGATTCCCATTATGGGATTGTTTACGGCCATGGTCCTGTATCTGTTGAAGAGCTACGCATCGGATCCTGTGAACATCAAACCTGGGCCTGACACGAGATTGCCGACTTCCATATCCAAGCTATCACCACAGGATGCTGTGCAAGTGGCCATTTCCAGCAAGGTAATCCTTGTAAACGACAAGATGGTTGCACGTATCAAAAACGGGCGTGTTCCTGCGGAATACAAGAAGGACAACAACCCGGCACAGCTTTTTATCTCGCCCTTGTATGATGCCTTGAAGGCTGAAGCTGAAAAGCAGAAGATGATTGCACGATATAACAAAAAGAAAAAGGAGCTGAAGTTCAAAGGGCTGCTTACAATCATAGGAGACAAGCGAATACCTTTTAGATTGTTGACAGAGGTTTTGTATACAGCTGGTCAGGCGGAATATGGGAGTTACAAGTTCGCTGTTCTGAAGAAACAGCCGTAGTTTTTAGTTTTTTAACCGAGCAGGTCCCGTTGACAGGGGAAGATGCCATGCCTGAAGCCACGAAGGGCAAAATATTGAGGATCGGGGTGATCCAAGGTGGAAAGATCATCGAGGAAAAGCTGGTTCGCAAGCGTACCCCTGTGACGGTGGGTACCAGCACTCGCAACACGCTGGTTCTCAGCGCCTCCGATGTTCCTCGAAGCTTTGCGTTGTTTGAAATCAAGGGTGCTGATTATTATCTCGCTTTTGACGATAAAATGAGCGGTAGGGTGTCCGTGAAGGACAACGCATCGGACTTGCAATCACTCAAGGCTCAAGGTCTGGTAAAAAAATCCGGAAACCTTTACCATCTCAAGCTAAACGATGCATCCCGTGGAAGGGTTTCCATTGGAACCTGTATTATTCTTTTTCAATTCGTAAATCCACCTCCAGAACCGGTCAAGCCCATGCTCCCTGCTTCGGTAAAGGGTTATTGGACCAAAAATATCGACTGGCCGTACACATCCACCTTCAGCGTAGTTGCCATCAGCTTTTTGACGATTATCTTTTGGGCCAAGCAGGTGCCTTTGCCCAAGGAGACTACTATCGAAGATATCCCTGACAGGTTTGCAAAGTTGATAATGCCTGACAAGGATCTGACTAAAAAGGATGATGAGGGTGAGGGTGCGGGAGAAAAGGCTCCTAAGGTGGAGAAGCCGGTAAAGAAGGAAAAGAAGGAAGAAAAGGCTGTTGAAAATGGAGATGACCAGGGCGACTCTGATGAAGCCAGGGCAGCCAAGGCTGCTGCTCATAGGGTGGCGGTTGAAAAAAAGGTTTCCGGGCGGGGCTTGTTGAAAATCCTGGGTGCAAAAGGCCCGGGAGGTATGGCTGGTGGCTCTGCTGTGGCGGACGTGTTTTCAGAGGGCTCGGTAGGAGACGGTTCTGGTGCCTTCGATGGAGTTGGAGGCGGCTTTGATGTTGCAACCGCGAGTGGGCAAAAGGGTTCTCGTGGTGCAGCTGGTGCAGGTGAGGCTGCATCCATCGGAGATTTGGGGACCAAGGGAGTCGTGGGCGCTGCAGGAAAGGGAGCAAAAAAGAAGGCTGAGGCAAGGGTGGTGGCGAGGGTCTCTTCCGCAGCCATGCAGGAGTTTGATTCTGACTCCCGTTCACAGGCGGACATCAAGAAGATGATGCGCCGACGTCTCAGTGGCATCAAGCGCTGTTACGAAAAACGATTGAAGAGGAATCCGGAGCTCAGGGGAAAGGTCGTGATTCGTTTTGTCATTCATCCGGGTGGAAAGGTCATAGAGGCCGAGGTGGTGGAAAACACTACGGGTGACAGCGAGTTGGCGGCGTGTGTGAGAAGCGTCGTCAAGAGGATAAGATTTGGCAAGACGGATGGAAGTGAGACCATGGTTACCTACCCGTTCATACTGGTTCCTGGTGGTTGATGTAACTGCTATAAAGACTTTGAAAATGAACGGTGGGCTATCTTAGCCTCCTGGCTGCATTGAGGGATATTACAAGATGAAGGCCTTGTGGCTAAAAGAGATCAAACTGTTGCTGAAAAGCGATGACTTCGAGCAATGGTGGAAGACTCTTGAAGATTTGGCGGGCGAGCTGTCAGCTGTGAAGGATCGCCACGAGGAACTTCTGGCTCAGGCAAATCTCACAGGCTTTCGCGCTGAGATGACACAAAAAACTGCCATCGACACTTTGTATCGTGCTGGTGAGCTTGAGGATGCGGCGGCATTGTTATTGGCTGAATCGGCAGAGGTGGAAAACAAGGCGTATGAAGCGGTGGCAAATTTTGAATCTCAGCGAATCGCCGTGTCTGAGCTTTATTCCAAAATGGGAGCAGTGGAGCATCATTTTCTGGAGGTGAAATCCGAAGTAGATGAGTTGAAGAAGGCTTTGGCCGGTACGACTAACGACGAA
>JALVPF010000186.1 GCA_027031935.1 Myxococcales bacterium | reverse complement strand
GCCATGGTCTCCCGGTTCCATTCTTTCCATGCCGGGAAGTGGATCGGCATCCTTGCCCAGGCGCTCCATCAGCCTTCCAAACAACAAGGGGTCCAAGCCCAGAAAACCCCTGCGGGAGTCAAGGGGATTGTGAAAAACCGCAAACAACCACCTGCCGGGAAACGCGATCCGCAGGCGTCTCTGGGCAATGGTCTCGACTCTCGCCAAGGACAGGGCAATGCGCCCCAGACCCAGACCCTTGGTCAGATCTCCTGTTATCCTGCTTACAGTGGGTAACCATGCATCAGGAGCAAGAAGCCTGCCGGTAGCTATTTCAGACCTGCTGAAGCTGCGCAGCCTGGTGACAGGATATGGTCTGATCCTCGGTTCCATCACGATGTCACCTGGAAGCCTTCCAGGCTCATGCCCTTTTGCTCGAGCCCACGTCGCAATCTACCACGCATGCGCTCGAGTCGAGACCTCACAGGTGCTGCAACAGCCCTCATGCGGCACCTGACAGCCTTTCTCTCCACCAGAACCTGGCAGGCTATGCCATCGAGTGCTCCGCTGAAACACACCTCCATGGGTCCCTGCATGATCTGTGTCAGGGACTCCGAGTCCATGCACTGCATCTTTCCCGCCCCTGGCTCGAGTTCCGGCTCAGGTGCTTTTTGTTGTACAAGGCCGCTCCCGGCGCTCTCTGTACCGCCTTGTTCCTGTCCCTGGCTCCATGCGGGAAGAAGCAAGCAGGACAAGGACAGGCAGCCTGCCGAATCATCATGAAGCTCCAGCAGTTTTTCAAACCCACCTGCATTCAGAGAAAGTCTCTCTGGATTGCTCACAAGCTCCTGAACACCTTTTACATACATGTTCAACTCCCATGGAATAAATCTGAACCGTCGTGCAGATGCAGATATGCTTAGCAAGGCCCATGCCATATTTTCTGCTTGCCCTATGGCCTTGAATGGATACCAAATTTTGGAAAGACAAGATGGAAGGGGGTAACAAAAGATGGTGCCAGTGTCCAAATTTCTTAGACACCGTGTCCGAATTTCGTACACCTGTTGTTTATCCACTGTTCCAGTGTGCGGGTCTCCGAGAGATAAAGAGCCGTCGACAGTTCCCGTTGAAGCGCCCGTTGAGCAAGGTGTTTCGCCACATCCAGCGCAGCCTGGGCATCAGCCAGGTTCCTGCGTGCTGCGCTCAGCAGTTCCTCGGCTCCACGGCGTTGATGAGAAATCAGGCTGAGATAATTTTCAGCATCCCTCACTCCTTTGGCCAACACCCTTCGTCTCTGTATTCCCATCTGGGAAAAGATCACCAAAGCCTCGCTGCCCACTTGGGCATCGTTCTTTTCCAGGGACCTCTCCGCCTCCTGCAGTACAACTTTCGCCTCACGGAAAGACATCTCATGTTTTGCACGCTCCGACGCTGCAAGCGCAAAGGACTTAGCCGCCCGGAGGCGGTGAATCTTTCTGATGCCCAAAACCGCCTCAGTTGCGCTTTTCATCCAGGACTCTCCCCGAGATGGCCTTTTCCAACTCGGCCACTATGTCTCTGCGAAAGTTGTCTGCTACCCCTTGGCTAATGAACTCCAGCATGGCATCACGAGACGCCACGGCGCGATCGGTCAGGGGTTCCGTGCCTTGCTCGTATGCACCAGCAGCGATCAAATCTCTGCGCTCTTCGTATGCGGACCAGAGTTTTCTGAATTCCGTGGCTGCCTTCATGTGTTTTTCATCCACCAGGGAGTTCATCACCCTGCTGATGGACCTTGCCGGGTCCACCGCAGGAAAACAACCTTGTCCAGCCAAGGTAGGGCT
>JALVPF010000185.1:1485-1805 GCA_027031935.1 Myxococcales bacterium | reverse complement strand
TCATTTTGGCCCAGACGAAGTCGGAACAGGGGCCCAAGATACAGGGCTGTCAGCGGGTGCAGAGGAAAACAGCCCTTCAGGTCATCTTGAATTGCCTTGTCATTATAGTCATCGTATTGGGCCAACACAGAAGTGGTCTTTAGTAAAGACTTGTACAGGGGTAACTCGGAGACTTCATCTTTTGTGTCGATTGCACCGGCCACCAGTTTTGTCAAATGTGCCGGCGTTTCGAGGTAGGGTATCAGTTCGAACCTGCCTTCGATTTTGGACCATTCCTGCCTGGTGCTTCTAGGTAGGTTTGAAGCGTATGCCTCGAATCC
>JALVPF010000185.1:0-1475 GCA_027031935.1 Myxococcales bacterium | reverse complement strand
AGGGAGGGGTGGAGCGGAGGGCTCGAATAGCTGGTGCAGGAGTGGGAGGAAGCACAGGTTGCCGGGAGTGAAACGCGGCGGTTTTTCGGCTAAAAGCTGCAGAAGATAGACATCCGATTGTGAGGGGTTTCTAGCCGCCCACTCCAACAACTTGCCTGCTTCATCGATTATCAGACAGACGCCGGAAAATGCGCTTTTACCCTCAGTTGCCTTTTCAGCGAATTCCGTTACGAGGTCCACCAGCTCGTTGTCAGGAGGCATTTCTCCTGAATCAATGATTTCACGAGCAGCTTCTATTTTTTCTACGATTTCTGGTTTGCGCCCCCGGACCCAGACCCGTGATGCGGCTTTTTGCAGTCCACGGACAAGGACGTCTGCGATGGATGTGCTCTGACCTGTGATCAGGATCGGTGCCAGTTGTCCCAGCCTTCTCAATTTGGGATGTATCAGCCGGCCTTCATCTGTTTGCTGTCTGTCGATCAATTCCAAGGCATATTTGGACAGGTCGCCACCACCCATCAGCATGGAAAGAAAGGCGGCAAAAGCCGACTTGCCACTGCCGTAAGGTCCGACGATGGTCCAACAGCGTGTCCCGTTCGGGAAATCCAAGCCATCGGTAATCCTGGTCGTGACGTCCAGTGACAGGGGAGAGACAACGTAACCATTTAGCGTTTCTGGCCGTCCGAAATCCGCCTCGAGATTAATGGACTTTCGGAAACGAGGTGAGATGTTAATGAATTTTTCCATGGACCTTTGCATTATCATGCCGCCTCCTGCTCAGTCCGCTCACCATAGTGTTGTTCAAGGATTTCCATGGGATTGGGCACGCCCTTGGGAAGCAAAAGCTGACGTATGCCAGCGGTCTCGTCAAAGACATACATGTCACTGTGCTCATTGACCAAGCGATGCAGGCTTTCCACAATGGCATCTTCCGATAACCTGAAAGTCCTTCCTGGGGAACACGGGGCAGAAAGTAACTCGTCGAGGCTTATGCTCCCTGATTCACTCTGCCGAGCAAGGCCTTCAATATGAGGCTGATCAGTTCGGATGTTGTCGTAATAAACTGCAAGACTATATTCAAAAATCCTGTCAGGCAGGCTGGGATGTGCGCCTTCTACTATTTCGAACTGCCCCTTTTCCATTGCAGGCCTTATGAGGTCTAGTTGAACGAATGGGCTGTCCAAAGAATCTTCAGGAACCATTCCCTTGACAGGCTTGGCTCTCGTATAGGACCTGACAAGCACATCCACATCTCTTTTGAGAGATGAACGTTTGGTCTTTTTGTTGAATTGCTCTCTTGCCCAATTTTCCAGTTCACCTACCAACTCATCTCTTGTAAAGCGGTTACCTTTGGGGCGAGCAAAAAGATAAGTCCAGCTAGCCGCTCTGTAGAGATTTGTGACCAAGAGCCAATGAAGCAGCCATATGGTTCCCATTTCCTCGAGGAATGGATCCCAGCCATTTTCCCCCAGGAG
>JALVPF010000184.1 GCA_027031935.1 Myxococcales bacterium | reverse complement strand
ATTCGAGGCTTGCCCACATCGGATGATACCACCAACTCGACCCTGGACCTTGCCAAGAGGATGGGCAAGACCTGTGCATTCTCGAGGGATTTTCCCGGATTTATCGTCAACCGTATCCTCTTGCCCATGCTGAACGAGGCCATGGTGGCCTTGATGGAAGGAGTGGGTTCGCCTGAGGACATCGACACGGCCATGACCCTGGGAACCAATCAGCCCATGGGACCTTTGGCCCTGGCAGACCTCATAGGTCTGGATACATGCCTCGCCATTATGGAGGTCTTGCACAGGGGCCATGGTGACAAGTACAGGCCTTGTCCTTTGCTGAGACAATATGTTTATGCCGGTTGGCTGGGTCGGAAGACTGGCCGTGGTTTCTATGTTTATGAAAAGTGAGTGATGCCATGGAGTTCGAGCTTACAGAAACGCAGCAGTTGATCAGGCAGACCGCCAGGGATTTCGCCGTAAAAGAGCTGGAACCAGGCGCAGGAGACCGTGAACACAAGGGAGAATATCCATTCGAGCTTCTCAGAAAAATGGCCGAGCTGGGGCTCATGGGGATCAATGTGCCTGAAAAATGGGGTGGGGTTGAAGCCGGAGTGGTCGCATATTCACTGGCCATGATGGAGATCGCCAGGGCCTGTGCTTCCACCGCGGTAACCATGGCCGTAAGCAACATGGTGGCAGAGACCATATGCAAGTACGGCACACAAGAGCAGATCTCGACCCACGTGCCCAAGATAACATCCGGAGAGTATTCCGCTGGAGCTTTTGCCCTGACGGAGCCTGGGTGCGGTTCTGACGCATCGGCCCTGAGGACCACCGCAAAGAAAACCGATGGAGGCTGGATCATAAACGGAACCAAGCAGTTCATCACCTCCGGAGAACACGCGGGTGTGGCTGTCTTGTGGGCGAGGACTGGAGGACCTGGAGCCCATGGGATCACTGCATTTCTGGTCCCCAAGGACACGCCGGGGCTAAAGATAGGTCCCGAGGAAAAAAAGATGGGGCTTAGGGCCTCCAATACCGTGTCCATGATTTTCGAAGACGCCTTTTTGCCTTCCGATGCCATCCTGGGCGAGGAGGGGAAGGGTTTTTCTGTAGCCATGACCGCACTCGATGGTGGAAGGATTGGCGTGGCTTCACAAGCAAACGGCATAGGTCAGGCTGCACTGGAAGCAGCCAGATCCTACTCGCTGGACAGAAAGACTTTCGGAAAACCCTTGTCGGAGCACCAGGCCATACAGTGGATGCTCGCTGACAGCGCCACCGAACTCGAGGCTGCGAGGCTGCTGGTCCTTCAGGCCGCATATCTGAAAGAGACCAACAAGCCTTTTACGAAACAGGCATCCATGGCAAAATTGTTCGCCACGGAGACGGCAAATCGTGTTTGCGCGAGAGCCTTCCAGATTCATGGAGGCTATGGTTACATCGAGGATTATCCTGTGGAGAGGTATTTGCGGGACGCCCGAATTACAACGATTTATGAAGGCACCAGCGAGATACAGCGCCTGGTCATCGCCAGGTTGTTGATCAAAGGCTGAGCTTACATGGTAGTGGTTCGAAAACTGGAGCGAGGTTACGTTCACGTCTACACCGGCAACGGCAAGGGAAAGACTACTGCTGCCCTGGGCCAGGCGTTCAGGGCCATAGGGCACAACCTGAAGGTCTTCATGATCATGTTCATGAAGGGGAACGTGGAATATGGCGAGTTGGAGACAGCCAGAAGGCTTTCGAACTTCATGGAGATTCGAGAGATGGGAAGGGAATCTTTCGTATCCAAGGAAAATCCCGAGGCCATCGATATTCAGT
>JALVPF010000183.1 GCA_027031935.1 Myxococcales bacterium | reverse complement strand
GTCCTGGAGTTGTACTCCTGTTCAACAGATGCAGAGAGTGTCACCAAGCGGTCTATTACCGTAGAAGGAGCCTGGTTTTCAGAAAACTCCAGTTGCAGAAGCTGCAGCTCTCGCTTCAGCTCAGGCAAGTCTGATAAATCCTCTCCGGAAAAAGTCTTCAACCACTCGAACCGCGATTTGTCGGAGAAAAACATGCGAATTTTTTTCTCAAGCCTGCTCACCTCAGCGAATTGCCCGGCACCTGCCCCTACGGACGATTTCCAGTAAGCACGGTTCAAATCCCGCGACAAAACAGACACCCTGTTGATGAAAGGCCCCACCCACTTGGCGAGCTGGGTCAGCCTGTCTGCCTTGCTCTCCATACCAGCATTGTTTACGTGGACTGATTTGGGCCTTGGCGTGTGCGTGGTGGCTGTTTTTTTTGAGACTAAAGCAGGGGACTCGGCACAGGCTGCGACTAAAAAAACAAAAATGAAAAATACACTCTTGCTCAAATTTGCCAATGTCTGCTCCTCGATGTGCAGAAGTGTAGTCCACAGTGGCAACAAGGCCAACAAGAAGTTTCAAAACCAGCGAACATTCCAATGTGGAAACATCCAAGTGGAACAAGCAAAGCCCGGCAGATTGCAAGAAAAATCAAAATATGCTGAACTTTCAAGCCG
Source organism: Myxococcales bacterium (assembly GCA_027031935.1). Lineage (GTDB taxonomy): Bacteria > Myxococcota > B64-G9 > B64-G9 > B64-G9 > JALVPF01. The sequence continues at coordinate 15,796 of JALVPF010000183.1, read as the reverse complement.
ATGATGGCAACATGTGCAACGGGCATGCAAATTGCTTCATTTTTCTCCCGCATGGCATGAACAACAGGAGGAACGTCATGAAAAAATCCATTTTGCTGTTTGCCTGTCTGGCGACCGGTGCCTTCATTTTCTCCGGCTGTATAATCGTGGATCACGAAGACCAGGGCTGTTATGGCGACTACTGCGGAGAAGGTCCCGGAAACATGGGTTTTTGGTGGAGCTTTGAGCTTGCTGACGGATCCGTGACCGATTCGTGCGAGCTTGCTGATGTATCGAGGGTGGACGTGCGTGTTTACGACAGCGACGGTTACCTGGAATACTCGGTGCTCGACAGGCCATGTGGAGATCTGGGATTAGACCTGACCAACTTCGCATCGGGCTGGTACGATATTCAGCTGGTGGGCAGGTGCTCTGTGGGCACCACCACCCATGAGGGATGGTTCAACCAGTATATCTACCCAGGTGAAAACGAGCTGGGAGTTCTCACCCTGGATTACCTCGGTCCGTGCATATGAGAACTGTTTGGAATTCGCCAAAGGGGTGGAGCCAGGAGTCTGGGAACTGGCTCCGGTTCGTTGTTCTTCAACGCTCTTCTCAAGACACGAACGCGGTTTTTGACAAAATCGAGCAGGCCTGGATACATGTATTTGAACCTGTCGCGTTGTGAATTCAACATGTGTCGGATTACCAGCTTGTGCATGGCTCGCAGTCTTGCCAGGAATTCACCCGCAGTCCCGATCTCGTCAAGCAGTTGCCTTAGCCTCTGTATGTATGCATTCCGTGTTTTGGCGATAGCGTAAAGCCTGCACGATATCACCGAACCGGTGAGTACGGTCAAAGGACTATCAGACACGACTCTATCCGCATAGGCCATGACCTTGTCCATTCCCCAGGGAATGAAATACAAAAGGCCAGAATCAGGGTCCAGGTACAGAAAAAAATTGTTCCCGGAAGCGTTGTATCCGTCTTGGTGACCGACTATGCTTTCCAGAGCCCAAAAGGTGTAGAAGGAATCCAGATCGATAAATTCATGTAAAGAATCCAGCAGTTCCCCGTCAGGTTTTTGCAGAAGTTCGGTAAGCTCCTGTAATCTGTGTAGATATTTTTTGGCACTTTTGTTTTTCGGCTCGAAGGTGTCCTGCCATTTGGGCCTGAAATCGCTCCCGGTCCCTTCGAACAGGGCCCCGCCAGGATTTTTGAAATACCTGGCCAACATGGATTTATCCACGTGTTCCAAAAGAACATAAAGCCCCAAATCCCTGCCATTCACCCACACATGGGCGAAAGCGCAACGTGGTGCTGGATAGGAAACAGTAGAAAAAATTTCGTAAGCCATGCATTGGCGCAAAAAAGAAGGGCCCTCTTTTCCGTTGTTCAATACCAGACGTTTGATTCCATCCAACACCAAACCCTTTTTAAATTTTCCGGTGTTGATCTTCAGAGAGGGCCTGGTACTACTGAGCGAACCATAAAAGCCCTTCTTGCGGACTCCCACCACACCGATTTTCTTTTCATCTACAGTCAGCAATGCACGAAACCAGGTAAAGGGACTTGCGGGTGGAGGACCGAAAATCTTCTTCGCATATCCGTGTCCTGGCGTCCTTGTCTGTTGGCAGAGCTTTGCAAATGAGCCTCTGTCCATGCGAAGCTGAATCTTCAACACATGATCGTGACGAAAAAGTTTATCCCCCTGATGCAAGGCACTCCCGGCACCTGCTCCCATTGTCATGCAAAGTAAAAAAATCAGGGATAACAAAACACCTCCAGAAAACCATTAGACCATGCAATTGGCTTGGCCCGCTAGCTCGTGGATTCAGGTAAAATCTCGAAGCGTACTCGCTGCTTTTCCTTTTCTACAAGCTCCCTGTCATCCTGGCGTCCGTCGAGCCATATGACCATGGTGTCTGCACTCCACTTGTACACAACGCCATTCATGGTAACCCGCCCGTCGGCCATGGCCTTTGTCACAAGGTCGAGCTTGTGCCCGGAGGTGTCTCTCATGAGCGCCTCGAACTGTCCCTGACGTATAGGGTTTGCAAACCTCATGTGATACCTGCCTGCAAAAGCCGTATGATACCATGCAGGTCTGTATGCAACAGCCGCCAAGTCCAGGCGCTTGGCGATCCTTATCAACATCTCACCGGCCTCGCGAGCAAGGCCAAGGCCCGGGACCTCCTGGCCCGGCAGCTTTCGCCTGTCGCTGGAAAAAGCTGCCAGAGGATTTCTGAGCGTAAGCCAGTGGACATACAGTACCCTATCATCGCCCATAGCCTTGTCTTCCAAGAGACACTCCACCAGGAGGTGTTCTGTGTATCCATCCTCGGATACAGGAGGCGCTTTTTCGTTGGACGATTTTCCGAACAGCCTGAACCTGTCACCCTGCTGGCTCCTGTCTATCTCAGTGCGAAAGGATCTGTAACCCAGTCTGCGCAGGTGTGGAATGATGCCGAACTGAACCAGCGCAAAGTCTATGCTCTGCTCCGAGTAGTATCCCAGGAGCTTTAGCTGGGCCGCACCCGGTATGCGCAGTGCCTCTGCCACGTCATCTGCACTCAACCAGCCCTCCGGCGGCTGATCTGCGGGATCCAGTTCCTTGGACAGCCGGGCAAATCGTTCGCCCATGGGATCGTATGAAGGAGAGATGGGCTTGGTGCTGTCCTTTGCCAGCACGAGCGCGGTCCCCGCCAACACCCTCCACGAATCCCTGTGATAACCTCCTCCTGGAAGCCAGACGCTGGGGGTTGACCCCAGGTGCCGAGACAAGTCCTGGTCGCGCTTGCGCACACCGCGAAGGTCCAGGTTCATGCCCCCCAGGCGATCTCCTCGCAGCACATCACCCCCTGCTATCACAAAGACCAGATCCGATTCGGGTATGGCCTTCAGCAAGGCCCGGAACACATCCCGGTATTGCTGGTTCGTACAGCCCATGGGGACCACGAAGCCTTCGACTCCTTCCAAGTCTGCCTGGTCCGTGGAAATGGAGCCCATCCAAATCTTTGAGTGGTCCTTGAGACAGGCGCTGGTGCCTACAGGAGCATGGGCATCCAGGTCCACGATGGAGATCATGCCATCAAAGCCCTCATCCTCCAATGCGGCCACCGTGCAGGCTACGTCGTTTACAGGACACAGGCCAACACCAAAATCCGGCCCTGCCCCGTGCATCCCACCCAATAGATTCAGAGCAGGCCCCCCATTGTCCAGAACATACCTGGCCGCATCCAGGGTGCCGCCACAAGCCAGGCGTATGGTCTTTATCACCTCGTCGGTGGGAATCCTTACATCACTGCACCCAAGCATGCCTGCCATGGTGTCAGGCTCCCACAGCGACTCCAGGTACTGCCTGGTGTGCACACGTTGGAGATGGTCGAAAGACATGGGAGTGGGCTTCCTGAGTTGAGACTTTTCACAGACGTCCGTCTGCAACAGGTACCATGCGGTGTAATCAGCTCTTCTGGGTTCTATACCCAACAAGCCCTCGGCGCAGGACAGTGGCAAACGATACTCGGGACAATACCACACAGGAAAATCAGCAAACTCCATCCAATGTTTGATACGTCTTTCGAGCCACTGGAGCATGCTCATCTCCCCCGCGGAATCAATGGAACAAGACCCGAGACAAACAAGACTGGATCAAGCCAGCACCGCTTCAATCTGCTCAAAGGCCCAGCTGAGATCCTCCTGAGAAATGACCAGGGGTGGAGCAAAGCGGATGACATTATCGTGGGTCTCCTTGCACAGAAGGCCCCTGTCCATCAGCTCCTCACAATATCCCCTCGCCGGGCCCGCATCATCTTTCAGCACCACCGCCAGCAGCAGTCCCTTGCCACGAACCCTGGCCACCTTGGATCCCACCAGGCTCTCCAGCTTGGCCTGGAACTCGCCACCCAATGAGGCCGCACGCTCCACCATCTTCTCTTCCACAAGCACCTTCAATGCTTCCCGCGCCACCGCACTGCCTATGGGACAACCACCAAAGGTCGACCCGTGGTCACCTGGTCGGAAAACCTCCATGATCTGCCGGCTGGCCAGGACCGCCGAGACAGGAAGCACCCCGCCGGAGATGGCCTTGCCTAAAATCAACATGTCCGGCTCGACCCCTTCGTGCTCACAGCAAAGGAGCTTGCCGGTGCGGCCCAGACCAGTCTGAATCTCGTCTGCGATGAAAAGCACATTGTTCTCAGTGCATATCTCCCGCGCCTTTTTCAGGTATCCATCGGAGGGCACGACCACACCTGCTTCTCCCTGTATGGGCTCTACCAAAAAGCCAGCCGTGTTAGAGTCCATGGCCGCAGCCAGCGCGTCCGCATCATCGTATGGTACCAACTTGAAACCCGGGGTAAAGGGCCCAAAGCCCTCCTTGTACTGCTCCTCGCTGGAAAAGGAAATGACGGTGGTCGTACGTCCGTGGAAATTTCCTTCACAACAGATTATCCGGGCCTTGTCCGCATCAACTCCCTTGACCGTATATGCCCACTTTCGTGCGGCCTTTACCGCAGTCTCCACCGCCTCTGCTCCGGTGTTCATGGGCAACGCCATCTCGAAGCCGGTCAACTGGCAAAGCTCTTTCAAGAACGGCCCCAGCTGATCGTTGTGAAAAGCCCGGGAGGTCAAGGTGACCCTGTCCGCCTGGTCCTTTAGCGCCTTGATTATCCGAGGGTGCCTGTGGCCCTGGTTTACAGCGGAATAGGCACTGAGAAAATCGAGATATTTCTTGCCATCACAGTCCCAGACCCATGCGCCCTCTGCTCGCTCGATGACCACGGGAAGGGGATGATAGTTATGTGCTCCGTATTTTTCGGTAACTTGAATTATCTCTTCGGTCCTCGACATGTCAGTCCGCCGATCCTTGAACAAGCATATTCATACACATAAAGCGAAGTAGTCTGCACAATTGACCATGCTGCATCTTACCAGTCAACTACAGCATATGAGCAATAATGCAAGATCAAAACGCAACAAATTTTACAGGTGGACGAAAGGTGGATTTGAAGCAGGCGTGTGAATCACCTGGCGACAATGGTAAAGCTCTTGGCAGGCTCTCCGCTGTCTGTCGCCTTTATGGTAAACTCATGCAGAACCTCCTCGATGGACAGTTTTCCGCCCTCGCTGTTGCCCACACCGATCATGAGGGTAAACTTGTCATCGGGATTGGTGGACTTTGCGGTTCTTCCATCACGCTTTGCAAAAAAGCTTATGGTGTTTGCCCCGGCCTTGAGAAACTCGTTGAGCTCCACTACGTTCTGAGGAATCGTGTCGGGTATGGTCTTGATGAACTTGTTGTTTATTATCAGCTTTACATCATAACCGGTGACAGCCGGGCTGGTCTCCTCCGTGACGATAAAATACTGTTTCTTCAGACCTGCCGGGTTGGGAGCGGGACTGCTGGCAGTGGTGCTGGAGGTAGTGTTCTGTGTACCCTGGGGCACCATCTCCTGGACCTTGAAATCAGGTGCCGAGATATGTACGTTGCCCGCCTTGTCCAGCTTTACCCCGACCTTTCCGAAGTCCACATCACCATACCCAGTGATCTTCTTGCCGTTGAGATATACGTCAGCGGCCATGGAAGTAGAGACGACAAACAACACACAAACACCGAGGATCAACTTCAATCCGATTTTTTTCACCATGTGTAACCTCCATTTGTATACATCATTTTGCACAAGTGATTGGACCATGTCCCTAAAGCGGCCATTCAAAAGTCAAACAAGTTTTTCCTGGACATGATCACTCATTTTTCAATGCGCCCCTGTCTATCTGCTCTGTCTCGTCCGAGAGATCTCCCAGGCCGTCCGAGACCAGGCTGTCGCCCTGTTCACCCGCGATGCCGGGAGTAAGCTCTCCAGGAGGTATCCTGAGCTTTTCTCGGATGGTCTGCTCTGTCTCGGCTGCCATTAGCCTGGCCTCCAGCAACTGATTGTTTGTCAGGTCCTTGGCCGAGACCTTCAGCAGGCTCTCCTGATCAAGGGAGAAGGTCAGCTCGATCATCACCGAGCCCTTTGGACCGAGCGGTATGCCGGAGATCACCAGGGTGGACAGATATTCATTACCCAAAACCCGCTCATGGTCTCCCTGGAAAACCAGCAGCTCCATGACCTCCTGCATGTTCCTGAAGGTGGAGATCTGGTAGACCTTGGTCGCGGGCAGGGACGTACCGGCCTGCAGCACAGGCAAATACCTGCCACCCGGGAGACCGAGACCTATGCTCTGTGGTAACACATCTATCAGGATCACCGAATCGATCTTGCCCACCGAATCAGCCAAGAGGGCTGCTCCGATGGCAACTGCCTCATCGGGATGTACTCCCTTGTGTGGTTGTTTTCCAAACACTTCCCGAATCAGCTTCCATACGAGGGGCATACGTGTTTGACCACCGACCAGGATGATATTGTCTATGTCCTTGGGCCCAAGACCTGCGTTTGCCAACACCCTGGCTGCGACCTTCATGGATCTCTCCACCAGGGGATAGACGAGCTGCTCTAGCTGCGTCCGTGACAACCGGACCTCCAGGTCTTTGGGGGTGTTGTCAATCGCGGCAAAAAACGGAAGGCGTACTATGGTCTCATCCTTCTCACTCAACGCGCACTTGGCCAACTCTGATGCGTCTCTCAACCTCTGCATGGCAGTCCTGTCCAGCTTGGGCACCTTGCCTATGGACTGAACGAACTCCTGCAGGAGATAGTCCACCACCTGATTATCAAAATCGACTCCACCGAGAAACAGATCACCTCCAGTGGCGATCACCTCGTAGACGTTTTCCGTAAGCTCCATCACCGAGGCGTCAAAAGTGCCGCCCCCCAGATCGAATACGAGCACCCTCTGGTCCAGGCTGCGGTTGTATCCAAAGGCGAGGGCTGCTGCGGTGGGTTCGTTTACGATGCGCTCCACCATCAGCCCGGCCAGCATGCCGGCCTCCCGCACAGCCTGCCTTTGTTTTTCGTTATAGTACGCAGGCACCGTGATCACGGCCCTGTTTACCTCCTCACCCAGCAGGTCTCTGGCGATGTCACGTATCTCGCTCAGGACAAATGCGGCCACCTGCTGCAAGGAAAAAGGTCTGCCCACGATGCGAACCGCAGCCTCGTGTTTGGGACCTTCGATAATCCTGTAATGAAACCTGTCCATCATCTGCCGCACCGCAGGTGAGTGAAAGCGTCTCCCCAGAAGGCGTTTGGAACCGTACACAGTGTTTTGCGGATTCATCTCCATCTGTGCCTTTGCAGGATGACCGACCAAAAGACGTCCGTCTTTATCATAGGCAACTATGGAGGGTATGGTGCGATAGCCTTTTTTCGATGGAATGACCATGGGTCGTCCATCCAACACCACCGATGCACAGGAGTTGGTGGTGCCCAGGTCTATGCCGATGACCTTTGACTTGGCACCTCCCAAGGCGGGGCCGGGAGCAGCGGAAACGATCTTCTGTTCATCCAGGCCCTGGTCCAGCAGACTCGGATCCACGCTTGCCTCCGGGGTGGGCTCATCGTCAAAATCCGTCATCTCATCAGAGACCTGTACGCTTGGACCCTTGGGCTCGCTTGGAACTTCGATCTCCAGAGGCAGGGAATCCACATCGTTAGCTTTGTTTGTTACTACAGGTGCTTTGGAACTTTTTATCCCAGAGGGTTTTTGAGGGCGCTTGGCACTTTTGAGTTTCAGGATCTGTTTGACGAGTTTCGCCGAGTTGGTATCGAGATTGAGAAACTTCACCCCCATGCCGGCGGCCTGTGGCTTGGCGGTCTGCGAAGACACCTGCCTCGTCCATGCAACAATTCCCTTTCCCTTCAGAACCGCTTTACCCGTCTTGAGCTGTATCTCAAAGCGAACCAGGGTGCCTTTTGGGTAGAGCTTCTTGCTCTGGATAAAAATGCCTCCGGACGAGATATTCGTTGCATATGACTCGATGAACTGGCCCATGTCCTGGGCCTTCAGGCGAACAACGAGTCCAACCGCAACCCTTTGTTCCTTTCTTCTTTCTTTCCCTTCTTCCAAAGGTGATCCCTCGGTAGTTCAAACAGATAATACACCGCAGAAACAAGTTAGTGCAAACTATAGACAAGACGAGCACAAATCAACCAGAAATCAACGCCCACCCCCATCCCTGCATAAGTAAAATTCACATCTGCTTCAAACTCGTGTAGTGCACGTATCATGTGAGAAATCCAGGACAAACTCACACAAGTGAAATCTTCCGCTATATATTTAAGGATTTCCGGGATCGCGTGATTGACAAGCCACCCCAATGAGTCGTAGGCTTGATGGTTGAATTCGGCACTTACACTGGAGGATCATTCATGAAAAGTCTTGCCCCTATGTTCTTGATCATCGCAGTGGGCTCCACGGCAAGCCTGACAGCTTGTGGAGACGAGAAATGCGATGCGTGCCCCACCAATCCAGACACCCATGAATCCATCTGTGCGGTATGGAATGGCACATATTTTGGGCATATGACTACAAGGGGTGGAGACTGCGGAAAAGACCAGCAAAATCTCCTGGATGGAGACATCGCCGTAGAAGTTAGCGGAATAGGCCCGGATACCGATGGTGAACATACCGCAATCACCATAAAACTGACTGACGTGGAGGGCAACTGGACCATATTCAAAGGCCAAATCTGCAATACTCAGGAAGAGACCAGCCCCAAGTCCTATTCGTTCAAGGTCAAATACTCTTACACGGATCCTGATTTTACATATCAGATCGATAACACCATAGACGGAAAATTTTCGGAAAGCGACGGAGACTCTCCAGCCAGCATTGTGGCCACATACTCCGTTTTTTATACAGACATGCAAGACGGTCAAAACAGCTGCGACCTGTCGGCAGACCTGACGGCAAATCAATAATCAGCTCAACCCAACAGTTTTCAGGGAATATACAGGCGACCCTCACGAGCAGCAAAGGTCGCTCTGAACCTGGCTCTCGCAGCCCTTTCAATGGAGAGCAAGGCACTATCATTTCTGCACGGCTCGTGATGGAACAAGAAAAGTTTTTTCACTCCCGCCGCCTTGGCAATCCGCACCCCCTCCTGCCAGATGGAATGCCCCCAGCCCTTGCGGCCCTTGTTGTATTCTTCGAGGGTATAAGACGCATCATAAATCAAAATGTCAGCAGCCTTGCAGTGGCGAACGAGCCTCTCATCCAGCTTTGAACCATGCTCGTTGTCAGATGCATATACAATGGATTTATTCTTGTACTCTACGCGATATGACATGGCCATGCCCGGATGGTTCAGGCGCTCGGTCTTTACAATTGCCTTGCCCACCTTTATACGCATACCGGCCACTACATCCTTGAAAGTGAACCTGGCCTGCATGGCATCTATTGGGACAGGAAAATACGGCATGGCCATCTGCCCCGACAAGATGTCCCTTACATTCATCCCGTCGTGGGGCTGGCCGTAAATGGTAAACCTGTTTCCAGGAACATAAGCTGGGGAAAAAAACGGAAAGCCGTGGATGTGATCCCAGTGGTAGTGACTGAACATGATGTGAGCACGAACCGGCTTGAACTCCTTGGAGAGCTTTACCCCAAGAGGTCTTATGCCGGAACCGGCATCGATGATGATCACCTGGTTTTCAACCCTGATCTCCACACAGGGAGTATTGCCACCAAACTTGTTGGTCGTGGCCCGGGGGGCAGGCAGAGAGCCCCTTGTTCCCCAGAAGCGAAGTGAAAAAGCCTTTTCTGAATTGGTGACCAAATAAATCCCTTATCCCTTTTGACGATGAAAACAATAACTAATCCAGCTATACTGTGCATGAAAAATTGGCAACAAGTCAAATTCTCTGCACTGAAAAATTCCCCACCATTCAAACATGGAGACAAAAGGTGCTCCTGCGCTTCCCTTTGCTCCTGTTTTCCAGGGAGAGGATTTTTTTTTAGAAAAAACAGAGCCAGGTGGTCAGGCGCTCTGCAGACCGGGTTCAGGAATGAGCTGATCGAGGGGCAGCTCCACCACCTGTCCATCAGCACCCACCTGAACCTTTTCCAGGCAAGCGCTGGTGGAGATCAACTTCTCGATAAGCCTGTGATGCAGTTCGTGGCCGGATCGTTTTGCATGTATCTCCCCGAAAAGAGGATGACCCAACAAGGCCAGATCTCCATAAATATCCAATATCTTGTGACGTACAAACTCATCTGCAAAACGCAAGCCTCCAGGGTTTAGAATGGCAAACCTGTCAACCACGATGGCGTTTTCCAGGTTCCCGCCCCTGGCCATGCCAGCCTTCCTCAGCGCCTTGACGTCCTTGAGAAAACCAAAGGTCCTGGCCGGTGCTATGTCCTTGGCAAAGCCAGCGCTGTTGAAGCTGAACTGGAAACTCTGGTTGTTCACCAGAGGGTGATCGAAATCCACCGTGCAATGAATGCGCAAGCCATTGAAAGGCTTCACCTTGATAAAACGCGCTCCATCCCGCACCTCCAGGCTTTTGCGAACCCTGAAAAAGGTCCTGCCTGCGGGAAGATTCCTCAGCCCAGCCTCCTGCAGGGCCAACACATAAGGCCTGGCGCTGCCATCCAAAATGGGCAGCTCCTCGGAGTTCAGCTGCACCCTGGCGTTGTCCACCCCAAGGCCATACAAGGCGCTCAACAAATGCTCAACGGTTCTGACGCTAACCGAATTTTCGCGCAAGACAGTACAGAGCCGCGAGCTGAAGATATTCTCCGTTTTCGCCGAGATCTCGGGCCTGCCCGGGAGATCCGTACGCTCGAATGTTATCCCGGAATTTGCCAGAGCAGGAAGAATGGTCATCTCCACACTTTTTCCGGAATGAAGGCCTATGCCGCGAAGCGTCAAGGATTGTTTCAAAGTCTTTTGCAATCTGTGCTCGATGCCGTCGAATTTTTTAGTGAGTGTCATTTTCTCTTTGTGTCCACAATTCTTATGAGTTTTGGGCCATATTGAACTTTGCCGACCAGTTTGTCAAGTCCTTGTACCCATTGATTTATCCTGCAAAAATCCAGAGTTGTTCCAAACACACAGATTTGACGCACCTGCCACATAAACATTCACACTCAACTATCCATGGGCGCCGTAGACAGGGCCGTACCTTTGGGGTCGCGACTCTCCTCAAACGACAACATCGAGAGTATTGCGAATGAAGCAACCAGCACTTTCGTAGGCCCGCGCAAGGCAAGCTGCCCGTAGCTTCGAGCTTGCCGAGAAGCCAAGGGTAGCTAGCCGTAGACAGGGCCGTACTTTTGGGGTCGCGACTCTCCTCAAACGACAAGCATCTAGTATTGCGAACAAAGCAACCAGCACCTTTCGTAGGCCCGCGCAGACGGTCGGGGGCCCCCCGCCGGCGCGCAGCGTAGGCGAGCACCGCCGGGGGTGACCGTCGTTAAGCAGGGCCGTACTTTCGAGGTCGCGACTTCTTTTGGGGTCGCGACTCTCCTCAAACGACAAGCATCTAGTATTGCGAACAAAGCAACCAGCACCTTTCGTAGGCCCTTGCGACAAAGCAAAAACATTGCTAGTATCCGGCCTTGAGTATCTGAACGGACTGGATTTCGAATGAATATCTCGACTGCCACATACGTCCCACATCTAGACAAGGGAGCCACAGGCCTTGGCCAAGGATGACAAACAACTGGTCAAGCGTGCCAGGCGCGGTGACTCACAGGCGTTCAGGATACTAATGGAACGATATAAACGAAAAGTGTACGCCATAGCCTTTGGCATGGTCAGAGACCCTGAAGCGGCCATGGATGTCAGCCAGGACGTGTTCGTAAAGGTGCATAGATACCTGGGCTCTTTTCAGGGAAGCTCCAGCTTTTACACATGGTTATATCGTATCGCGGTCAACGTGAGCATAGACCACCTCAGAAAAATGGGCAGGCACGATATGGTGGACTACGACGACATGATCCAACGCCGTGAGCCCGATGACCAGGAAGCGTGGATCGTACCAACCATCCTGGACCAAAACCCTCTGAAGGCTTATGACCGCCGTGAAATGTCCGACCGAATCGCAAAGGCTTTCGATGAGCTGAGCGAAAAGCACCGCGCAGTGCTCATGCTCAGGGAGGTCGAAGGCCTAAGCTACGACGAAATCGCGCGAATTCTCGAGATACAAAAAGGGACGGTGATGTCCAGGTTGCACCACGCGCGAAAAAATCTGCAAAAGGCCTTGGCATCATACCTCAAGGAGAGGGGTGGAAGCCTCTCTAACATGGCTACACCAGAAGAGGAGATGGCCGAGGCTGCGGTAAAAAAGGCCGAAAAGGTTTCAGGGGCTTGAATCATGGAAGCTGAATGTAAAATAGAACCGACCACCATAGAGCGCTACTTAGATGGAGAACTCGGCCACACGGAGTCTCTGCATATACAGCAGCATCTGGAGACCTGCTCCATTTGCCAGGCCCGTGCTGCAAGCCTTCGCCTCAGCTCCGAGTTGCTGAACGAACACCTGGAGAAGGCAACGCAGCAGGCGGATTTTACAGATTTCGAACAGGCAGTGCTACAGGGCATACAGCTACAACAGCAGCCATCCCTTTCCCAGCGGCTCTCCGTCTGGCTGAAGGAATCCCTGCAGTACCACAGACTTGCATGGATTGCCGCAGCAGGCGCAGCAGTTGTGCTAATCATGGTGGCTTTGGCGGGTTTGTGGTCATCGCCCTTGACACCCAAGGTGTCCACACAAAAGCCTGCACAAGCCATTGCAAGCGCATCGAAAGGTACACGCACCGCACGTGTGGACAATGACGTGATAATAGACCAGCTCGATTACCAGGGTAAGAGATCCATGATATTCACCGTCTCAAAAAACAACACCACTGTCATATGGATGTATGACTTCGACAGCGCCGGTTCAGCGAGCAAAGAAGGAGACGAAATATGATCCGCACTTTGAGCATGTTGTGCTTGTTGAGCCTCGTGATAACACATGCACCGCTGGCATCGGCCGAAGACCTCAAGGCAGATATCAGCATCAGGGTCATCTACGCGGTCAAGACCAAGGCAAAGTCCATGGACCCGGCCCTTGAAGATATCAAGGCTGAGCTGCTCGCCCTGCCTTTCGACAAGTTCAGGCTCCTGGACAGACTGCAGACCGTCGTGCCTATCAACTCCTCGGTGGAACTTCAGTTTCCTGGCGATCGCTCCATCTCGGTGAGGTTTTTGGGCCTGGATGTGTCAGGTGACAAGGACATGCTCTCGCTGCAGCTGTCCGTAAAGCCCAAGCTGAACATGCGCCTGAGAGTGGCAGACGGAGGCAGGACCCTGCTCGGAGGACCTGCTCACCAGGATGGAATCCTCTTTCTGGATATCACCGCCAAGATGACAGATGAGAAAAAAGCTTCCAATGTACTGCAACCAGCAGGCAACAGGGCGCTGGAAGTAAACAAGCACAAATCCAAAGACAAATAACTCACACAATACGGAGTTCAATTAATGAAACTCGTTCCTATTTGGTTTTCACTAGTTTGTCTCCTGCTGTCTTCTTCGTCCTTTGCACAAAACGCAGACTCCATAAAAAATTCGGCAGGTGCACCGCTGAATGACTCCATGGGCAACGTGGGCGGCGACCTGAACTACGAAAACATAGGAGGAGACTCCTTCATCACCCTGAACCTGGGATTCAACATGGACCTGGGACAGATTGGCTTCGGCATACAGGCACCCCTTCGCCTCCTGGTAAATGACACCGACCCGCAGTCAGACCCCATAGGCGGCGTGATCAGGCGCGAAGACTGGGACGAGTGGACCGACTTTCTAAAGATCCTCAGGTTCTTCAGATACGGCCGCAAGGGACAGTTACTGTTCGTACAAATCGGAGACCTTCCCGGAGCCACCATTGGACACGGCACCATAGTCAATCGCTATTACAACAACACGGACATCAACCACTACAAGATGGGATTTCAGCTTGACGTCAACACCGACTACGGTGGAGTGGAGACCCTGTTCAATAACGGATTCATCTCCAACCTCATCGGAGTACGAGGCTTTGTAAAACCCTGGTCCTTCGTGGACAAGGAATCGTACCTGAACAACCTGGCCTTTGGCCTCAGCGTGGTCACAGACTGGAACGCCCCATACTGCATCGAAGGGGCTGATGCACAGACAGGCGCACGCACCGGCTCCTGCCTGCCAGACCTGCCAAGCTCCACCGTGGTCCCGTCCTTTGATGAAGACGGCAACCTGCATGTCAACTCCACCAAGGCAGCAACAGTCATGGGCGGTGATGTGGAATTTCGCCTGCTCAACACATCCATACTCTCCCTGACTCCATACATAGACTTCAACGGCATCATCGACGGTGGCTGGGGCCTGCACGCGGGAATCCTGGGCGTGGTACATATCCCGGTCATCTCCATCGACCTGAGCGCCAGGGCCGAATACAGGTACTTTGCCGGCGACTATATCCCTGCTTATTTCGATTCGTACTACGAAATACAAAAGTTCTCCTACCCCTTCAAAGACGAGTTGAATACCTTTGGCGGCGGCGAGCAGACAAGACCCAAACGAAAGGTCGTAGAAGAACTGGGCAAAATTTACGACCAGGGCCTCAACGGCTATTACGCAGAACTAAACTTGGACATCATGGGCCTGGTACAACTGGGCGCCTCCTTCGACGACTACGACGGCCCCTACAACTCCAACCTGCGCATGTACCTGTCCGTACCAGCCCTTGAGGTGGTACAGTTCGGCGCCTATTACTACCGCCATAACTTCGAAGGCGCCTCGGACGCTTTCGACCTGGACGACAAGAGCCTCTTTCTCGTAGAAGGCCGCTACAAGTTCCTGGGCTTCATGTACGTGGTGCTACAGTACTGGCGAATATGGGAACTGGACACGGACACGTCCTCGGAGACCTACGGAGATTACGTGCCGGTTGACGACTGGTCAGTGGGCCTGGGCGCAGCCTACCAGTTCTGATCTTTGAGGTCGCGACTCTCCTCGAACGACAAGCACCGAGTATTGCGAATAAAGCAACCAGTACCTTTCGTAGGCCCGCGCTGCTCGTGCAAAGGTTTCCAAATGGTCCTGCTTTCTGGTATGGATGCTCATGATGAAATCCCTTGCAAAATTCTCTTCTGCATGGAGGCATTTTCCCCTGGCACTGGTGCTGGGCTGCAGCTTGTATGCCCTTGGCTTCTGGATTTTTGCACCCATGGGCCCCCTGCCCTGGCACGAGGCTGCAAGCATGATCAGACAGGCCTACAGGGCAGGCGACGCCATTACCACCAGACCATGGTGGGCAGCCAGGGCACGAGAAGACCTGGGAGATCTCAAGTTCATACAAGTGCGGGACCTGGAACACGAAGACCTGAGCCTCTACAAAAGACTGTGGGTAATTTCCCTGCCAGGTCACCATGGTCTCTTCGGGCCCTTTGCAGACGGGACATACAAGCGCATCAACCACGTGATGCTGGACGGACTGGACCTTAGCCTCTTCAAACTCCCGCCGCCTGTTACGGTGGCATACGACTTCAGGAAAAACCTCAGGCAGGCTTCTGTCTCCGTCCTGCAAAAGAATACCGCAAAACCTTGCTCTCGCTGGGTGGAAAACAAGTGGTTGTGTACGAACCACCCATGGAACTACGTGGGCCAGATGATCGTGGAGCTCAGAGACGATCCCCGCGAGGTCATATGGGCGCACCCTTCCGACCAGGGGCTTTTGCAGATCAAATTTCACGACGTGCCAGGCGGCAAGACCCTCATGGTGCACACAGGCCTCACACCGCCAGCAGCCCGCACCCCAAACGGTGCACCAGTACACCTTGACGTGGAGATAGACTCACGAGCGTTCGGCACCATCATACAGGCCAACGAGACCGGATATTTTCCGCACCC
>JALVPF010000182.1 GCA_027031935.1 Myxococcales bacterium | reverse complement strand
AGGATTTCATCTCTCGTGAAAACCCTGCCCGGCGATTTGGCAAGCAGGCACAGCAGGTCGAATTCCTTGGCTGACAGGGATACTGCTTTTCTCCTCAGATAAACATGTCGAGCTGCCAGGTCTATTGATACATCACCGAAACTTATGGGCGGTGATGACAAGAGCTGTGATTCAGCCCTGCGGAGCATGGCCTTGACCCTTGCCAGCAACTCAGGAAGCTCGAAAGGTTTTGTCAGGTAGTCGTCTGCACCCAGCTCAAGTCCCTCGACCTTGTTGCCCGTGGTGGCGCGAGCAGAGAGAATGAGAACAGGGACGCTTTCGTTTCTCTGTCTCAGCTCTTCAAGAATTTCCAGACCGTTGAAGCCAGGTAGCATTATGTCCAGGATGATAAGGTCCGCACGGGTCTCGAATGCCATGCGCATGCCCTCGTCTCCATCTTCGGCACTCATGACCTTGTAGCCGTGAATCTTGAGGTTCATTACCAGACCTTGCCTCAAGGAAAGATCGTCTTCTATGACGAGGATGGTTTTTTGTTCTTTATCTTTTTTCCCCCTCGCGTTCATTTGTTATCCTTGAGCTTACAGGCTGGTAAGACCACGGTAAACTTCGAGCCGTGATGCTGCCGGGATTCTACATGCACCTGGCCTCCATGCGCTATGGTAACGGTCTGCACGATGGCCAGACCCAGGCCTGCGCCTGCTGCCTTTCCTGCAAGTTTACTGTCGATACGGTAAAATGGCTCGAAGATTTTGCGGATCTCACTGCTGGCAATTCCCATACCATTGTCCGCAACGCAAATGTTCACATGCATGTCGGCATCTTCAACGCTTACGCTGATTTGTTTGTCTTTACCGCCATACTTGTATGCGTTGATCAGGAGATTGAGGACTATGGTGCCTATGGCCTGGCTGTCGTGCCTGACATCTTTTTCGCTGTTGATGTGCAATTGGAGTTGGACTTCACCTTCCTGCAGCATGCCCGAAAACCTGTCTACGGCTGTTTTTACTGCGTCACCTACGGGTTTAACTTCCATGTCGAGAGTTGCCCTGTCTTTTGCCGCCGCCCTCCATATTAGCAGCCGGTCTATCATGGAATCCAGCCAATGAGTCTGGCGAATTATGGTCTCTATGCTTTTTTTCATCTGCACCGGATCGTCATCCAACTGCCCGCTTTGGATGGTTTGCGCATATAGCCTTATGGACGCAAGAGGAGTGCGAAGATCGTGCGTGACGTTGGCAAGCAGGTCCGCCTGCATGCGTACCGTGCGAGATTTTTTGCTCAACAAGACCGTTACTGCAACGATGCTTCCCAGGGCCGCGGCAGCAAAGGATATGATCAGTACCCCTGTGATAATCGGATTCGAGTCCTTGCCAAGGGCCAGGGTAACAATGCCAACGGCTGTGGAAAACAAGACCGGTAAGAGCACGCCCACCGACAGGGCTACGATGATTCCGGTGAGGCGTATCTTTTGTCCTCGGCGTTTGATCCTGGCTATGGTACTCGATTCCATATGTGGAATTATGCTCCTGGATAAGGGTGAATTTCAATGGAGCACATAGTAGCAGATAGTCGCCAACTCTCCCATACCCTGGAATCAGAGTCAATGATGGTCAACGCTGTATCAGGAAACGCTTCTGGTGCTGAGTTCTTGAGCCACCGGCAGCCTGTAACCGAAGCCCTTTTTCAGTGCGTCTTGATTTTCTTTTTTCCAGAGCCTTACCTGCTTTCGAGCATAGAAGTTCAACACGGCCTCGTTGAGCTTGCCACCCATTAGCATGCCGAATATCCTTCTGAGGGAGTAGACCTGCGCCATACCCTGGATGGACTCGAACGTGAGGTCATGTGCGGAGATTTTTTTTGGCCTGAAAACGGCATGGTGGGCGTCATACTGTGACCAGTCCTCGGTCAGAAGACGGCCGCTGGTGTTCATCTGCTCATAGACAGGTGTGCCGGGCAAGGGAGTCAGAACCATGAACTGTACCGTGTCTATCTTTTCCTTGATGACGAAACGACTGGTGGCACGTATGGTCTCCACGTCATCAGCATCAGAGCCGAACATGAACATTCCGTGGACCTGTATCTTGTTTTCGTGAAAGCGCTGTATGGCAAAGCGAATGTCCTGGATATCCTGGTGCTTGTGATATTGTTCCAAAGACTCTGCTTCGATGGACTCCAGGCCGATGAATACACGGTAACAACCGGCCCTGTGCATAAGTTGCATCATCTCGGCATCACGCGCAGCACGCACAGAAACCTGCGCCATCCATGGTGGAAGATAGACATTGTGCGTCAGTAGGTGATCGAGAAGTGTTTTTGTTCTTTTGGGTGATGCACAAAAATTGTCATCATAGAAGAACACGGAGTTGCCGTGTCCCCGCCTGAGGTTCAGTTCTTCGGCTACGTGCTCTGCGCTGGCGTATCGCATGCGATGGCCGAACATGGGGGTGACCGAGCAGAAGTTGCAGTTGTGGGGGCATCCCCGTGAGGTCTGTATGGGGATGATACCCAGATCGAAATCATATCGATTTTTCTGACCGGCGAGCAACGAAAAATCAGGGATTGCCACGCTGTCCATGGATACTGATGTTGTGGGCAAAGGGTTGTGTGTCGCCTGGCCATCTCGTATATAGCTCAGCCCTGCGATGTTTGCAGGATCACCGTCCTGTTCCAGCATGTCCAGAAATTGTTCGAAGCTGGTATCCGCCTCGCCTCGGACTACCCAATCTGCATGTTGCAAGGCTTCGTCGGGAAGGAAAGTCACGTGGGGGCCTCCCATTACCACCGGGATGCCATGGGCGCGTGCGTAGTCGGCGAGCCGGTAGGCCCGAGGAGCCGTGGGCGTGATGGTGGATATGCACAAAAGGTCCGTGTCCGCGACCATCTGCATGTCAAGGGCTGCTGCGTCCTCTATTACCACGCGTGTGTCTATTCCCCTGCGGTGGGCCAGGGTGCCCAGAATCGGCAGACCGAGCCGGGGAATGCGCACCAGGGAAAATACATGTACTCCAGGGGCCTTGGGTTCAACCAATAGCATCTTGCTTATTTTCACGATTAATCTCCGATCTCTGTTTTTAATATTTAGCACCAACAACAAGCCTGCAGGACCCATGTCATGGTTCGGTCATGAAAATATGCTTATTTTGGGGATTTTTAGTGCGACTTTTCTACGACGAATCGTAGATTGGTCGCGACCAATCTACGAAGTGTCGTTTTTTAGTCGTAGGACTAACAGGGGCAAAAGAGGAAGGAGAGATTTTTACAAGCGTCGTATGAGCACTTCGGCAAGGAATATTCCCATGGCGACAAACACGAAGTACTGCCATAGGTCCTTGGTGGTCTCCCTCTTTTGGCGTCCATCCTTGAAGATTTCCTCGAGCTTCGGATTTGTACTCGCACCGGTATGCCTGGCTATTTGTTCCAGAAGTCGGGTGTTTGAACCCACGGAAAGAAATTCTTCCGGATAAGCTCTTGTTACGGATCCAAACCTTACTTCGGTCATGCCATTTTCAGAAAGCCTCTGGGCTTTCAGGGCATAGGCGCCGGTTTCTTCCAGGGGAAACTGCAGCCGATACAAGCCCAGACCTCGGCGTATCATCTCCAGCTTCTGCTCCTTGCCCCTTGGACTGCGTATCACGAGAGTTGGAGGATTCTGCTGGAGACCAGGGCCCCTTGAGGGAACTGTCACGGTGACTGTCGCCTCCGTGGTGTCAGCACTGGCGTGCATCATGAGACTGCCCGGAGGAGTCTTTCGCAGGGTGTCATCCGCCAGCCTGAGCCAGAAATCCGGAAATTGTGGCCAGGTTGTCCACTTGCCGGACCATGCACCCTGGGCGTCTGTCGTAAGTACCATCACTCGCCCAAGGCCATAGCGCCACCTGGCCAGGATGGGCTCGGACCTGTCCGAGCTGATGAGCAGCACCTCGGCTGTGGGCTGTGCTTCTGATGGTATGTAAGCACTTATGGATGGTGCAGAGCTGAAGTCAATACCTGCAAGGGCTTCAACCAGCTTGGCCTCGGTCACTTTTATGGCTTGTTCTATGACATTGGTCTCTGTAACATTCTCAGTCTCCTGTGCAAAGATTTTCGGTACGTTGGAGATGTCATCGGTAAAGTAGAATCTACCTCCGGTTCGGGCGGCGATGCGTTTCAGCTCCAGCTTGTCCGCATCCTGGCCCAGGGCTATGGAGCTTATGGTTATGTTGTCGGAGGCGATCTTGTCTACTATGTATCCATAGTGATCATACATGCTTATGCTCTGACCGTCCGACAGCAGTATGATGTGTTTGAGCTTTGCCGCACTTTTTTTCAGTTGCTTGTGAGCCTCTTTCAGCGCAGGATATATGGACGTACCCCCGCCGATTCGTTGGGAGAGAACGATCTTTCGTATCTTGTCCCTGTTTTTGGCCTCGGTAAGGCCGACTACCACCTCCGGAAAATCGTCGAACATCACCACAGCCACCTGGGCCGTATCCTTGATGCGTCCCAGGGTGTCAGCTACCGCACGCAGCAATATGGAAAACTTGCCACCCCTTGCCATGCTCGAAGAGCGATCCGTAACGAACACTATGGCAGCAGGAATCTTCTCCTTCTTTTTCACCTGCTTGAACTCCACGGGAAGCAGCCGTTCTATGGGCTTTTTCCCGGGGTCCGCCAAGTCGGAAGCCCCTTGGCCCGTGGTGACAAGCAGGCCGCAGCCAAAGTCTTCGATACTGCTGCGAAGGGCTGCAATGACTTGGGCCGGAAGTTTTCCAAGCTTGAGATCATCCAGGATTATAAGGTCGTAACCTGCCAAGTCCTTGACCGATTTTGGAAGGGACGTAAGGGTGGCAGTATCGAGCTGCCATCTGTCGTTTTTCAAAACATCATGCAATGGATTGGGCTTTTGATCCTTTTGTACGAGCAATACCCTGGGCGAAGCAATGACCCAGATCATCTTGCTCCATGTGTTGTTTTGCGTAAACCTGTCTCCCCTGGTGCTGGCTCTGACTCGTACCTCGTGCCAGCCGGGCTTGGAAAATTTCACCTTGAACTCTAGCTGGTTCTTACCCTTTTTGATCCTGGTACGCTTGATCGATACCCTGGAGCCATCTTTCAATAGGCTTGCGCGCACCCTGGTGCTCTGGTTCGAAAAAATAACCGCCCTGATGGTAGCTTCCTTGCCCTTGCTTATACTGCCCGGTGCCTCCATCCCATCCACCATGATGTCCAAGACCTTGTTGTCTTTTATGGGCACGGTCCAGACCTGTATACCCAGTTCTCTCGCCCTGTCCGCTTCTGCCAGCGCATCTCCCCGCGTCTCCAAACCATCTGAAAAGATCACCATCCTCTTGTCGTAGTCAGGGGGAAACAGTCCATAGGCAAATCTCATGGCTGAGGCCAGGTCGCTTGCAAGCCCCGGGGTTTTGTTGTCAAGAGATATTCGTAGATATTTCTCGTCCGCTATCAGCTCGGGGTGTCGGTCGAAGCCTATTATGAATATGGGGCTGTCATCCCTCTCGTCCCAGAAAGACCGAACTTTTTCAAGCATGTCCTCACGGTTTTTTTTGTCTATGCTCGCAGAATCATCCACGAGCAGGGCAACTGCCGGACTGGCTGATTCACTCAGGCGTACCGGTTTGGACAATGCGATGGAAAGGGCCGCAACGAGGGCAGCTCTGAGGAGCTGTACGGGAAGACGCCTGTACCACTTCAGATCCTGTCCCATCCACAACCCGATAATAATGAGTACAGGAATGGCGAACAGCATCCAGAGTCCTTCGGGATGTTGAAGTCGTAATTG
>JALVPF010000181.1 GCA_027031935.1 Myxococcales bacterium | reverse complement strand
CGCCTGAGCTGAAGCGAGAGCTGCAGCTTCTGCAACTGGAGTTTTCTGAAAACCAGGCTCCTTCTACGGTAATAGACCGCTTGGTGACACTCTCTGCATCTGTTGAACAGGAGTACAACTCCAGGACGATACTGCTGGAAGGCAAGCCCGTGTCGGACAATGACATCTACCAGATACTCTACGAGCAGCAGGATGTGGCCTATCGTAAAAAGGCGTGGCAGGCCTTTGTGGAAAAGACGGCGGGTCTACAGGACCGATTCCTGGAGCTTGTTCGGGCCCGCAACGAAGCGGCCCGCGCAGCAGGTGCCAGGGATTATTTTCAGCTTCGTCTTCGCATGGACGAGGTGGACGAAGGCATGCTGATGGAGACATGCGGCAAGTTGTTACGCGGGACCGACCATGCCTATGAGATGCTGTTGGAAAAGCAGCGGGCGTGTCTTGCAAAAAGCTTTGATGTGGGTGTGGATGAGGTGGGCCCATGGTTGTTCGAAGATCCCTTTTCCCGCCGTCTGGTGTCCTGTGCTGATGTGGACATGGAACCATTGTTTCACGGCACCGAGGCGGTGACCCTGGCTCAGCGCACCTTCGATGCCTTGGGGATGAACATGGGAGGGGTACTTGGCAGATCGGATCTCCTGGAGAGGCCGGGCAAGATGGCAGGCTCTTTTTGCCTGGATGTGGATCGGGCAGGGGATGTGCGCATACTGGCAAACGTGCGTCAGGGTAAGAACTGGACAGAGACCATGCTGCACGAGATGGGTCATGCGGCCTACCTGCTGGGCATAGACCGACACCTTCCGTGGTTGCTCAGGAGGCCTGCTGCTGAATGCATGTCAGAGGCCATCGCCATGTTGAGCGCAGATCTGGTGTACGACCCTCAGTGGTTACACGAGGTGGTGGGCATAGCGCCTCCGCGATTGCGATTGAGACAAAAACAGGTATTGACCGCGAGACGCCATCAGCTTCTGCTGTCTTTGAGATTCTATCTGCTGATGATCGACTTCGAGCGCAAGCTGTATGCAGACCCGGGACAGGACCTGGCGGCCTTGTGGTGGAGGCTTGCTGCGCAGTATCTGGGAGTTCGTTTCCCCAAGGACTTGCGACCATCTTCCTGGCCGATGATGGGACATCTGGTCTATGCCCCTGTGTATTTTCATGACTACCTCCTGGGGAGGCTGGTTGGCAGTCAGCTTCGCGCGCTTGTGTCCACCGGCCCTGGAGAACGGCTTTCTCTGAGCTTCTGGAACAAGCTGCGCGAGGAGGTTTTTTCCAAGGGCGCGCTCGTACGCTGGGACGAGCTTTTGAAGAGAGTTACTGGCAAGGCCCTCGATGCATCTTTTTTCCTGCATGAGATTGTGCCGCCCGTCCGGGCCAAAAATAACCGAAGCACCAAGGAGGCGAGATGAAAACATCCATTATTTTTACGTGTGCCATCGTGGTCGGTTGTGCCACGAGCCCGGCTCACAAATCCACATCTTCTACCACCAACCCTGACATAGAGGCAAAGGCCATGAAGGTAGTCAAGGACATTACTGCAAAAGCTGCTCCTCTGGAGAAGGCATCCAACCTGGCTTATTGGAAGGCGACTACCACCGGTGACAAGGACTCCTATGCGAAAGTGGAGAAGCTGGAGATCGCCTTGAGGCAATTGTACTCCAATAAGGAACAATACGAGCTTTTGAAAAAAGCCCGGGACTCCGGTCTGTCGGATCCGCTCTTGGCGCGCCAGATTGTCCTTTTGGTAAACGCCATGGAGGAAAACCAGATAGATGAGGCATCCAGGAAGCGCATGGTGGCGCTGTCCACGAAGGTGCAGAAGACCTTCAGTGAATTCCGGGGAAAAATGGGTGGCAAGGAGCTTGCCGATAACGAGATAAAGGACATTCTGCGCAAGGACAAGGACTCGGCAAAGCTAAAGGCTGCGTGGGAGGCATACAAGCAAAAGGGCAAAGCTGTGGCCCCTGACATCATCGAACTGATCAAGCTACGAAACAAGGCAGCCAGATCCAGGGGCTACAAGGATTACTACCAGATGCGCCTGCAGTTGCAGGAGCAGGACCCAAAGGAGATAAAGGCGATTTTCGACAAGCTTGCCGGGCTGACGGACGAACCCTTCAGGAAGATAAAGGCAAAGGTGGATGAGGAGCTTGCGAAGCGATACGGCGTGGATGTGGACAAGCTGATGCCGTGGCACTATCAGGATCCGTTTTTTCAGGAGTCACCCAAGCTCAAGGGTGTGGACCTGGATTCGTTTTTTGCGGACAAGGATCCTTTGAAGATCGTACAGGGATTCTATACCTCCATAGGCCTGGATCCTGCGGATATCCTCAAGCACTCAGACCTGTACGAAAAGCCTGGCAAGATGCCCCACGCATACTGCACCAACATGGATCGCTCCGGCGACATACGCATACTTGCAAACCTTCGTCCCAATGAACAGTGGACATCGACCTTGATGCACGAGATGGGACACGGGGTCTATGATCTTTATACGAACAAGAAGCTGCCATGGCTCCTGAGACAACCTGCTCACGCCTTTACCACCGAAGCCATAGCCATGATGTTCGGCCGACAGACCCGCAACCCTGCCTGGCTCATAAAGGCGGCCGGGGTGGACCCGGAAAAGGTCAGAGCGGTGGAAAAGGACATCACCTTCAACCAACGCCTGGGCATGCTGGTCTTTGCACGTTGGGCAATGGTGATGATGAATTTCGAACGAGAGATGTATGCAAACCCTGACCAGGACCTGAACAAGCTGTGGTGGGACCTGAAGGAGCGTTACCAGCTGCTGCATCGTCCGGAAGGAAGAGATGCTCCTGACTGGGCTTCGAAAATTCACATAGCAGTGTGGCCCGCATACTATCACAACTACCTGCTTGGCGAGTGTATGGCCAGCCAGGTCCTGGATTATCTCGCTAAAAACATCGTCAAGTCCGATGATCCAAACCATATGGACATGTACGGAAACAAGAATGTAGGCTCCTACCTCAAAGAGAAGATCTTTGGTCCTGGTGCGAGCATGAGGTGGGACGAGCTTTTGCGTACAGCCACGGGCGACACCCTCAACCCCGGGTTTTTTGCGCAGCAGTTTATTGACTGATCATGATAGCGTCAGGCCTTTGCTATGGGCTGTCGCTCCAGTCTACGATGACCTTGTTTCCAAACCTGTCGACGATGACCCTGCGACCCGTCTTGGGATGCGGTTTGTCCTCGTCCATTACCTCCCAGTCCGTTCCTGGTACCTTCGAGGAGTGACCAGTCATTGGAGAGGTGAAGGGGTCGAAGGGGGTGCCGTAGGGAAAGTTGGCATCGTCGTAGCCAGGATCGCCCATGAACTGCCGCGCTCTGGCCATGGTCTCTTCGTAGATGGACATCAGCAGTACGAATCCCGCAATCATTATCATCCAGTAGGACCACAGGGCCCCCAGCAGCGCCATGGCCAAGGCGATCCATCTGGCGGTTCGAGCTGCCAGGGTAGTGGCCTTGTAATAGCCGTACCTCCGGGCCAGGATGGCTCTGAGTATCCTGCCTCCGTCCATGGGTAGAGCCGGGATGAGGTTGAAGCCTCCGAGGATGAGGTTGACCTTCGCCAATGTCCACAGGGACATGGAGTTGCCAATCAGTGACAGACCCCAGAAGCCGAACCCAAGGACCATGCTTACCGCTGGTCCAGCCACAGCCACCAGGATCTCATCTCCGGTGGTACGGGGAGGCTTCAGCATCCTGGCCATGCCTCCAAAGGGGTATAGGGAGATGTCGGCAATGGGCAGCCCCTTGGCCCTGGCAATGAGGGCATGACCAAGTTCGTGCATCACGACGGAGCCGAATACGGCTATCATCAGCACCAGCCCCTGCATGCCTCCACCCGAAAGGGCCATCAGAGCGAGAAATATAACAAGACTGATATGTGCCCTTACGGGAATTCCGAACAGAGTGGCTATTTTATACGACCAACGCATTGGCTCATCCCTTCTGTCTACATAATGTGGTCATGGTATGGGATTTTTCAAGCATTCAAATTTAATCCAGGCTGGACTAAGAGCCTACTTCCTGTTATCAGTATTCTTGCAACTGAGAAGGGGAGTTACAAATTGATGGATGCTGTGGTCAGAAATCCTTCTGTGGCAAATGACCAAGAGCGTGCAGAGTTCATGTACGGCTCTTACCAGCAGCTCGTGGAAGAGATTTCAAAACGTATCGTTGGACAGCAAGAGGTGGTGGAGTTGCTGCTGACTTCCATGTTTGCCGGCGGCCACAGCCTGTTGGTGGGTGTGCCTGGACTCGCCAAGACCATGCTGATCTCCACTCTGGCAGAGGTCCTGGATTTGAAGTTTGCCAGGGTACAGTTCACTCCCGACCTCATGCCTGCCGATATAACCGGGACCGACGTGCTGGTTACGGACACCACCACTGGTGATCGTTCTTTCAGGTTTGTACCAGGGCCCATCTTTACCAACGTGCTGTTGGCTGATGAGATCAACCGGAGTCCCCCAAAAACACAGGCTGCGCTGCTCCAGTCCATGCAGGAACAGAAGGTCACGGCCGGGGCGAACACCCATGAGCTTCCTCAGCCATACCTGGTTTTTGCGACCCAGAATCCCATCGAGCAGGAGGGGACCTATCCCCTGCCAGAGGCCGAACTGGACAGGTTCATGTTTTACATAGGCGTGGATTATCCCAGTTCGGACGAGGAACGTACCATTGTGCGGGATACCACCGATGCTCAAGAGCCTGTCCTGAACAAGATCCTTGGGCCAAAGCAGATCCAGGAATTTCAAAACCTGGTGCGCAGGGTTCCTGTGGCGAACGAAGTGTTGGATTACGCGGTCCGCCTGGTCAGAGCCTCGCGTCCAGCCGAATCATCTGCTTCTGACATGGTAAAACAGTACGTCTCATGGGGCGCAGGGCCTCGCGCCAGTCAGTATCTGGTGCTTGGAGGCAAGGTCAGAGCCCTGCTGCAGGGTCGATTTGCCGTAAGTGCCGATGACATCAGGGCCATGGCGAGACCTGTCCTGCGCCACAGGATAATTGCAAATTTCCACGCTGAGGTCTCCTCGGTGACCTCGGTGGATCTCGTGGAGAATCTCATCGAGGTGATCAAGCCCTGAACTTTTTGTCTCCAGTCTTTGCGATCCCGCTGCTTCTGGGCGCGATCCCGGGCTGGGCAGGTTCGTCTGCAGCAGTACCTGCTTGCAGGAAAGCGCAGACCATGGTGGAGACGAGGGGAGTGTGGGTTACGCGTTGGGATTATCACTCCCCTGAAGACATCTCGGAGATAATGAAAGAACTGAAAGAGGCCGGCTTTAACCAGGTCTACTTCCAGGTTCGTGGAACGGCCGATGCCTACTACCACTCCAGCCTTGAACCATGGGCTGCAGGCCTCGCCGGCAAGCTGGGCCGGGATCCGGGCTGGGATCCCCTGTCGGTGGCGGTGGAAAAAGCTCACCTCATGGGGCTGGAACTCCATGCATGGATCAACCTGTGCACCGGCTGGAAGGGTAAAAGACCACCTGGAAGGTCTGTGCCCCGGCACATGCTCAGGGCCCATCCGGGCTGGCGCGTCAGGGACAGATCAAAAAGGCCCATGCCCTACACGGACAATGGCTATGTATTTGTAAACCCTGCAAACCCCGAGGTACAGGTCCACCTGGAGGCGGTGGTCTCCGAGATTGGTGGGGGGCTGATCGAGTGGAGCCCCGACCGGCTTTGCGGTGCTGGCATCGGGGTGGGCCGTCGCAAGGCGCTGTTTGCGGCGGTTGATCTGTACGGGGTCAACGACCAGGTTGATCGCGGCGCAC
>JALVPF010000180.1 GCA_027031935.1 Myxococcales bacterium | reverse complement strand
TCCTGGTGCCGGGTCAGCAGAGGTGGTCGTTACCACCAACTCAGGAGCTGGTCCGGATGCTTCCCTGGAATAGACCGTGGGATTGCGATCTACCCGCCCCGAGCTTTCGAAGACCGCAATACCGTACGAGGCCCCTATGGCGATGGCGTTGACCACATCCGCAGGCACCTGCCACTCGTAGTACCCACCGGAGACTGGGGAGTCGGAAGTTCCCATTATGGAAAACCCGTTTCCATAGACCACGTCCACAAAGCGGCTCCCGGGAAAACTCCACGGAATCAGCCCGGATGGATCCTGGTCGTATTGGGCCGCAAGAAAACAAGAGGTACCAGCTACAGTGTTGAATCCGGCAGAGTCACCTTCCACCCAGTCTCCCTGAATGGATGACACGGTGACGTGTTCCAGAGTCTCGGAGTTTCGTCTGTATCTGAGCACCGCAGCAATAGCTTTCTTGCCGTCCATGCCGGCAGTGTCCACCTTGAGTACCAGGTGATGCTGGAATGCCTTGAGCCTTAAGCTCGTAGCTGCACCCATGTTCACGGACCTTTCTCCATCGTTGTCCACTATGGAGTTGTCCGCTGTTATGGGAAGAGATACCTGCTGTGCCAATACCGGAGCAGACAGCAGGAGACATATGGGTAGGATTTTTGTTATCATCCTTAGAAACTATCGTCATGTGGCTTGGTTGACAAGCTGCTTGTTTTCCCATGAGCGTCAATGGAGGAAAAAATGGAGACGAAAAAAGTAGATCCCGGCAATGCTTACAGATTGTTGGGGCATGGACCAACTGTTCTGGTCTCTACCTATGATGGGGAGTATCCAAACGCCTCGGCCGTGGCCTGGACCATGCCTGTGAGCAAGGAGCCGCCAAGGTTTGCCATGCGCATTGGAGAGGGACACAAAACATACAAGAATCTCATGGAGAGCAAGTGTTGTGTCATAAATATTCCCACCGCAGAGCATAAGGACAAGGTCATTCTTTGTGGGACCAAGTCAGGAAACACTGGTGATAAACTTGGTCCAGCGGGGATTGGTACCATTCCTTCAAAAAAACTCAGCGCCCCAAGGCTTGATTTTTGCGCAGCATGGATGGAATGCGAGTTGATTGGAAACCTGGAGTTGAATGGAACCAATCTCGTATTGGTGGAGGCCAAGCTGATTGAATGTATCCCGGGGGCGATGGATGCTGATGACCATTGGAACGCAATTAAATTTCCAACCTTGCATCATTTGGGCGGCAGCTCTTTTAGCGTACCTGGCAGGGTCATGACTTGAGACTTTTTCGTATAGAAATGGATAATTACTGTCTTCTTGACCATCGCTCATTCCTGCTTACATTGATGTTCAATTGATGATGGGAGAAGAGATGGATATCAAGCGAGTTGATGGTTTTATCCAGACGGAAAAAGACGTCCCCTGCGGCCTGTACCGCACAACAAAGCCAATCGATGACAAGATTCCGGTTGGTGTCATGGTGTATTATCATAACCACGGGAATCCCGGGCCCGGGGTTTATCCAGTTGAAAAATGGCGAAACAACAAGGCGATCTTTGCCAAGGGCGGGGTTTTGATACCTCAAGATGGATATGAACATTCATTATTGCCCTTGAAACCCGAAGCATTCTACCGCGTGGTACAACCATTCTATTGTTGTGAAAACCATTGTCGGCTGTTTGAGAAAAATACTCTCGTGCAACTCGGGTACAATGGCAGGGGTGAGGCTCTTTTGTTTGTGCCGGAGTGGAGCTACGCCGGAATCCATTTGCCGGAGAAGGGAACCAAGGTTGATGACAAGAAACTCTCCAACCTTGACATGTTGAAAGTGGTCGCTGATTTCAGTTCTGGTCCGGAAGAGGAGTACGATGAATACCTGACTGGCTTCCCCGGTTCAGATCTGACCCACTGAGCTTTTCACCACGAGAAGGGATCTGCTGAACAGGGGTCTGGAAACAGGCAGGTCAGATGGTGATGCGAAACTGCTCCATGATGTCCAGGGAGTCTTCCAGGAGAGTAATATGTGAAAGCATATCCTTTACGCTCTCAGGTACGAAATCCGTAAATTGAGAGAAGTCATCCATGAAATCGGTAGCAAGCCCATTGGCCCTAAGCTCATACTCTCCCTGGTCTCGGGCCATGTTGCGCGGGTTCAGGATATTGTCATCGATGCCCGGACAGGTCTTCGGAATCTCAAACTGAAATACGGGATCTGGCTCGAATTCTACCCCCTCTAGCTTGCCTGAGACCACCGAATCCACGATGGCCCTGGATGTCTCTATGGGCACGTGTCGGTCACTGCCGTATGGTTCACCGCTGAAGCCCGTGTTCATGAGCCAACACTGCACGGAGTGCCTTTTTATCTTCTCCATGAACAGTCGCGCATAGTCGTGAGGCTTTATTACAAGCGGGGTGTGCCCAAAGCATGCATTGGACAGCACCCTTTGTGTGCTCTGTTCCCCTTCGTCTTCCAAGAGACTTGGCTTGTAGCTGGAAAGGAACATGAAGTAAGCCTGTTGGGGAGTAAGCCTTGCTACCGGTGGCAGCACACCAAAGGGATCCTGGGTCAGCATGAAGATGTTTTTGGGATGTCCGCAGGTGCCTTTGCGCATGGCGTTTGGAATGTGGGGGAGGGGATAGGCTGCGCGGGCATTTTCTGTAAGGCTGGTGTCCTGGAGATCGACCCTGCGAGTCTCCGTGTCTACCGTGACATTTTCCATGATCGTGCCGAATTTTCTTGTGCACTCGTAGATCATCGGTTGGTCTTCGGCATCTAGATTCGTGATTTTAGCGTAGCAGCCCCGTTCGTAGCTTTCCAAACCAGACGCACTCCACCCGTGGTGGTCATCACCCACTAAGCTGCGATCTTCACAGGTGGCAAGGCTTGTTTTGCCAGTGCCGGATCTTCCCATGAACAATGCAACATCGCCTTCAGCGCCCATGTTTACGGCGCACCTGAGTGAAAGGCATTCGTCCTGAGCAATCAGGTAGTTCATGATGGTGAAGACCGCGTCCTTTATTTCGTGAGCGTAGGAGGTACCGCCAATGAAAAGCAGCTTGTGTTTCAGACTGAGTATTATACAGGCAGAAGAATTGGTTCCATCGATTTCTGGAATGGTCTGAAAGCCCGGTACATGGACGATGGAAAAGTCCGGCAAAAATTGCCTGCCTTCGGCCCGCGCGGAGGATGGCGTGAACATGTTGCGCACAAAAAGGCTGTGCCAGGCTGTCTCAGTAACTATACGCAAGGAAATGGTTCTTTTACTTGTTGAGCCAACATTGCACTCCTGCGTATAGACATCCTTGTTTTGCAGGTACGCCAAGACCCGATAGAAGATAGCCTTGAAATTTTCCGGGGCCAGTTCTTTGTTTCTGCCGCTCCACCATACCTTCTCGTCACTGTCTGGATCTCTGACAATGAACCTGTCTTCCAGAGATCGATTTGCGTATTGGCCGGTACGAACCACAAGAGGTCCAAGATGGGAAATGAAGCCCTCCCTGTTCTTGATGCTTTGTTCATAGAGAACAGGAGTTGGCAGGTTTCTATGTACCTGCGCAAGGTTCTGCCTGCCGATCTCTTCCAAATCGAGTTCGGCCTTGTCCAGATCGATCATTTTTGCACCTCTTTTCCGATGGCACCGCTCAGAGCAAGAGCGTGGACCACCAGCTTCTGCATCATCTTTTCCTTTGCTCCCTTTGGTTGATCAAGATCCAGGCGTTTTAAGTAGGGCATGGCTTCATCGGGTATTCGTCGCATGGTGGCCGCCTTTGAGAGGCTGGAGATCTTTTTCATTCCCTGACCCATCCTGGCCTTGAGAGTTTTCAGGGCTTTTCCTATGGTCAACTCCTCGTCGGTAAAGTCGGTGCCAAATGGAAACGGTGGAAAGAAACCCTGCTTCATGAATGGCAGAAGATCTTTGTGCAGACGTTCTGGTGTGTTGTTTCTGAAATGCTCTGGAATCTCGTAATCCTCTGGAATCTTGCCTGCCTTTTTTGCCCTGTCCAGCAAATCCTGCTGGAAGCGTGAGTCGGTTATGTTTAGCAGGGCTGCGATGATATCCTTGTCACTTTTGCCACGTAGGTCTGCAATGCCGTATTCGGTGATGACGATGTCTCGAAGGTGGCGTGGGACGGTCACGTGGCCATAGTTGTACACGATGTTGGAACTCGTCTTCTTGTCCTTGACACGGGTTGCCTTGCACATGATGATGGAACGTCCATCGGGAAGGGCATGAGCCTGGGACACGAAGTTGAACTGTCCTCCTACTCCGCTGACCATCTGCCCCGACTCCAGTCCATCGGAGACAACGTTGCCACTGAGGGTGACCATCAGACACGCATTTACGAACCGTCCATGCTTTCGTTGCAATACCTTCAATTCTTCACTGGCATACTGGTTTTCATAGACCTGGTTGACATTGAGCACGCTGGTCATGTTGATCTGTTTTCGTTCGTCTTCGGACATGTCTTTGAGTTCCTGGTAGAATCCCTCCGGGCCCAGGAAGAATCCGCCATGGATGAGAATACCATTGGCCAATTGCTCTCCAAGACATTTAGCCTCTATTGTTTTCCGCGTGCTTGGGTCGTCAAGGTCTGCAGCAAGCTGTTCGGTACCTGAAATAATCATGCCTTCGTCATAGGAAAGTTCCGGTTTGAAGATCCCGAATTTCTGGAGGAAGTCAAAATCTTCTTTAGAGAGTTTGGCCTGGATGGCTCCTGTCTCAAGTAAGGCGTCCAGTGTATGTGGAGTGACTTCGTGAGTTATCTTGCCCGATTCCAGCAGCTTCATGAGATATAGATTGTTGTAAGTCTTGCGCTTTACTATTCCGCTCTTCATAAGGTGAAGGTAACCATCCACGAGCATTTCGGTGGATCCCAAGAGTCCCTCTTCAAAGGTCCCCAATCCACCAGTCTGCTCTATGATTTTTCCAAACTTTGACAATACCCCCGTGTCCTGCAGCACCTGGCGGTAGACCTGGTTGTTCTCCTGACGAAGCTGGAGGCCATAACAGAGGGCGTCTCCCAAGGAACCGATTCCTATTTGCAAGGTTCCGCCATCGCGAATAAGCGAACTGGAATAAAGGCCGATCCAAAAATCCGTTGTGGTAATTGACATCTTGGGTGCACCAAAAAGTCTGGAGTCGTACTTACGGTTGTCTATTACATAGGTGAAACTCTCGGGGTCGACCACCGCGTCACCATACATGAAGGGTAGGTTCTGATTGACTTGTGCAACGATGGCATAAGGTTTGCCGTCCTTTTTGTGTTTCTTACGCAGCTCCCTGGCAATATCCAGGGTGACATCAGGGTTGCAGCTCAGACTGAAGACCTTGCG
The DNA here is from genome assembly GCA_027031935.1 of Myxococcales bacterium. Classification (GTDB taxonomy): domain Bacteria; phylum Myxococcota; class B64-G9; order B64-G9; family B64-G9; genus JALVPF01. The sequence continues at coordinate 472 of JALVPF010000180.1, read as the reverse complement.
ACCCTCCAACTCTCCCTTGCATACCTGCTGGGCGAGAACATTGGCACCGGAGTCGAGAATGTCACGATATACATGAGTGTAGTTGGAGCTTGTGTAATTCTGTTGAGCGTGTTTGAGGCCAAGGTAGGCACCTGCCTTGCAGTAGAATTCCTTGATCTTGATATTTTGGGGAATGGTTCCTTTTCGCAAATCGTGCATGTAGTCCAAGTCCACATATCCATCGAACAATCGATGGACAAATGGTTCCAGGAAACGTCTCTCCAGGTCATTGGACCAGTTTGGTCTTTCGAGAGAAAGGGCAGTGCAGATGGTAAGCTCCATCTCCGGGTCATTCTTTGCCCTGTTGTAAAGGACGTTGACGAAATGGTTGGGTTTGCCCAATCCAAGGGGTAGGCCCAGCACGATTTTTTTCCCAACCCTTGCGATGACATCATCGACGCATTTTGCAACCTCATCAAAATAGGTAGTCGAG
>JALVPF010000179.1 GCA_027031935.1 Myxococcales bacterium | reverse complement strand
TTACGAAAAAATCCATCTATCGCCTCTCGTGGTATATAAAGACCACATCTCCAACCTGAATATTGTCGCCCTGTCTCAGCATGGCTGAATGGATTCTAACTCCATTGAGATAAACACCATTTCGGCTCTTGAGATCCTCGCATCTATGTTCCTCTGCCACGAGAGTTATCAGCATGTGTTTCCGCGATACCTGTAAGGAGTCGACCCGAATCTCCGCGTCCAAGGCCCTGCCCACCACCATGGATTCAGCTTCCAGAGAAATGAACCTCGGTGCCCCGGGACCATGTATCTGCTCGAGTTCGGCATAGGACTCCGAAGTCCTTTTGAACACGGGCATAATCTCGGTGGTCTTGGTGGGGACTTCCTCGTCCCAGTCATTTATATCCGCCATGCCATCCTCTAAAAAACTTGAATGCCTAAGAGACAAGCACCCATAGAGCTGCCTGTCAAGGATTTGTAGTCAGCTTACCCACGAATTCGGAGACTTTCAAGTTTGTTCAAGTGGTACTCACAACGCTGCGAAAAACTCGGATTTCTGCTTGAACAATGCTTTTTTTCCACAAGATACACGGGAGAAAAGCCCTTGGTTTTTCCTTTACTGACGGCATGTTTGCGTGATAGAAATAGCTTTTGTGTATGAACTAAAAAACCTTTATTCAACGGGCAGTTAATCGGACAACGGATAATGGAAAAAACGAACGAAGAGACCAAGACGCAACGAGCCGACGAGGAAGCTTACGGTGCTGACAAGATCAAGGTGCTAGACGGACTCGAGGCGGTACGCAAGCGTCCTGCCATGTACATAGGGTCCACCTCCAAGCAAGGCCTTCATCACCTTGTTTACGAAGTTGTGGACAACTCCATAGACGAGGCTTTGGCCGGCTATTGTGACCACATACAGGTGACGGTTCATGCGGACAACAGGGTTACCGTGGAAGACAATGGTCGCGGAATTCCAGTAGACATGCATAAAACCGAGCACAAGCCTGCCGCCGAGGTGGTCATGACCACCCTGCATGCCGGAGGAAAGTTTGAATCAGAAGCATACAAGGTCTCCGGCGGACTTCATGGTGTAGGAGTATCGGTGGTAAACGCCCTTAGCGAACACCTGCTTTTGGAAATCTTCCGCGAGGGAAAAATCCATCGACAGGAATATTCGCGAGGGGTTCCATTGGGGCCATTGACCGAAGCGGGACAGACAAACCTCTCGGGCACCAAGGTGACATTTCTGGCGGACTCGGAGATCTTCAACGATATCGAATACAGCTTCGACGTGCTTGCGCATAGACTCAGAGAACTCAGCTTCCTTAACCGTGGCGTTCTCATAGAGTTCCATGATGAGCGCTCCGGAAAGAGCAAGGACTTTCACTACGAGGGGGGAATCAAGAGCTTCGTGGAACACCTGAACAAGAACAAGACACCCTTGCATCCCAATGTCGTGTATCTGGCAGGTGAACAGGGAGACGTGGTCGTAGAGGTGGCACTGCAATATAACGATGGATACCAGGAGATCATACACTCCTTTGCCAACAACATAAACACCATCGAGGGGGGCTCTCACCTGGTGGGATTTCGCTCTGCCCTGACAAGAACCCTGAACTACTATGCCCAAAAGAACAAGCTTCTGAAGAACCTGAAGGAAAACCCCACAGGCGATGACATCCGTGAAGGGCTTACCGCGGTCATTTCCGTCAAGCTGTCTCAGCCCCAGTTCGAAGGCCAGACCAAGACGAAGCTGGGCAACTCGGAGGTGGAGGGGATCGTAAAAACCATAGTCAACGATCAACTGGGTGCATTTTTGGAGCAAACCCCTTCAGTAGCCAAGACCATTTGCAACAAGGGCATTCAGGCCGCAAGGGCCAGGATGGCGGCACGCAAGGCCAGGGAGATGGTCAGGCGCAAGGGTGCGCTGGAGAGCTTCAGCTTGCCCGGCAAACTTGCTGACTGCCAGGAACGCGACCCCACTCACTCAGAACTATTCCTGGTAGAGGGAGACAGCGCCGGGGGCAGTGCCAAGCAGGGAAGGGACAGGAAATTCCAGGCCATTTTGCCTCTGCGAGGAAAAATCCTGAACGTGGAGAAAGCCAGGTTTGACAGGATACTGTCTTCGGCCGAGATCGCCACCATGATCACTGCGCTGGGATGCGGAATAGGCAAGGAGGACTACAATCCGGACAAGCTCAGATACCATCACGTGATAATAATGACCGATGCAGACGTGGATGGCAGCCACATCCGGACCTTGCTGCTGACCTTCTTTTACCGGCAGATGCCTGAAATAATCGAGCGTGGTCACCTTTACATCGCGCAGCCTCCGCTTTTTCGCGTAAAAAGAGGCAAGGAAGAAACCTACTTGAAGGCTCAGCCCGACCTGGACGAGCACCTGTTGAACAACGGGGTCGGAAAGGTCAAACTCACCACTTTCGAAGGAAGCGAACTGGGAGAAGCGAGCCTCAAGGAACTCTGCCAGGACTTGCTCCACCGTCGCGACATACTGGACAGGATCGGCAAGCAGAAGGACAAACGCCTGGTAGATGCTTTGGTGTCTGCAACGGAGATAACCGCCGATGCTGTCGAACAGAAACAATCACTGATTGGACAAATAGAAAAGATCGAAAAATACCTGGAGGTCTTCTATCCGGAGGTGCTGCCCCTGTACCCCGAGTTGGAAGAAGACCCCAAGTACCCGGGTTTTCGCCTGGTGATCGAGACTCATCACAACGGCACCAGGCTTCGCACGGTGATAGACAGGGAATTTCTAATCAGACCGGACTTCAATGAGTTGCTAAGGCTGAAGCATAAATTCGAGAATCTTGGAACCGCTCCTTACACCGTGTCCACCAAGGACGGCGAACAAACCGTCGAGCTTCTCGACGAGGTGCTCGACATTGTGCTTAATGCGGGAACAAAAGGCCAGACCATAACCAGGTACAAAGGCCTTGGTGAGATGAATCCTGAGCAGCTATGGGATACCACCATGAACCCCGAGAGCCGAACGCTTTTGCAGGTCAGGGTTGAAGACGCAGTATCGGCAGACGAGGTTTTTTCCATGCTCATGGGAGATCAGGTCGAACCTAGACGCGATTTCATAGAGCACAACGCCTTGGACGTATCCAACCTGGACATCTGACGAACTCATACGAGGACCCTTCGTAATGACTAAGACCGTATTCATGGGCACCGGGCACTACGTTCCCGAACGGGTGGTTACAAACCATGACCTTACCCGGTGGATGGAGACTTCCGATCAGTGGATCGTAGACCGTACCGGCATTCACGAACGAAGGTGGGTCTCTGAGGGAATGAGCGGCGCTGAAATGGCTGAGCATGCAGCAAAGGAGGCGGCAGAAAAAGCCGGCATCAGCCTCGATGAAATCGACTGCATCGTATTGGCCACCCTCTCTCCGGATCACACATTTCCGGGAACAGGGTGTTTTCTTCAGCAGCGCCTTGGGCTGCCCGGCATACCGGCACTGGACGTAAGGGCTCAGTGTTCCGGTTTCATCTATGGACTGAGTGTGGCAGACGCATGGATTCGCACAGGTCAATACAAGAGGATACTGATGGTGGGTACGGAAGTTCACTCCACGGGGCTGGATGTCTCTACCCGGGGCAGGGACGTGGCATGCCTTTTCGGAGACGGAGCAGGTGCCGTGGTACTTGGCCCCTCGGAAGACGACAGGGGAATCCTCTCCATCAAGTTGCACGCAGATGGAAAATACGCAAAGTCTCTGTGGATCGAGGCACCGGGCTCCTGCCTTCATCCCCGAATCGACGAGGAGTTGATTCGTCAGGGACGACATTACCCCAAGATGAAAGGACGTCATGTCTTTACCTTTGCTCTGCAAAAAATGCCTGAGGTGATCCATGAAGCCCTCCATGAAAGCGGGCTCAGCCTCTCAGACGTGGACCTGATCATTCCCCACCAGGCAAACAAGAGAATAACCGAACAGGTTGCAAAACAACTAGGAGTCGATCAGGAGATGATGTTTTCCAATATCGAGAAACTTGGCAATACCACCGCAGCATCCATCCCCCTGGCGATTTACGATGCACAGCGTCAAGGCCGGCTCAAGCGCGGAGACCTGCTGGTGCTGGCCTCCTTTGGTGCCGGATTCACATGGGCCGCGGCCATTTGCAGATGGTAATCAGCAGAGCATGATGCGGAACGTGTAATCCAGCACATAAGCTCCTGTAAAACAAAGCAAAAATACCAACTCAAACCGCAGTTTTTCATTGACTTCAAACCCTGCCTCTGATAGTCCTATGTGGTCGTTTTTCTTTTGCATTTCCCCGGGATAAACCGGGAAGGGACAGTACACACAACCATGGATACAACACTGAATTCATCTGCTCAACAGGTAAACATCGAAGATGAAATGAGGTCGTCCTATCTCGATTACGCCATGAGCGTGATCATTGGGCGGGCCCTGCCCGATGTTCGTGACGGGCTCAAACCGGTGCATCGCAGAATACTGTACGCCATGTACACAGAGGGATTGCTGCACAACAAGAAGTACTCCAAGTGCGCTGGTGTTGTGGGTGAAGTGCTCAAGAAATACCACCCCCACGGTGATGCGGCAGTCTATGATACCCTGGTAAGACTTGCTCAACCATGGAACATGCGCATGCCGCTGGTGGACGGACAGGGCAACTTCGGATCCATCGACGGCGATCCAGCTGCTGCTTATCGGTATACCGAAGCCCGCATGGAGAAACTTGCCGAGGAGCTTCTGAGAGACATTGAAAAACAGACGGTGGATTTCACACCGAACTTCGATGGCTCTACACAGGAGCCGACCATTCTTCCAGCCCGTTTTCCCAACCTGCTCGTAAATGGTTCCACCGGTATTGCCGTGGGCATGGCGACCAATATTCCACCTCACAATCTCAAAGAGATTATAGACGCATCCATCCTGCTCGCGCGCAATCCGGATTGCACCATAGAAGAGATGATGAAGCTGGTCCCCGGACCGGATTTTCCCACGGGTGGCACGATCTACGGCACAGAGGGAATACGCAAGGCTTACAGAACAGGCAGAGGCATTCTTGCGGTCAGGGGCAAGGCCATCATCGAGACACACCCCAAGACGGGCCGTGCCACGATAATCATTCACGAAATTCCATATCAGGTAAACAAGGCAAAGATGCTCGAACGCATCGCCAACCTGGTCAGGGACAAAAAACTGCAGGGCATCTCAGACGTTCGTGACGAGAGCGATCGAGACGGAATGCGGGTTGTGGTGGAACTGAAGAAGGATGCAGTGGCACAGGTCGTGCTGAACCAGTTGTTCAAACACACCCCCTTGCAAAGCTCCTTCGGGGTCATCCTGCTCGCCATCGTGGGGGGCCAACCAAAGGTCCTCAATCTCAAGGAAGCCCTGGAGCACTACGTTGCTCATCGTCGTGAGGTTATCAGGCGAAGGTGCATTTTCGAGCTGGAACAGGCAAAGGCCCGGGCTCATATCCTGGAAGGACTGAAGATAGCCCTCGATCACATTGACGAGGTAATAAAGATAATTCGTGGTTCAAAGGAACCGGCCACGGCTCGAAGCAGGTTGATGGAGCGATTCGAGCTAAGCGAGAAACAGTCCCAGGCCATCCTGGACATGCGCCTGCAAAAACTCACAGGCCTGGAGCGGGACAAGATCATCGAAGAACTCGAAGCCCTTCGTGTGGAGATACAACGACTGACCGCCATACTGGAAGATGTCCATAAACTGATGGACCTGGTGGTGGGAGAGCTGGAAGAGATCCGCGAAGAATTTTCAAACGAGCGGCGCACAGAAATAGTTGCCGCCGCTGACGAGATTACCATAGAGGATCTGATTGCAGATGAAGACCAGGTGGTAACCCTGTCTCACTCTGGGTACATCAAGCGAAGCCCTGTAGCTCTATACCGTCGCCAGCGTAGGGGTGGAAGGGGCAGAACAGGCATGAAGGCCAGGCAGGAAGATTTTGTCGAAGATGTCTTCGTAGCCTCGGCTCATTCCACCATAATGGTCGTGACTGAGTCCGGTCGGGCATATGCCTTGAAGGTACATGAAATTCCGGAAGCCGGCCCCGCTGCCAAAGGAACCGCCATAGTCAACCTGGTCAGAGCCAGACCCGGAGAGAAGGTTGCGGCCATAGTGCCCATCAGGTCTCTGGAGGAGCAGGGCGAGCAACTCCTGGTCATGGTCAGCGAACGGGGTTACGTCAAGAAGACCGCGTTGAACGCCTATGCAAACATCAACGCCGCAGGCATCATTGCCATGGGGGTCGACGATCAAGACAGAATCATTTCAGCCACCTTGACCAACGGTCAGCAAGAGCTGATGATCAGCACGCGCATGGGGATGACCGTGCGTTTCAAGGAAAACGACGTTAGACCCATGGGCAGGCTTGCTCGCGGTGTTCGTGGTGTCCGGTTGAGAGATGGAGATCGGGTGGTTTCCATGGAAGTGGTGGACCCGGGCGCTACCATTCTGACCGTGACGGAACACGGATATGGCAAACGCACTGTCTTGGATGAATACAGGCTCACTGCTCGTGGTGGCATTGGGGTAAAGACTTGCCGCGTGACAGAAAAGAATGGCCCTGTGGTTGGGTGCATGCAGGTCAGCGACACAGAAGATCTCATGCTGATCACCGATGGAGGCATGGTCATAAGGATGGAGGCCAAGGGAATCTCCATGATGGGTAGAGATACCCAGGGGGTCAGACTCATCGATCTCAAGGATGGAGAAAAGGTTGTTGGCCTGGCCAAGCTCGACGAGCAGGAGGAGACGGAAGAAGATGAGTGAGGCACCCCATAGGGGCTACGCTCTTTACTTTTTTTTCCTCTTGGCTGTCCTGGCCATGTCTACTCTTTTTTCCTGTTGGGGAAACGATCTGGAACATAGATTTTCCAAAGGCCTGGAGTTCTTGTACGACAACCACTACGAAGACGCCGAAAGTCACTTCCTCATGTTTGCCAGGGAGATGGCCAGATCGGACAATCCAGATGCGAAGCACTGGCAGGCCAAGGCATTGTTTCAAATAGGTCGCATAGACCATCTATATCTCGACCAGCCACACCGTGCAGTCTCACAATTACGCAAGGCCTTGAAGCTTTATCCAAAGGCAGCTTTTGCCTTCGATGCACGCAAGGAGATCGCCGATATATTTTATGACAGGCTGATGGACTACCGAACCTCTGCCATGGAATACGAAAGACTGGTCCACGACTTCTCCGAGCACAAAGGCATTGACACCTATCAATACAGGGTGGCACAAAGCTATTTTCTCGTCAGGGACTTTGACCAGGCAAGAACTGAGGCGCGGCTGTTGTTGAGCAAGTGGCCTGATTCCAGGTCCGCACAGGAAGCCAGACTTCTCATCGCCAACTCCTATTATCTTCAAAACAGACTGAGCGATGCCATCAAAGCACACCGGGATCTGTTGGATTCAAATCCTGACATCCCTATCAGGGCGAGGAGTCTGTTCGAGTTGGGTATCTGCTACCAGGATCTGGGTGAAAAGCAGAAAGCTGAAGAGGCGTTCATTGCAGCGCTCAAGGATCACCCACGGCCAGATCTGGTTCAGATGCAGCTTGCCGCCCTCAGAGAGCGCATCAAAAACGAAGACCAGGCTACAAAACCCTTGGCCTATTCCACTGAGCCGGCAGTTTCATCTTCATCCCAAAAGGCCAAGACATCCATCAAGAGAACGAAAAACACACACGATACGGCTTCAGCTTCACCCAAGGTCAAGAAAACTGATACGAAAAAGAACTCATCTTCTTCAAAGATCGTAAACAGATCAAAGAACAGTTCGGAATCTGCAAAAGAAAAACCAGGCAAGGTAGAAGACAAGACTGCTTCAAAAACACCAGCTCCTCCTCCAAAGCCTGCTGCAGCCAAACAAGAGAAAAAAGCATCAACGAAACCTGATAAAAAGGCTGAGAAACAAAAACCTCAAACGCCTGTCGACTCAAAACCAGAAACAGGGCACAGCAAACAAGCCCAGTAGTCTCTTATTTCCCACCTCGCTTGTGATCTCTGAGGCTATGCTGCAGTAGTATCCTGCGGTTTGGAATCAGCTTCTCATGGACAGGGCAGCCTTTCTTCTGCTAACTTTCGACAGGCCTTGTGCCGAATCCAAATATCGAGAAAGAGACTCAAGTAGTCGGTTTTACAAGAGATAGCGCAACAAAAAGGTTGACCAAGGTCGCAACCTTGGGGTATTACCGGCCAAGGCGTTGGAGGTAATTTGAAAAGAGATCCCTCTGCGCTTCGCCAGATCGGCCCACTGCTGAACATGGGTGGAGTCTTGGCGGGCTGTATAGTAATCGCCGCCCTTGTCGGCCATTGGGCGGACGAAAAGCTTGGCACCGAGCCTGTTCTTTTACTGGTGGGTTCATTGTTTGGAATAGCGTCAGGCTTTTACCATTTTTTTAAAACAGTGCTGCGAAATTCGAAAAAGGACAACAACAGAGACCACGAGGACGATGCCGACGAGTGAAGAAAAACAAAACGATGCAAAAGCACCAGGCAAGGGCACAACATTGATCATGGTGGCACTTTTGAGCTTGGGCTCCTTGGTTTTTTCCATCATGGTTCCTTCCTGGTCGGCCAAGGGCCTGGCCTCCTGGCCTGCTGGTGCGCTTGCCGGATTCCTCCTTTCCGGCGCCATGGGCCTTTGGAGCCTGTGGAGCACACGTCGCGCATTTCACCGAAAGGGACAGGGCGCATTCGTTCGTGCAGTGTTCGGCAACATGCTGTTGAGACTCTTGATCACTGGTCTCTTGGTGGGTCTGGTTCTTGGTTTTGGATGGTTGCACGCATTCGGTTTCGTAGGTGGAATGTTCGGGGGCCTTTTGGTCTTTCAGATTATAGAGATCAGCGCCGTAGCCAATGCCGCCAGCCCCGAAGATGGCCCGGCGGAGGGAGCGACTAACCATGCACGCTGAAGCGACACAAGCAGCAGACAACATGGGCAAGCAAGTCGGTGAAATGATCATGCATCATATAACCAACGGCAACGAAGTGGATCTGGGTTTTACAAAAATCCATCTTCCCGCCATAACACCTTTCGAGGTGGCGGGAGTGCACGTTGACATGTCCATCAGCAAAGTCGTCTTTTTCATGATGGTAGCTGCATTTCTCCTGGTACTCATGGCCTTGGTGGTAAGACGCAAGGTGGGACTGGTACCCAGGGGTATGGCAAATTTCGTAGAGACTCTGGTACTGTTTATTCGCGATGACGTGGCAAAGCAGACCATGGGTAAAGATGCTGCTGCAAAGTACACCCCGTACCTGGCGAGCACTTTTTTCTTTATCCTTACCTGCAACCTGCTTGGCATATTGCCCGGCGGAACCACCCCAACAGGAAACGTCAACGTTACAGCAGGGCTTGCTGCCATTGCGTTTTTCATGATCCAGTTTGCAGGTATCAAGAAGCTTGGTGTCGGAGGATGGCTCGGCCACCTCATGCCCCCCGGTGTGCCATGGTGGTTGGCGCCGGTCATGATAATCGTTGAAATCCTCGGCATGTTCGCAAAACCCTTTGCCTTGTGCATCCGTCTGTTTGCAAACATGGTGGCCGGACACGTGGTCATCCTCAGCCTGATAGGTTTGGTATTCATTCTCGGCTGGGCAATTACGCCTATCACCGTGGGGTTTGGATTGTTCATGTATATACTGGAGTTATTCGTGGCGCTTCTGCAGGCATATGTATTTACTATTTTGACATCTTTATTCATAGGTTTGCTGGTTCATTCAGAACACTGAAGGTATTTTAATTCACTCGCTCGTAAGGAGGCGACAACATGGAAGGGCTTGCGCATTTGGCAGCAGGAATCGGTGCTGGACTGGCTGTTATCGGTGGCGGATACGGCATTGGTCAACTGGCTAGGGGTGCCATGGAAGGCACTGCACGACAGCCTTCAGCGTCCAATGACATCCGTACTTCAATGATTATTGCAGCAGCTCTCATCGAGGGTGTTACTTTGTTTGCCGAGGTGGTCTGCATTCTGCTTGCATTCAAGTAAGAGACCATAGCGGGCCAACACCGGCTTTTGACGGCTTAAACCGGTGTTGGCTTACCATTAATCGAGGTATCAAGGGAGATCGACCATGGTCGACATGACTACCCTGGCCAGGGTTTTGCTCACCTCAGAAGAGGCTCACGGCGGATTGATGGACCCACACACCGGAACCATAATCTGGACCGTCATCATCTTCGTTCTGTTGATGATCTTTCTGGGCAAGTACGTGTGGAAGCCCATACTGAAAGCACTGGAGGATCGTGAGGGACGCATTCGCGAATCGCTTGAAAAAGCAGACAAGGTTGCCGCAGACGCAGAAAAGGCGATAGCCGAGCAGAAAGCGCAGCTGGACAAGCAGCGACAGGAAATGACCGAAGCCATGCGTCGCACCAGGGAAGAGGCGGAAAAAGGAGCAAGGGATCTGCTGGAAAAAGCTCGGAAGGAGGCCGCGGAGACGGCCGAACAGGCGCGAAGACAGGTGGAAGAAGAGCGCAAGAAGGCCATTGAGCAGATTCGCTCAGAGACAGTGGACATCGCACTGGCGGCTGCATCCCATCTTCTCAAGAAAACCCTGGGTTCAGAAGACCACAAAAAAATCGTGGATGAATATTTGAGAGATCTTCCCTCCAATCTTCAGAAACATTAGTTCCTTTTCTCTTTTGCTTCTTTTTTCTATCCTCGTCATGTTAATATCCAGTAGTTGCGCTTGAGTTCACCCTCGTCAGGGGAGCACCCCATGAAAATTTTCGTTCATATGGTGGCAGCTGTTTTTGCATTTTTGACTATATCTGCTTGCTCAGGTTCACAATCTCCATGCGACGACTGTGACGATCAAATTCCTTGCACCAGGGATGTGTGCGACGAGGGATTGGGAGTGTGCAGAAACGTCCCTGACGACACGAGATGCGATGCAGGACAGAAATGTGCCCCTGACCTGGGTTGCATCCCTGTCTCCGTCTGTGAGCAGGACTCGGATTGCGATGACTCGGATGCCTGTACTACAGACACATGCGTCAATAATTCCTGTGTGCACCAGAACACCTGTGCCTGTATCCAGGACTCGGATTGCGATGACTCGGATGCCTGTACTACAGACACATGCGTTAATAATTCCTGTGTCCATCAAAACACCTGTGCCTGTATCCAGGACTCGGATTGCGATGACTCGGATGCCTGTACTACAGACACATGCGTCAATAATTCCTGTGTCCATCAAAACACTTGCGCTTGTATCCAGGACTCGGATTGCGATGATGCAGATCCATGCACCCAGGACTCCTGTGTTGACAACTCCTGTGCCCATCAAAACACCTGCGCTTGTACCCAGGACTCGGATTGCGATGACTCAAACACCTGCACTGATGATTCCTGCAATAGCCAGAACGCTTGCGTAAACACCCCCAACAATCATCCCTGTGATGACAATGATCCATGCACAAATGCAGACACCTGCGCTGACGGCATATGCTTTGGTACCGAATCCTGCTGCAACGATGGGCAAGACAACGACGGAGACTCTCTGACCGATTGTGGCGACTCCGATTGTTCCAGCGATCAGGCTTGCAGCGGCTGCCCGGATGTCCCTCTGCCAGATGAAATCCCCATGGCGCCCCTGCCGGGAGAGGCCTCGCCCGGAAAAACCGAAAGCACCACCATCAATGGTTTTCATGACGATTATATCTACGACAGCACAGAAGAAATAAAGATCGGTACCAGGCAGGAGTGGGGTGGCACCATCATATTTTTTGGCATGGATGTAAATGGATGGCCCGGCACAAACTACACCAACACCATCGATGCCAACGACACGGGAAGAGAGGTCCAGGTGGCCTTTTACGATCCGGATCGTGCAATGCAGGACTGCGCCTGGAACGCATCGTGCGCAAGCACTCAGACGCACTGTACTTTTTCCATAACCTTTCTTGGCTGGAACCCGGTACAGGGTGGCAACAGGTGTGTCAGGGGTTCAGGTGTAGAAAGCGTAAGCACACAGGATGGTATTCTTTCCATAACCACCAATCCGCTCTTCTGGAATCCCAACTGGGATCATCAAGACTGCTCGGACGCAGCATGCGATGATCCAAACACACGGGATAGACGATCTGACGTACGGGTTGCACAATCCCTTCGCTTTATAAACAAGAACGTGGTGGAAGTGGAATATACCCTGACCAACCTGAGCGATCTGGATCACAGGGCAACGGCCCAGGAAATGCCCACCGTCTACACGGCCAATGGCAACAACAACACTCCAGACCTTTGGAAGTTGTTCGACTCTGAAGGCACACAGATAGCCATAGACACACCGGGAAACGATGGCTTCTACTACAAAAACTTCAGTTCTCCCGGGGGCTGGGTCACCATGCAAAAGGATGATCTCAGCTATGGTGTGGGTCTATACAGCGAAAACAGGCTAAGGGAATTTCAGGGCTGGCAAAAAAGGAGCCTTCCTTTCAACAATTTCAGACCTGTTTTCAACTTTGCCATCCCTCCGCACGGAACCATCAAGGCTCGCGCCTATCTCATAATAGGCAGCAAGGACACCATAGCCCAGCAGGCTCAGTGGCTCGACAGTCGCCTGCCCGCCTTTGGGTGGCTGGATGAGCCGACCATGGACCAGACGGTCAGCGGGAGCATCACAGTCAGAGGCTGGGCATTGGACAACAAGGCTGTTTCGTCCATGGAGGTACTCATAGACGGGCATGTGAAGTCAAGCCTCTCATATGGTGGAGCAAGACCTGACGTTTGCCTGGTTTGGCCGGCATATCCAGCTTGTCCCAACGTGGGCTTCAACGGAACGCTTGATACCTCCTCGCTAAGCAATTGCCAGCATCTTTTGGAGATTCGCGCAACTGACAACGATGGAAACCAGAGAATCATAGCCAACACGAGGATCCGGGTTTCACGGTAGATATAAAAATCACGACTCGCCTTGCCCACATGTGTCTGACGTGGTACTAAGACCTACCCTTGCTTACAGAGGAGAAACAGGCATGGAAGAAAAAGATCCCACAACAATTGACTCTCAGGCTGAAGAACAAGCGGAGACGCAATCCGAAAAACAAGCGCAAGAACAGACAACACCGCTTCAGGTCGAGTCAGACACAGCAGAAGCAAAAAACGAAGAACAGGACAAGGAAGAGGACGAAAGAGCCGAATTTCTTGCTGCCATGGAGCAGGAGTTCGAGGCTCACGAGAGCAACCGGGGAGAGATGATCTCCGGAACGGTCATCTCTCTGACCAAGGAATATGCATTCGTGGATCTCGGTGGCAAGAGCGAGGGAATCCTCTCCCTGGAAGAATACAGAGACGAGACTCCCCCAAAGGTAGGGGACGAGATCGAGGCCTGTGTCATCTCAACCGGCGCAAGCGGTATCGTTCTTTCCCGCAAACTGGCCAAGGGCATCAGGGACAGAGAATTTCTACAGGAAGCATATAGCAACAAGCTTCCGGTGGAAGGGAGAGTGGAAGAACGCAACAAGGGAGGCTTTACCGTGGTGGTGGCAGGCCTCAGGGCTTTTTGTCCCATCAGCCAGATAGAGCTTCATTATTGCGAAGAGCCCGATGTTCATCTGGGCCAGAAGTACTCCTTCCTCATCACCAAGTATGACGATTCCGGAAGACGACCAGACCTGGTACTTTCACGAAAGGCATTGCTCCAGGCAGAAGCAGAAAGAGAGGCTGCGGAGCTGAGGAAGACCCTGCGAGAGGGAGATATTGTTGCAGGAACGGTGCGCTCCATAAGGGACTTTGGTGCATTCATAGATCTGGGCGGGCTCGATGGTCTTCTGCCCATTTCTGAAATTTCTCACTCCCGTGTTGAAAAAGTATCGGACGTCTTGAAGGAAGGCGAAGAGGTTCACGTACAGGTGCTATCCTTTGACAAGGGAAAAGATCGCATAAGCCTGAGTCTGAAGAGGCTGGAGTCTGATCCATGGGATGATGTGATGGCATCTTTCCCTGAGGGCATACATGTAATAGGAAAGGTGGTGAGGTTACAGCCTTTTGGCGCTTTCGTGGAATTGGCACCAGGTGTGGATGGCCTCATACATATATCCAACCTCAACACCCCGGAAAGAGTAAAACATCCCAAGGATATACTGAAGCTGGGTGACGAAGTCGAAGTGCAAGTATTGAACGTAGATCCCCAGCAGCGTCGCATAGGCCTTGCGCGGGTTCCAAAGGATGGTGAATTCGGAGACATCCCGGTTGTGGGTGCAGTGCTTGATGGAGTTGTGGATTCGGTTGCGAATTTTGGAGTTTTCGTACGCTTGGGACCAGGAAGAAAGGGCCTGGTTCCCAACAATGAGCTTGGTACAACAAAAGGCGCCGACAACCGCAAGGAGTTCAAACAGGGTGACACCATGAAGGTGAAAGTCCTGGAGATCACAGATGGCGGCAAGCGCATACGCCTGTCTCGCAAGGCGGCCATAGACGATGACGAGCGAGCTGATTTCGAAAGTTATCTGGACTCTGACAGTTCCAAATCTTCTGGTGGCTTTGGAACTTTTGGAGATCTTCTGAAAAGTAAACTTGGAAAATAAACAACCCTCATTGACCCAAAAAGATTGAGCCGAAAGAAGATCAACCAAAATAAAGGAGTGGAATCATGCCCAATCAGAACATCGTAATCAATACAAGCATGGGAGCCATTGAAGTCGAGCTTTTTACAGACCAGGCTCCAACCTCCGTGGAAAACTTCCTTCAGTATTCCCGAGACGGTCACTACGATGGCACGCTCTTCCATCGTGTCATCCCCGGCTTCATGGTTCAGGGTGGTGGGTTCGATAAAAACCTCAACCAGAAGCCCACCAGGCCTCCAATTAAAAACGAGGCGGACAACGGCCTGAAAAACGAACGTGGAACTCTGGCCATGGCGCGCACTTCCGAGGTCAATTCAGCCACCAGCCAGTTTTTCATCAACGTCTCGAACAATAGCTTCCTGGATCACGGAGCAAGAGACTTTGGCTATGCTGTTTTCGGAAAGGTCACAAAAGGCATGGACGTTGTTGACAAGATCGTGGACACACCCACTGGTTCCAAGGGTCCATTTGCCACTGATTGCCCAGTACAGGACATCACCATTGACAGCATCACCATACTATAAGGAGGTTTTGTCATGAAAAGTCTAATCACCTCAATCGCAGTAGCAGTCATCCTGACCATGGGAGCAGTTGCCTCAGCCGCAAACCCGACGGTCGTGATAAAGACCAACAAGGGGACCATAGAAGCGGTCCTTTACAAGGACAAGGCTCCTGTCTCGGTGGACAATTTTCTAAAATACGTAAAGGCAAAGCACTATGATGGAACCATTTTTCATCGAGTGATTCCCAACTTCATGATACAGGGTGGCGGCTTCACTACAAAGATGGTTCAGAAAAAAACACGCGCTCCCATCAAGAACGAGGCAGACAACGGCCTGAAAAACGAACGTGGGACCCTGGCCATGGCACGCACCTCGGTCGTAGACTCGGCTACCAGCCAGTTTTTCATCAACTTGAAAAACAACAAGTTCCTTGATCACGGTGCCAGGGACTTCGGCTATGCGGTATTCGGAAAGGTCACCAAGGGAATGAAGGTTGTAGACGCCATCGCAAAAGTACCAACCGGCAGCAACGGGCCTTTTACGAGAGACTGTCCCAAGGAGCCCGTAATAATAAAATCCATAACTGTCAAGAATGCCAAAACGGCAAAATAAACCCTAGACCTCCTCCTCTCTCCAGTGCAACTGCATTAGCTCACCAAGATCCTGCCCCATTAGAGACAAAGCCAAGGCGAGCTTGCGCTCCTTGTTCAACCAACGCCAAATCACAAAGGGCGGGTTTTCACCTCGCAAGTTCACAGAGGCTTTCTTCCAGGCAGATGCAAACTCCGGACCATGAATGTCTTTGACATCAACAGTCCTCGCATCAACCTGCAGACCAAGCCGGATGGACTTGAGCACCGCCTCCTTGATAACCCAAAAAACAGTCCCCACCGAATGGGACCAAGCCCCATCCACTTGTCGTATAGCGTCCTGTTCTGAGCAAGAAAAATAGTCTTCATAAAACGAATCCGCTCGGCGGTCCACCTGCTCTACATCTATACCCACCACTGCACTTGACACAGGACTCAGTACACAAACTGCCAAATTTCCCGTATGAGAGATGGAAAGTGATATGGCCAGAGGATTACCTTGTACATCCAGCGGTCTTGGCCATCCTGACTCCGTGCGTTCAATCCAGCCCAGTTGCCCTTGGCTCACACTTTGACTATATGCGAGCAGACGTCTTGCCGCCACCCTGCCCAGGAGAAACTGTTTCTTTCTGCCGGCATGCCTGTACCGTTCGGAAAGGATCAATTCTCTTTTATGCAGCTCTGGTTTCGGATCAAAGGTATCGGAGGCACGAAGAACAAGTCCGTGGATCACTGGTTCATGCTTTTTTATCAACCCCAAGGCCTTTTATCAACGAATCAGGAAGAGAGGCTGGCAACGCGGACACCTTGTAGC
>JALVPF010000178.1 GCA_027031935.1 Myxococcales bacterium | reverse complement strand
CAGATCGAGTCTTCGAAAGGATGCTTTGGCTAAACCCGACAGACAATCAGGGCGTGCGCTTCTTGATCGAGGATGTACGCACCAGGACGCCATGGGAAGACCGAAAAGAGGAATGATTACATGAGTGAGTACCAATACTACGAATTCCAAGCGATCGACCGGCCGCTGAGCGCCAATGAGATGAGCGAGCTGCGGTCCTACTCGTCGCGGGCACGCATAACCCCTACGAGCTTTGTTGTCGACTATGCATGGGGTAACTTCAAGGGCGATGAGGACGCATGGATGGTGAAGTACTTCGACGCGTTTCTCTATCTCGCCAATTGGGGCACGCATGTCTTGAAGCTACGTCTGCCTTCTCGGCTCCTCACCCCGGAGTCCGCGAAGGCCTATTGCTGTGGCAACAGCGCCTTTGTCCGCGAAAAGGCAGGCAAGGTTGTCATAACGTTCGTCTCCGAGGACGACACCGAGCCACCGGTTCCATCTGGCCTTGGTCAGCTCAGCGCTTCCCTGGAAAACATGGCCGAATTCCTTACAACACTCACAATTGTTGCCCAATTCGTTCACTTCGTAGTCCATCGTGACCAGAAGACCACCAAATACTATGGGCTCTACCGTCACACATGCTGATTGGAATTGGTCCCACATTTCTGGAATCTCTGGAATTGAAACGATTATCCCCCATCATGAACAAATATCCTTCAGGTATAATTGTCGTCTCATAATCAGTTTGATTAAAAGGAATATGCTGGTCCTGTTGCGTATGAATTATTTGATAAGTCTTTGTTCCTACTGTCTCCTGTAGAACCTCAGCACTGAAGGCTTGCCAACTGTCTTCAGACAAATGTTGCCAAAATATCTTCTCCCCCACAGACTTTTGCTTAACTGGCTTACCGTTCAGGTAAATAACTCCATCCTTTATGCTTATTTCATCTCCAGCTACAGCAATAACACGCATGATGTATTTTTCTCCCGGGGGATACCCAGGTATTTTAAAGACAAACAGGTCACCTCTTTCTGGGTTATTATTTCTATTTCCAATCTTGGTTACAAAAATATGGTCTCCCTGCAACAACGAAGGAATCATACTTCCCGACGGAATAGAAAACGCTTCGACAATAAACGTTTTAGTGGTCCAGCTAACGCCTTCGTATATTAGGAACAAGGCCATGGCATAGCATAGATAGATAAGTTTTTTATTGTATTTTTTTAGTTGATATTCGGCACCTGATTTCCTGGCAAGCAAAATGGCCCAGACAATTTGGCCTATCCAGACAACAACATAAACACAGAAGACAATACAATAAGACACGAAAACCAATGTGTCCGAAGCCACAGCAATGGAAAGTACAAGCATCATGAAAATGATTGGGGCTAAAAACAGCATACTCCCCAGAAGAAATCGACCGTTGTACACATGACCTAGCCCAGGAAAAATAAAAGCGAGGATACCTGCTACCCACGCTTTCCGAGGCACTCTGGTATGCTGCTCATCTTGCTCCATTGACCCGTCAACGGAATCAAAGGGTTTACCACATTCTGGACAGATAGCGTCTTTTGAGACTAATTCACCAATGCTTTCGGATTGCCCTTGCAAACACTTGGCGTGGTACACCGAATCACAATTCCTACAATGTAGTACACCTACATCAACTGAAATTTTCCTTTCACAGACCTTACATGAACGACCGACCACTTGCATCTTTCCACTCCCACCGCCATTTATTCAGGAAAACACCTATCATAGCTTGGATGTGAATAACAATGATACAGAAATCAACTATTCCAAAAAGATCGATTTCGTCCTCCCACTGATTGCAACGCAATGATCTCAATCGGTCTTCCTGTGGTAAGGATTTATATCGATGGTTTTTCTTTCCACGCCGGTCAGATCGAAATCCAGCTCAAAGCTCCTCCCAGGCATGATGTCTACTGTCTTTTCCAGGGTGGCTGAGCTCAGCACGTTGGTTTTTACAAACTCGGAAAAGGTAGCCCTCACCTTTTTTTGCCCAGCCGACACCCTTTTGCAAGTGTACCTGCCGTCAGTGGATGTAGAAAACGACAAGTCCAGACCTGCTTGCTGATCATCGGTAACGTACATTTGCGCTTTCACCGGCTTGCCGTCCAGATACACCCTGCCATGAAGTTCACCTACCTCGGCAAGAGTCAAAGTTACACTCACATCGTCATCACCCTTTGATATGCGAAACAACTCGGAGCGACCGAATCTCGGATGATCGGCCATTAGTACGCCTGCCTGGGCGTCCACACCCCCTATTTCGAAATTTCCTTCAGCATCTGAAAACACTGATTTTACTCTATTCATTGACGACAAGCGGGAAGTCTTGAAGCTTTCTGCATTTGCAGTGATAGACTTTCCACATACTACCTGTGCCCCTGGTACCGGAATCCCGTCCACACCCAGGACCACACCCCTGATAGTCCTTCCGGCCCAGAGATGAATCACCCCGAGATCAGTAACACCTTTCTTTATTTCAAGGCCGTGAATGATCTTCTCAACAAAGCCCTTTCCGCTTATTTTCAAATCCTTCTTGCCCGACGGCACATGCTCTATCTCAAACTCTCCTTGACCCCCGGAAAAAGGAAACTCCGAAAAACCCACGGTCACCTTGAACACGTCCGGATACCCCCCGTCAGTGTACCTGAGTGTTCCCTTGACAGCTCCCTCGGCTTTCACAACGATGACCACGTTTTTTTCACCTGTGGATGCTATGACCTTCTTCTTTTCCCAATCGAAAAACCGGCTACTTTCCATTCTAGCGGACAGGGAGTATTTTCCCTCGGACAGGCCAGTGATCTCAAATCGACCCTTGTCATCCGTTGTTGCATTACCATAGCTGGAAACGGAAAATTGTCCGGCACTATTAGCCGACAGTGCACGGGCCGTGACACTTACCCCAGAAATCGCCCTACCTGTGTGATCCAGCACTTTTCCGGAAATGCTGGCTGCCGACCTGAGTCTAAGCTCCAGATTGTTTACCTCCCTGTCACCACGCAGATCCACTTCGAGATCGTCAGACACCCCTTGTTTGCTCTTTGCGCTGAGCCTGTATCTCTTTCTTGGAACATTTTTGAACTCGAAAAAGCCATATTCGTCTGACCGGGCATGCTGCGTAGAACCGAGGGCCATCATGGTCATCTTCTCATCCTTGGACACCAAGACCACCGACGCACCTTTGATCCTCTCGCCTTTTTGCCCAAGAACCACCCCCGATACCATGGCCCCTCTTTTCAAGACCACCTTTACACCAGTAGTGGGACCACGGCCATGCGCTATGGGCTCTGTGGAGTTGCTGCCGATATAGTCTTTATGAATAGCGTATATCCTGTATTTACCCGGAGCAAGCAGGGCTATCTCGAATTTACCATCAGATGAGGTACTGACTCTTTCAGCCCAATAATCGCTATCTATGTCCATCAGATTTACCAAAGCTCCGGCCACAGGCTCGCCCTCTTCATTGACCACGACTCCGGAAAACAGCGATCCCCTGGAAAGATACATTTGAAACTCGACGGGTTGCTCCGCGTCTTCGGGTACTTCCAGGGATCTTTTTTGATTCGAATACACATCTGACTGGACAGAAACATCATACAATCCACCTGGCACATTCTCGAAATACACCTGGCCTTCTGCGTTGGAGATCCTGACAGCTCCGGTAAATACGTTCGAAAGCTTCACCTTTTGTCCTGAAACAGGTCTTGCATCCTCCAACAGGGTCACAACCACAGCAGTCGTTCCTCTCCCAATGGAGTACTTGTTGGCATGTTTTCGCATGACATGTAAAACCAGGGATGAACCTTTAGGCAAGCTTCCCCATTTTTCCACGGAGTCAGTGCTTTCGTCCTGTGAGGTTCCGACACTCTCCTCGTCCTGCGGCCCGGGTCGGTCTGCATGCTCCTGCAAGTCCGGCTGTTCCGATGTGTCTGCTAGCTTTGAACCCATTGACTGATAGACAAGCCAAGCCACCAACAGCACACTCAGCAAGGCAAGAATATAGATACGAGTTTTGCTCATAAGCATCCTCTTTCATTTGTCCAATTCTACATATCTTCCCACATTTTCTCCTCGGCCAAGAAATGAAAAGTTGACAAAATCAACACAATAAAGCATTGAAGTACCAGATTATCCCTTGCGTGGAGGAGCAGGATGTTACGAATATCAGATGCAGCCAGCCTTGGATTGCACGCCATGGCTGTTTTGGCCTCGGTTGATGACTCGTCAAAAATGTCGGTTACAAGCCTCGCCAAGCGTTTGGCCGTGTCCGATCACCACCTGGCCAAGGTCATGCAGCGACTGAATAAACATGGTCTGGTCAGCTCCAGGAGGGGACCGAAGGGAGGATTCGTGCTGGCGCGGCCTTCTGATGAAATCAGCCTGCTTGAAGTCTTCGAAGCCATCGAAGGCCCCCTGCCAAACAAGACATGCCTTATGAACACAAGGGTCTGCAACGGAACCTGCATACTCGGTGATCTTCTGTACTCCATCAACCGAATGGTGCGTGAACATCTGGAAAACAATACCCTGGCTGACATGGCATCGGGATTTGAACCTAAAAAAGACTTTTTGACTTGACCGGCATATCCAAGCTGTTCTACATATCGCTGCAGGTTTGCTTGGAGCAGGAATGAGAGTCATAGTTTTGGAGGATAAATGCAGCGGCTGTGGAGATTGCGTTGACGTTTGTCCGGCTGAACCTTGCGTTTTCGAGTTGCTTGGAGAAAAATCCAGGGTGCTTCACGAGCAGGAGTGCATTGATTGTGGATCCTGTGAAGATGCATGCCCGGAAGAGGCCATAAGATTGGAAGAAGACTGAAACCATGAATTTGTTCACCGCGATGCCCACCAATGGGCAGGAGGAAGAAACATGAAAACCATCATCGACGAATCAAAATGTACCGGCTGTGGAGATTGCTTCGAGGTTTGCCCGGCTGAACCCAACGTGTTCGAGATCGAAAAGGACGTGAAGGCAAAAGTTGTCAACCAGGACGCATGCACGGAATGCGGTGCTTGTGAAGACGAGTGCCCGGAAGAAGCAATAACCCTCGAAGAAGACTAAACCGGCGTTCTCAATCCCTTGCCACCGCCATCAATCGGTGGAACCACTTTTTGACCATTTCTTGCTCCCGCCGCTTGGGAAGACCGACCTAAGTGATTCCGTATTTTTTCATCTTCCTGTACAGGGTTACACGATCCATGCCCAGGGCTCTGGCAGCCCTGGTCCGATTCTGAGCATTATGCGCCAGAGCCTGGGTTATCCTCCTGACCTCGTCGTCCACGTCGGCTCCTGGAGCCTTGTAGCGTTGTCGCGCACCTGTCAGCTCAGGGGGAAGGTCCTCCGGCCTTATACGTCTTCCAGGGGCCAGGGCGACTGCATACTCCAGGGCATTTATCAACTCTCGCACATTTCCGGGCCATGAGTGCTGCACAAGTCGTCCAATGGCAGAGCTGGTCAGCTTCAGTCCAGGCCGCCCCCTTTCTTCGGCGATCTTTTCCAGCAGGTGGGTTGCGAGCAGAGGTATATCATCACGCCTTTGTACCAATGAAGGCAGCTCAATGGGAATTACCTTCAGACGATAATACAGATCCTCCCTAAAATCTCCATCCTCCACCGCCTTGGTCAAGTCCTTGTTGGTGGCACCTATGACCCTGACATCAGCAGTTCTCGTTTTGTTTTCACCAACGCGCTGGTACTCCCTCTCCTGTATAAAACGCAGCAACTTGGCCTGGATGGCCGGACTGGTCTCGGCGATCTCGTCCAGAAACAAGGTCCCACCCTCGGCAGCTTCAATCCTCCCCGGCCTATCCTTCAGGGCCCCGGTAAAGGCTCCCTTGACGTGTCCGAAAAGTTCGCTCTCCAAGAGAGCCTCCGGAAGGGCCGCACAGTTTATGGCCTGAAAAGGAGCTGCGTTCCTGTCTGACAGGTGGTGCAAAGCCCGGGCCACCATCTCCTTTCCCGTGCCCGAAGGACCCGTGACCAGTACGGTCACGTCTGAAGCAGCCACCTGCTCCACCACCCTGAAAACCCTTCTCATGGCATCGGATCTTCCAACCATTCCGGCGAAAACCGCGCCCGTTCTTCCATGAGAAAGCATGCCGGATTGATCCGAGCGATCCTCCAGCAAAATCACCGAGCCCATGGCATCGCCCTTTTCATCCAGAAGAGGTACTGCAATTTCCGCTATGGATAAAGTCGCCCCACCTCGACCCACGAGTTCTGTTATTCTCTCCGCTTCGTCCACCCCTGTCTCCAGGCAGTACTGGGCAGGACAATCATCCTTGCAAAGCCTGGACCCTATGACCTCGTGACAGAATTTTCCCAGGGCGTCACTGGCGGCTATTCCTGTTATCATCTCCGCACGCCTGGAAAACATGCTTATGCGCCAGTCCTGGTCGATACTCAAAACTCCTTCCCTGATGGACCCGAGTACCGCTGACTGCAAACGCTCCCTGGAAGCGATTTCATCACCATGGGCCTTGCAACTCTCTATGCGCTGTACCAGCTCCGTCTCGTCTCTGATCCACTCCACTCCCCCGATGACCTCCCCCTTGTCGTCCCTCAACAACAGCGCACTCTTTCTGACCTGCAATTTCCTCCCATCCTTGGTCACCAACTCCACCCTAACCCGGTCCATGGAACCCTCGTCGAACAAGCCACACTTGTACAGGCAATTGCTGCACCTTATTCCGGACAGGCAGTGTCTGCCCAAGACCTCTTCCGCAGAAAAGCCCGTAAGCTCCTGGGCCTGGCGATTCCAGAAAACCACGTTCTGATCCTTGTCCACCACAAACAGGGCATCAGCGGCCCAGTTCAAAAAATCTTGCAACAAATCCTTGTTGTTCACCAATATGGAAGCGAGGTCCATCATCAAAACTCCCGACTGTTGCAGCAAGTGTTGCAATTATTGCCAATTGCAATATGCGCAACTAATATGACACAGAAACCACGCGTGTCAAAACAAAATAACCCATAATAAATTCGGCAGTTACACAAACGGCACAGGTTTTGAGTATAGTTTCCATAGAAAAAGGGGTGTTTAGTGAACGAAATGCTTGCAAACAGGTACCTGCTCAACGGCAGGGCAGCGGAAGCGCTGGAGTGCTACAGAAAGGCACTTGCTGGTTCTACAAAAGAAAACACCCTGCGCTGCAGAATGATCCTGGCTCATTTAGAGACATCGGGCGTCAACGACGCGGCCAGTTTTCTGCTTGGGATGTTCGACCAACTGGGTATCAAGGCATTAGAGGAGTTGCATGAAGGATGTCGTGGCTTTGTCCCCACGGATGTTCCGGAAGATCACGACGTGGTAAAGGGGCTAAGGGCTCTTCTGGCAGGCAACCTGGATAGAGCAGCAAAGATTTTGACAAAAGTTCATTCACGAGAATTTCCGGCGGTGGCACGCCTTGCCACTCGCTTGCAGGAGATAAATCATGGGACTTGATCTCTTGGGCGTATTCGGGGCGGGTCTTTTGACCTTTCTCACACCGTGTGTGCTTCCCCTGGTGCCCATATATCTGGCGGCCCTGGTTGGTGGTGACATTCGGCAGCTAAGCGGCTCGGGACGTGGTCAGCTTGTCATAAGGGCTCTTTGGTTCATGATGGGCTTCGAGATTGTTTTCGTCATATTGGGCCTGGGTGCAACTGTCATCGGAGGCTTTCTCGTTGACCACAAGGCAGCACTGCAGGCGCTGGGAGCCTTGCTCATCGCCTTGTTTGGCCTGAAGTTCCTCGGAATCATACATATCAGGTGGCTCGATTCCACCATCAGGGCGGACGACAGGAAGTTTACCCAAAAGTTGAGCTGGTTCAGCGCACTGGTCATGGGCATTGTTTTCGCAGCAGGGTGGTCACCATGTGTCGGTCCGGTCCTGGGCTCGGTGTTGACCTACACCGCCTCTACCACTGCAGAGCCATTGGTGGGTGCCTTCTACCTTTCGGTCTATGGGCTGGGCTTCGCCGTTCCCCTCATCGCGGTTGCCATTTTTGCCCAGGCCGGCATGAAGTTTATCCAGAACATAGGGCCACACATGAGAAAGATCGAGATGGTCATTGGCGCCTTTCTCATGGTGGTAGCAATAGGCATGGCGGTCGATGCCCTGCCCGGGCTGACAGCTTCCGAGGTCATATCAAGCCCGGACACCAGCGCCACCGCCGACGCCACAGGCGATGTCGATCAATCGAGCGCTCCCATGATGATCGCGTTTACAGCAAAAGACTGCCCCATCTGCAAACGCATGAAGCCCGTAATCAACAACCTGGTCAACCAGTGTGACGGCAACATGGTACGGGTGAAGATGATAAACATTTCTGCTGCTGAAAACCATTCTCTTGTTGGCAAGTACCATCTGGTGGGAGTGCCAACATTCGTTTTCAAGGACGACACCGGAGCAGAAGTCGCTCGCCTGGTGGGAGAGCAGACAGAGGCATCTTTGAAGCAGGCCCTCAGCGCCCTCAGGGGCAAGCCTTGTCCTGGTCTTGCGATTCTCAACCCGGATGGCACACGTATGGATCCCCTGGAAATGCCCAATGAAGAACAAGGTGAGGCATGCCCTTCTGAAGGTCACGAGGTCGGGGAGCAAGAATCCACCTGCGGAAAATCCTGACTTCATGCCCAAACCTGATGTATGCTCGCTAAATCCACAGCTCCGGGAGAGCATCCATCATGAGCCAAGAGCTGGAATACGACGACTCACGAGAGACAAGAGAACTCATCGAGAGCTACACGTATCGAAAAGTCCGTGGGCCTGTAGCCGTAATATGCTCAGCAAAAAACTACATGGCCATACAGCCGGGGATGATCCTGAAACTGGACGAGGACAGATACCTGATCACAGGAGAAGCGAGGGAGGGAAGGTTCGGTATAGACGATCAGCCGAAGATGTGGGTCAAGTATGCAGTAGACTTAGCAAATGGTTCGAAAAAGATAGTCAAGCTTCCTTTTCTGGAGCAGTTTCAGACAAAGGTTGGACCGTTCACCATCACCTGCAAGCGCAACCCTGACAAGGAAAGTCAGGTACTCGACCTGGTTCACAAGGATAAGCGCTTCATGCACGGGCATACGCTAAGAGATGCGGCGGGTAACAACGTTCGAGTAATCGATGAAATCCGCGGTAGATCCCTGTATTCCATAATAGAACAAATACAACAGCCCCATGAGCAGTATTACGAACAGACCTTGCCGACTATCTTCGAAAAGCTCTTAGAAGCCTTGGATGCTCTTGCATTTTTACACGAAAATGGTCAACAGCATGGAGACGTGCGTTCGGATCACCTGCTGCAGGATGCTGACACAGGGATCTACCGCTGGATTGATTTCGACTACGAAGCCAATTATCTGGATTACGATGTGTGGTCCGTGGGAAACATCATCTCGTACGTTATTGGCAAAGGCAACTACAATTGTACGGACGTCAACGAACAGCTTGTCTCCCAGGGTAAAGCAGCTCTTGAATCACGCGATTCACAGCTGTTTTTCCAGCATCGCTTGATAAACTTGCAGAAGCTCTTTCCCTATATTCCCGACTCCCTGAACTCCATCCTCATGCGCTTTTCCAAAGAGACCATGGATTTTTATGACAGCACAAGGCAGATAATCTCGGACTTGCGTGCAGTGGATCTTTGACACACGGCAAATCAGCACTGTCTCAGGTACTGTTTTTCCGACTTGAAATGACTGGGCACGATCTGAACCAGCCAGGTACCAGCATCGACCTTGTCGGGAGTTTGCACCTTGTCATTGTTGATGGCCACCACCTGTCCACTCAAGGGCATGAATACGCCGTGTTCCTCTCCATCGGTGTTTGTTATTCTTATTCCCACATAACCCTGCTCCAAGACCTCCGCTTCATGGGGAAGGGATATGCTCGATACAGAACCAAGGTTCTGCAAAAAGGAATCCTCCACACCTATTCTGGCTGTTCCGTCCTGCTGAATCTGAGCCCAGGAGTGATCGTTGAGCACATAACAGTCTCCTGGTCTGATGACCGCACCAGGTTCACCGGAATCATGGTCCGACCCGTTCATCTCTTTTTCTCTAGCCCCTCTTCGCAACAAGCGGTTCACGGGACCGAGAAGCTCATTTCTCCTGAAAGGCTTGGCGATATAGTCCACAGCGCCCAAGCGCATGGCCTGCATGGCGGTCTTTATGGTCGGATAGCCGGTGACCATCAAAACAGGAATGTCTATGTCAAGCTCCTTGAGTCTTTCCAGCAACTCCAGGCCGTTCATCTCCGGCATCATCAGGTCTGTGATCACCAGGTCGTATTTTCCATGCTCGAGTTCCTGTATGCCTTCTGCAGCCCTGAATACACAGTGTACTTCATGTCCCTTTCTTCCCAACAAGCGCTCGAGGCTGGTATGAATCACCTCCTCATCGTCGATCACCAAGATTTTGGCTGGACCAACTCCATCCAGAGGCGTCCGCTTATCTTCTTTTTCACCCATGATCTGCTCCTGCTCACTGAGGATTTACAGGAAAAACCAACCTGAACATACTCCCGGATCCCAACTCGCTCTCGACCTCTACACTACCACCGTGCTGCTCCATGACGCTGGAGACCGCAGGCAAGCCCAAGCCATTACCCCTGTCTCCCTTGGTGGAATAAAACGGTTCGAAAATTCTAGCCACCTGGTCTTCAGCAATGCCGCATCCGGTATCGTAAACCTCTAAAAACACCTTGGTGCCGTCTGGTGACATGCTCGTCCGGACCCTTATCTTGCCATTGGCGTCCATGGCATCCCGGGCGTTTATCACCAGGTTCAGGATGGCCTGCTGAATTTGGTTGGGATCCAGTTCCACCTTCGGAAGATCGTCGGCAAGCTGCAGCGAAAACTCCACGTTATGAAAAGAAGCTTGGCGTTCCACCATTCCCAGAGTCCTGCGAACTATATCATTCAACTGTGCAAGATAACTCTCGGGCGCCCTTCTCCTGGAGTAGTCCAGAAGATCCTGAACGATCCTTCTGCATCGAAGCGTCTCATTGACGATCATCTCGTAGTCGGATTTTCTGGGATCGTCTTCATCCGTCTCTTCAAGCAAATCCTCGGCAAATGTCAATATGCCCGTCAGAGGATTATTGAGTTCATGGGCGACACCAGCAGCCAGTTTTCCCACGGCAGCCAGTCGTTCGGCAGAGACCAGTTCATGCTGTAGTTCCAATTCCTTCGTCACATCCCTGGCCACGAGGCATAGTCCCATGAGATCACCCGTGTAATCTGTCAGAGGCATGCGCTCGGAGATCAAGACACACTCCTTGTTGCCAAAACGGAGCTTCTCCTCGGTCAGATGGTGCCCCCCCTTTTCCAATGCGTGCTGATCGTTTCGCTTCATTATGGACGAGACATCCTCATCGAACAATTCTTCGTCAGTCTTGCCGAGCATCTGCTCCTGGGCCAGACCATACAAGGCCTGTGCACGCGGGTTTACGAGCCAATAACGTCCCATGAGATCCTTGATAGTGATCACTCCGTGCACTGCATCGATAATCTGCCGCAGACGTCTTTCGGACTCCTCTGTCTCTTTCTTGAGCCTGACCTGCTCGGTTATTTCCCTGGAAGTCTGGACTACCTTCGCCACCTTGCCTGAATCATCAAAAAGCGGGTGGGCCGTGATTTGAAAATATTTGCCACCGGGCTTCTCCGAGTTGGCAGTCACTACGGTGTAAGGATGCCCCGTGATCATCACCACATCAAAAGCCTTCCTATGCTCCGAACTTGGAAGCTGATCAATGCCCAAACATAAAAAATCCTGGCAAGTGCTCCCTAGAACATCTTCCATACTCTTGCCCGTGGTCTCCACGAAGCGCCTGTTCACCCTGACTATCCTCTTTTTGGAGTCCATGACCATGACCACGTCAGGAATGGTGTCCAGGATCTCCTGCAGATTGGTATTGGCGTTTTCCAGGTCCCAGAAAACCCTTGCCACCACGTGATCCAGTACCCTGACGCCCGTGGGTAACTTCCTGTATATTTCCTCCAGAATGTCATCACGGCCCGTAAGCTCGATCAACAACTCGAGCCCGTCCATGGCCATGGCCTCATCGATACTGCCCAAGGTGCGAAGCTTCAGCTCCCGCGCATACACCATACCCGGGGCTTGCATGTTGCGATCGACCACGGCAAGCACATCCAGATCAAGCACCTTGAGCCTGTCCTGGACATACATCTCCAGCACCGCCTTGCAACCATGACCTCCACCTATGAACACCGTCTTCACGGATACCCCCACTTTACAAAAGCAAAAGGTGGGCACAACACTATACATATACCACAGTTTTCTCAGAACAAAAAAACTCATACTTTTGGGGTCGAGACTTTTGTTAAGATTTCTCGCACCTAGCGCAGAACCCGATTATCCCGGTTAAGCCTCCGCAACTCGGCTCGCTCCTTTGTGCTCATTCCTCTCTTGCCATTTTCCCGGTCTATCCTATCCCGCCGAACCCATGCCCGAATCACAGATACCTTGATTCCCTGGTCCCCGGCAACCTGGCTGGGCATCATCCCCTGTAGAAGACCATGCTCGCAGCCCTTTCACCTTGACATGCCGCGTCGCTCGGATGCATATTTAATTTCATGCTGTTCCATGCCCGCCCAACCTGCTGTTTTCACACGTTTTCGTGAGGTGCATTGAGATGCCTGTGCGTATTGTTTTGAAATTTCTAATGGCTTTTGTTGTTATTCTTTCTATCCAATGTCATCAGCCGGACAACGACGAAACTTCAAAAGACGCGGGATGCACCGAACACTGTGATTCTGGGTACGACGCATCCGACGCAGCGACCGATGGAGATGCGCTCCGGGATGAGACCACCGATTGGGACGATGGAGGAGATTGGGACGATGGAGGAGATTGGGACGATGGAGGAGATTGGGACGATGGAGGAGATTGGGGCGATGGAGGAGATTGGGACGATGGAGGAGATTGGGACGCTGGAAGGGATTGGGACGATGGAAGGGATTGGAACGATGGAGGGGATTGGAACGATGGAGGGGAGGGGGAGACCCGCGCCTATGACGTCGTAGTGGTTGGAGCCGGGTCAGGCGGGGTCTCCGCTGCGATTCAAGCCGCACGCATGGGCATGCGCGTGGCTCTACTCGAGGAGACCGACTGGGTGGGAGGCCAAATGGCTGCGGCCGGCGTCTCGTTCGGCGACTGGTACCTGCAGCCGCCTGCCGGCACTGGGCTCTATGCGGAATTCGTGGACCGCGTACGGGCCTACTACGCAGATCCAGTTCGATTCCCTCCTTCGGGCAAGCCCATTGGGACCTGCTACTTCGGTACGAACAACCAATGTTGGGAGCCCCACGTAGGGCGCCAGATTCTCTTGGCAATGTTGACGGAGGCGTCGGTGGACCTTGAACTCCGGACACGTGTGATGGGGGTGGTGCGTAGCGGCACCGTGGTGCAGGGGGTGGATACGGATCGCGCCACACGCTTCATGTCTCAGGTGCTCATCGACGCCACTGAATGTGGGGACGTGATCCCGCTTGCTGGAGCCAGCTACCACGTGGGGCGCTCTTCGAGCGACGCCATCGATCCCACAGCCTGTATCCAGGATATCACTTACGTGGCGGTGATGCGCCGCTATGACAATGGTGTGCCCCCTTCCCTGCAGGTGACGGCTCCTCCTCCCGGTTACGGCACACTCGGGCAGGAATTCGCCACCATCGTGAGCGCCACTGGGGACCCTAACGCAGGGTGGAACCTTCACTATCCGGTCAACTGGGCGGTGCATAACGCCTATCGGGGCATGCCCGACTCCAAGAATCCGGTAGCGTATGACGCCGAAACCTTCGAGTTGATCTCAAGGACAGGGACGAACTGGGCCAACGACTATCCGGGGTACTATCTGGAGTTGGTAAACGGAAGTTTGGTGCACCACTGGCGAGGTGCTCTCACGGTGGAGTATCTGGAGGACCGCGCAGTGCGCCGACAGAAGGACTGCGCCGCCAAACTCGTGAGCCTGAGCTTCGTGTACTATGCGCAACAAGAATTGGGGGCCTCGAACTGGTCGCTTGCGGACGATGAGGGCTACGACACTCCGTACAACATCCAGGATAACGACTGCCCCAATATTCCAGCAGAGCTAAAACCTTTAGAGCGGCTGCTGCCGGTGATACCCTACGTTCGGGAGAGCCGTCGCATCGAGGCAATGCGCATGCTCACCACCACGGATCTAGAGCGCGGCCCAAACATGTGGGACCCGGCGATTCGGAACATCACATCATCCATTGCCGTGGGTGACTACGGCACCGATCTGCACAATTGCCATGAAGATGGAGACTTCGACTTCGGAGAGACATGGGCGAACAACTACGTTGCCGGGAGCGGTGGATTCCAGGTGCCCATGGAGACCCTCATCCCGGAGACCATGGATGGCTTCCTGGCTGCAGAGAAAAACATTGGTGCCTCACGTCTAGCGGCCGGCGCCATCCGTCTCCAGCCCATCACCATGGCCACGGGGCAGGCGGTCGGGGCCTTGGCCGCCATCTCCGTGCTCCAAGGTATTCAACCCCGTACGGTTCGTCCCCTCGACGTACAGGTGGAACTGCTTGCATCCCATTGTGCCCTGGCACGGTTTTCATTCACGGACGTCCCAGCTGACGACCCCCTTTGGTTCTCGGTACAGCTCGCCAGCGTGTATGACATTATGGAACCTCAGAGTCGATCGGAGTTCGGTCCGAGCGGCTCTGTCCTTAGGTGGAAGGCCGCGGTGGTGTTAGGCAAGCTGTTCGGACTGGACGTTAGCTCTTCTCCAGCCACCCCAACCTTTGCCGATGTGGATGCCACAAACTACCCTGAGGGGTATGCGTACGTGGAGGCTTTCTACCGGGCGGGCTTCTCCTCGGGCTGTGCCACCTCGCCACTACGGTTTTGTCCCGAGGACGATACCTCTCGTGCTCAGATGGCGGTTTTTCTGGTGAAGGGGTTGGGCATGGATCCTGACACAGCACCTCCAACGCCCCTGTTCAGCGACGTACCCGAGAGCCACCCCATGTTCGCCTACATCCAGCTCGCGGCTCACTCGGGGGTGATGCAGGGCTGCTCTAGTACGACCTTTTGCCCGGACAGGCCAGTAACCCGAGGAGAGACCGCCGAGTCGGTTGCCGAGGTACTGCTCCAAGTGGGCCCCGTCGAGCAGTAGAGTAGCGAACCGTAGACAGGGCCGTACTTTTGGGGTCGCGACTCTCCGAGAACGACAATGTCGAGAGTAGTGCGAATAAAGCTACCAGCACCTTTCGTAGGCCCGCAGCAGACTATTAAGTGAGAGTTGAAGCCGGGCTTTGTTTCAGTTTTGACGCAGCTTGAATCGCTGGATCTTGCCGGTGGAACTCTTGGGCAGTTCATCCACGAACTCTATCCACCTGGGATACTTGTATTTTGCCATACGTTCCTTGACCCAATTCTTCAGTTCCAATGCCAGTTCATCCGATGGCTCATGACCACCCTTGAGCACCACAAATGCCTTGGGCTTGATGAGCCCATCCTTGTCAGCATGCCCCACTACCGCAGTCTCAAGCACGGAATCATGTTCTATGAGACAGCGCTCTACCTCCACAGGCGACACCCAGATTCCCCCGACCTTCAACATGTCATCACCACGTCCGGCACACCAATAGATCCCGTTTTCGTCCTTGGTAAACTTGTCCCCGCTGTTTATCCACTCACCGAGCATGGTCTTTTTTGTCTTCGCCCTCTTTCGCCAATAAAACTGCGCAGCGCTTTCCCCCTTCACCAACAAGGTACCCACATCTCCTTGGGCAACCTCATTACCATCATCGTCCACCAGTCTAATCTCGTAACCTGGAACAGGTCGGCCCGTGCTTCCAGGGACAACTTCTCCGGGACGGTTGGCCAGGAAAATATGACACATCTCCGTAGAGCCTATGCCGTCGATAATCTCTACTCCATATCTATCCTTGAAGCGCTTGTAGACCTCCGTAGGGAGCGCTTCTCCCGCAGATATGCACAATCGCACGGACGAAAAAGGATGTTGAGAGTTGGGATCAGGCCTTGTGTCGTTCTCCCTGTCGAGCATGGCAGCGTGATCCAGCATGGACGCATACAAGGTGGGCACTCCGAAAAACAAGGTGGGTTTGTAACGCTCCAGGAGATTGAACATGAGTTCGGGAGTTGGTCTGTCAGGATAGACCACCGCCGAGGCGCCAACAGAAAAAGGGAAATAGTTTGAGTTGCCGAGCCCGTAGGCAAAAAACAACCTGGCAGCAGAGAGGGTTATATCGTTTTCATCGATCTTCAACACACCCTTGGCAAAGTTTTCCGCACAAACCACCATGTCATACTGCGAATGAATTGTCCCCTTGGGAAAGCCTGTTGAGCCGGAAGAATATAGCCAGAAGCCCACATCGTCTTTAGTGGTGTCCGCGGTCTTGGCCATGGAAGGAGCACGTTTGTACTTTTGCTTGAACGGAATCAGAGGCCCCTTGCCCTCCTGAACCACGATCATGTCACGCAGGTACGGCAGATCTCCTTCTATCT